>CAVBXH010000042.1:0-24400 GCA_963599475.1 Acutalibacteraceae bacterium | reverse complement strand
TTTTCTTAATTTTTACTTTACCCATAGCGATAAAATTTTAAAGGGTTAGCAAAAATTAAGCCTCTTCTGTGTGGTTTGCTTCGTAAGTCTGAGCAATGGAGTAACCAACCTCGTCGAGGGCGAATGTCAACTTGTCAATCTTATTGGTGTAGTAGTTGTAAGCCACAACAGCGACCCAAGAGGTCAAAATACCTGATGCGGTGTTCACCAGAGCCTCAGAAATACCGAGAGACAGAGCCTGAGAGTCAGCACCACCACCGGCAGCCAGAGCGGCGAACGAACGAATCATACCTACCACAGTTCCGAACAGAGCGGTCAGTGTACCGAGGGTAACGATGGTGGCGATGATCGGCATGTTCATGGTCAGCGTAGGCATCTCCAGCTGGGTAGCCTCTTCGTGAGCCTGCTGGATCTTGGCGATCTTCTGGGCCTTCTTGATGCCGGAAACGGCTTCCATCTCCTTGTAAGCGCGGAGAGAAGCACCTACTACGTTAGCCACAGAACCGCGCTGCTTGTCGCAGAGCTCCTGAGCCTTCACGAAATCGTTGGCGTTGAGAGCAGCCTTGATGTTAGCCACGAACTTGGGGAGCTTGCCCTTACCGAAAGCGGTGTTCAGAGCGAGACCACGCTCGATGGACAGAGCGATAACGGAGAACAAAAGGGTAAGGATCACAGGAACGACGATACCACCTTTGTAGATCGTACCCCACATGTTGCCGTCAATCACTTCGCCGTTTGCAGGATTGATGTGGTCTGCATTACCGAGGAAGTACTTGAAGAAACACACTGCGAGAACGAAGCAGACAGCGATGATCCAGAATGCTCCTTTTACTCCCTGAAAGCCCTGACCTTTTTTGGCGGGGGCTGCTTTTTTTGTAGTTGCCATAATTTTGAATGTAATTTTAGTTATTAATAAAGTTGTATATGTTTCTGATTTGATGTTATTTGCGGTTTTTAGACGATTGCGTTTCTGTCGTTTCCTTACGCTAACCGTTAGCAAAGATACTCATTTGTTGCGTACAAATGCTACAATTAAGAACTTTTAACGCGCAAAAGTTGTTTTTCATTCCAGCTGCGCCAGTGTCTCCTTGATCCTGCGCATGGCCTCGACGATGTTTTCGTCGCTGGTGGCGTAGCTCATACGGAAGCATTCCGGGTCGCCGAAAGCGTCGCCGCCCACCGTGGCCACGTGTCCTTTTTCGAGGAGATAGAGCGCCAGTTCACTGGAGTTGTTGACGGTGGTCTGTCCGTCGCTCTTGCCGTAGAAGCTGCTGCATTTCGGGAAGAGGTAGAAGGCACCCTGCGGCACGTTGACCTCCAGTCCGGGAATGTCCTTGGCGAGTTTCACGATGAGGTCGCGGCGTCGTTCGAACGCCTGACGCATCTGCTCCACGCACTCCTGGCTCTGGGTGTAGGCAAACTCGGCGGCTTTTTGGCTGACGGAGCAGGGACCGCTGGTGTATTGTCCTTGCAGTTTGTTGCAGCCCTTGACAATCCATTCGGGTGCGGCGATGTAGCCGATGCGCCAACCCGTCATGGCGTAGGCCTTCGACACACCGTTGACGATGATGCTGCGATCCTTCATGCCGGGGAACTGGGCGATGCTCTCGTGGTGTCCCACGTAGTTGATGTGCTCGTAGATTTCGTCGGCCAGCACGAAGAGGTCGTCGTGTTGCTTGATGACCTCGGCCAGTCCTTGGAGTTCTTCCTTGGAATAGACACTGCCTGTAGGATTGCTCGGGGAGCAAAGGATGAGTAGGCGCGTCTTCGGCGTGATGGCGGCTTCCAGTTGATCGGGTGTCATTTTGAAGTTCTGCGCGAAGCCAGCCTCAACGATGACGGGCGTGCCACCGGCCAACTTCACCATCTGCGGGTAGCTCACCCAGTAGGGAGCCGGGATGATGACCTCGTCACCGGGGTTGACCAGCGCCATAACGGTGTTGCACACGCTCTGCTTGGCTCCGTTCGACACGAGAATCTCGTTGACGGTGTAGTCCAGTCCGTTTTCGCGTTGGAGCTTGTCGGCGATGGCCTTGCGCAGGTCAGCGTATCCGGGTACGGGGGAGTAGCGAGAGTAGTTCTCGTCCACCGCTTTCTTGGCGGCCTCCTTGATGTGGTCCGGCGTGTTGAAGTCCGGTTCGCCGACGCTCATATTGATGACGTCGATGCCCTGTGCCTTCATTTCCGCGCTCTTCTGCGACATTGCGAGTGTTGCAGAGGGAGCCAGCCGTTGGAGTCGGTCAGATAGTTGTGCCATGTTCTTTGTCTTGCTTGTATGAGTAGATTTAACTGCAAAAGTAGTCAATTATTTCTTTTCCACGAAAGAAATCTGCCGATTTTTACATTTTCTTCACGAAAATGCAACAAAATGGCGGTTATTTAAGGTGCAGCGTGTGTCCCATGCGGTTTTTCTTCGTCTCCAGATAGTGGCGGTTGAACTTATTCGGCGTGACTTCGATGGGCACGTTTTCCACGATTTCCAGTCCGTAGGCCTCCAGTCCGACGCGCTTGACGGGGTTGTTGGTGAGCAGCCGCATCTTGTGGACACCCAGGTGGCGGAGCATCTGTGCGCCGCAACCATAGTCGCGTTCGTCGGCCTTGAAGCCGAGGTGGAGGTTCGCGTCCACGGTGTCGAGTCCTTCCTCCTGCAACTTATAGGCGGCAATCTTATTCATCAGTCCGATGCCGCGTCCTTCCTGCTGCATGTAGATGATGACGCCCTTCCCTTCCCTGTCGATGGTCTGCATGGCCTTGTGGAGCTGTTCGCCACAGTCGCACCGCATGGAACCGAGGATGTCGCCCGTCATGCACGACGAGTGTACGCGGACGAGCAGTGGCTCGTCTTCCTTCCACGTGCCCTTGATGAGTGCCATGTGTTCCAGTCCCGTGCTGTTCTGCCGGAAGGGGATGAGGCGGAAGTGGCCGTACTCCGTGGGCAGGTCTACTTCCTCGCCGACCTCGATGAGCGACTCCTTCTGCAGTCGGTAGGCAATCATGTCCTTGATGGTGATGATTTTCAGGTCGTGCTGCCGGGCGAACTTCACGAGTTCCGGCAGGCGCGCCATCGTGCCGTCGTCGTTCATGATTTCCATCAGTGCACCGGCAGGATAGAGTCCGGCCATGTGGCAGAGGTCGATGGCGGCCTCCGTGTGTCCGCTTCGGCGGAGCACACCGTTGTCCTGGGCGTAGAGCGGGTTGACGTGGCCGGGGCGGGCGAAGGTCTGCGGCGTGGCGCTGGGGTCGGCCAATGCCTTGATGGTGGCGGCGCGGTCGTGGGCCGAAACGCCCGTGGTGCAGCCTTCAATCTTGTCGATGGTGACGGTGAACGGCGTGCCGAGCAGCGAGGTGTTGTCCTGCACCTGGTGGGGCAGGTCCAGCTCGACGCTGCGGCTGATGGTAAGCGGTGCGCAGAGCACGCCGCGTGCGTGTTTCAGCATGAAGTTCACCATTTCCGGCGTGATTTTCTCTGCGGCGCAAATCAAGTCGCCTTCATTCTCGCGGTCTTCATCGTCGACAACGATGACAAACTTGCCGTCGCGGAAGTCCTGAACGGCCTCTTCTATCGTATTAACCTGGAGTGTTTCCATAATCATGTGTTTCTTCTTCGGGGTTACACCTTATTATATATAGGGAGTTGAAATCAGTCTTGGTCATTTCGGCAATCCGCCGGGCGATGAGTTCGTTGTTCTGCGTGATGGCCACGAGGTCTTTGTACAGCCGGAAGCGGAAGCGGCACATGCGGAGGTAGAGCACGAGGCCAGCGGGGATGAACAGTCCGGTGATGGCGTTGAGCCATTTGCGGCGGAAGGGGCGCGTGTGGGCGTGGGTGGCCACGATGGGCAGTCGGTTGAGGTAGGTGATGATGGCGCGGTCGCGCGTGTTCATCAGGTCGCGTATGAGGCCGTCCTCCCTGCCGATGATGCGCTCGATGTTATGGTCGTCGCCCGGACGGAAGAACACCTTGATGGGGTTGGGCAGGCGCAGCAGCCGGTGATCGGCATTGTACTGCCGTATTTCCTGGTTGATGTCCAGCAGCTGCCATGCGTCGTTGAGGTAGTCCGGGTCTTCGATGATGACCTCCTTGCTGCTGATGTGTCGTTTCGCGCGCAGGCCGAGCAGTCGCATGAACATGGACTTGTAGAGGTCAATGTTGAACACGACAGAGTCGTTGTTGGCCTTGTAGGTGAAGAAGGCGGCCACGGGCGTGAGGACGACGGTGCCCAGCAGTTTTCCGAACCACACCGTCCAGTTGTCGTCGCGCGCCATCTTCATGCCCGTGTTTTCGAGGATGAAGTAGACGATGAAGACGAGCACGGAGACGAGCACGGGAATGCCGAGTCCGCCCTTCCGGATGATGGCTCCGAGGGGCGCGCCGATGAAGAAGAAGATGAGGCACGAGAGCGACAGCGTGACCTTGTTGATGGCCTCGATCTGGTGCAGTCGTTCGCTGCGGTTGAGGTAGGCCGCATAGTCGGCCTTGAAGGTGAGGTCGGTCGTGGCCGCCTGTGCATTGTCGGCCGCGCGCTTGATGACGCTCTGCTTGGCGTCGGCCGGCAGTTTGGCGAAGGCCGAGTCGAAGTTGAGTTTTCCGCTCTTGATGGCCGCCGCCACCTTCGCCGAGTCTTTCCGATCGGGCAGCGTCAGGCGGAGGTAGTTGTTTTGGGCTTCATGGAAGACGGCGTGTCCCACGGAGTCGTTGTATTCTCGTATGGAGTCGAGGTCGTGGAGCAGTTGCCGCATGCCTTTCGATCGGGCATCGGTGGCGATTCCCCCGGCGTCGGCCAGGTTGAAGTCGCCGTCGAAGTCGAGCAGGATGCGCTTGTTGGCGAACGTCTCGCGGCGGTAGGGCACGTTGGCCGGCCCGGCCATGTCCTGTTGCTTCATGTTTTCAAACCACTCGCCACTGTAGAGGGTCAGCAGGATGTGCTTCTTCTCGGCGGTGGACTGCATAGTGCCCGAGTCGGCCAGGATGATGGCGTGGTCGTCGTAGCCGCCGTTGGTGCGGAAGATCATCAGTCCGTAGAGCATTCCCGTCTCCACGTTCTTCTGCTGGACGTAGATGTTCGATCCGCTCACGCCGTCGTAGAAGATGCCTTCCGGGATTTCCATCTCCGGGTTCTTCTGCTTCATGGACAGGAGGAGCTGGCGGAACGACACGAACGACTGTGGACCGATGACCTCCTGAAAATAGAAGGAGATGCAGCAGATGCCGCAGACGATGACGACGAGGGAGCGCATCGATCGGGTGAGCGAGATGCCGGCGGCCTTGATGGCCGTCAGCTCCGAGCTTTCGCCGAGGTTGCCGAAGGTGATGAGCGAGCTGAGGAGAATGGCCAGAGGGAAGGCCTGGGGCATGAGCATCAGACCCATGTACCAGAAGAACTGCGTCATAACGGTGAGCGACAGTCCCTTGCCGATGATTTCGTCCACATAACGCCACAGGAACTGCATCATCAGCACGAACTGGCAGATGAAGAAGGTTCCCACGAACAGCAGTCCGAACTGCTTGGCGATGAAGAGGTCTAATTTCTTGATTCGAAACATTCGTGGCTGAGAATGGCGGGGTTAGAGACCGCTGACGCGGTGAAGGTGTTCCATGTTCTTGTCCCAGAGGTCGCTGAGGTCGTTGATGTCCTCGTCGTCGGCGTAGTCCGTGACGATGAGGTGGATGTGGCCGGTCAGTTCGCTCTGCTCAATGCGCATCTCCCAGTAGGCCTGCGGGTCGGTCTCCTGATAGTCCCATTTCAGACGGATATAGTGGGGCTTGACGCTCTCGACCACTTCCGCCACCTTGGTGTCGCGTTCGGTCCAGGGCTCTCCCCAGGTGAAAGTCCAGTGGTTGCCGTCTTCCGTCACACGGTCAGCCAGCCATTTCTGCATGCCTGCTGCACTGCCTATCATGTCCCACACAATGCGTGGCGACTTGGCGGAAACGGAATATTCTTTCCTCAGAATATGCATACTTCGTTCTATTTTGAGTTCGTTTCAAGTGCAAAAATACGATAAAATACCGAGACGGCAAAGTTTTTCCCGAAAAAGTTTTGTTATTTGAAAAGATTGCATTACCTTTGCACCCGCTTTTCAGCCCATGGCGGGGTAGCTCAGCTGGTTAGAGCGTCGGATTCATAATCCGGAGGTCGAGGGTTCGGGTCCCCCTCCCGCTACGAGAGGTTAGAAGGAGTGCGTCAGGCAAGTTTGCTTCGGTGCACTCTTTTTTTTTGTATTTCCCATGACCCTTGAAATACGATGGGCAGAAACACGATGGGCTTTCAGCCCGCAGCTGCTAAAAACTGCTCAAGTTATTTCTTCATCGTTACTACTGGGGAAATTTTTCTCTCTGCCTAGGAAAATTTTTCTTTCTGCCTAGGAAAATATTTTTCTCTGCCTGGGAAAATAATTTTCGCCCACTAAGAAAACTGTATTTTCTGCGGCGATAGAACTGACTACCCCCCCCCTTAAAATAGTTTTCCTTGCCCCGTACCTTGTTTTTTTCGGAAAACAGTTTGTATGTATTAGTTTTTTTGTACCTTTGCAGCGCGTTTCGGGGAAATACCGATTCAGACAGACGATATAACGTTATATTGCAATATATGGAAGAAACCAAGAAAATCAGGACGGCACTCGTCTCCGTGTTCCATAAGGACGGTCTGGAGGAGTTGCTGGCCAAGCTCCATGACGAGGGCGTGAAGTTCCTCTCCACAGGCGGCACACAGACCTTCATCGAGGGTCTCGGCTACGAATGTGGGAAGGTGGAAGACGTGACGACCTATCCCTCCATCCTCGGCGGACGCGTCAAGACGCTGCACCCGAAGGTGTTCGGGGGCATTCTCGGACGCCGCGACAACGAGGGCGACCGCCAGCAGATGGCCCAGTACGAGATTCCGGAAATCGACCTCGTCATCGTGGACCTCTACCCCTTCGAACAGACCGTGGCCAGCGGAGCCAGCGAGGCCGACATCATCGAAAAGATAGACATCGGCGGCATTTCGCTCATCCGCGCCGGAGCCAAGAACTTCAACGACGTGGTCATCGTGCCCTCCAAGGCCGAATACGGCGTGTTGCTCGACATTCTTAACAAACAGGGTGCCGCCACCACACTGGATCAGCGCCGGATGTTCGCCACGCGCGCCTTTGGCGTCAGCAGCCACTACGACACGGCCATCCACGCATGGTTCAACAAACAGTAAACAACAGAACGATTATAGACGAAACATAGAAAGAAAATGGGATTTTTCAGCTTTGTACAGGAAATAGCCATGGACCTCGGAACGGCCAACACCATCATCATCAGCGATGGCAAGATTGTGGTCGACGAGCCGTCGGTGGTTGCTCTTGACCGCCGCACGGACAAGATGATTGCCGTCGGCAACGAGGCCAAGATGATGTATGAGAAAACAAACGCCAACATTCGAACCATACGTCCCCTGCGCGACGGTGTGATTGCCGACTTCTCTGCCTGCGAGCAGATGATGCGCGGCCTCATCAAGATGGCGAACACGGGGTCGCACCTCTTCTCGCCCTCGCTGCGCATGGTCATCGGTGTGCCCTCCGGATCTACCGAGGTGGAGCTGCGCGCCGTGCGCGACTCGGCCGAGCACGCCGACGGTCGCGACGTCTACCTCATCTTCGAACCGATGGCTTCTGCCATTGGTATCGGCATTGACGTAGAAGCACCGGAAGGCAACATGATTGTCGACATCGGTGGTGGCTCCACGGAGATTGCCGTCATCAGCCTCGGCGGCATCGTCTGCAACAACTCCATCCGCACCGCAGGCGACGACCTGACGACCGACATCCAGGACTACATGGCACGCCAGCACAACGTGAAGATCAGCGAGCGCATGGCGGAACGCATCAAAATCAGCGTCGGTTCGGTGCTCACCGACCTCGGCGACGAAGCCCCGGAAGACTTTGTGGTGCACGGCCCGAACCGCGTCACTGCACTGCCCATGGAGGTGTCCGTCTGCTATCAGGAAATCGCCCACTGCATCGACAGGACGATCATCAAGATAGAGAACGCCATCATCTCGGCCCTCGAAAACACACCGCCGGAACTCTATGCCGACATCGTGAAGAACGGCATTTGGCTCTCCGGAGGCGGTTCACAGTTGCGCGGTCTCGCCCGGCGTTTGACCGAGAAGATCAACCTCACGTTCCACGTGGCAGAAGACCCGTTGCACTCTGTGGCAAGAGGTGCGGGCATTGCGTTGAAGAACCTGCACCGTTTCACGTTCCTGATGCGATAAGATAAAGGCGTAATGCAAAACCTGCTGGAGTTCCTCAAGAAGCACCACCACTGGTTTCTTTTCCTGCTACTCGAGACCATCAGCGCCGTGTTGCTGTTCCGCTACAACAGCTATCAGGGCAGCGCGTGGCTCTCGTCGGCGAACGTCGTGGCCGGAAAGGTCAACGAAATGAGGTCGGATTTGGCGTCCTATTTCACGCAGGCGAGAGCCAACGAGGAGCTGACGTTGCGCAACTTCTACCTCGAACGGCAGGTCACGCAGCTGCGGAAACTCTACGGTGAACTCACCCAAGACACCACGGCGGCGGAACGGCAGGGATTGCAGATGCTCGGCCACTACCGGATCGTGCCGGCCAAGGTGGTCTCCAGCGAGCTGCACCGCCCCGACAACCTGATGACCATCGACCGCGGATCGGCCGACGGCGTCGAAGTGGGGATGGGCGTGGCCTGCGGACTGGGCATCGTGGGTGTCACCTGTCTCGTCGCAGACCACTACTCCGTGGTGATCCCCGTGCTCAACAAGTCGTCGCAAATCAGTTGCGCCATACGCGGGCGAGGCTATTTCGGCGTGCTGCGCTGGGATGGAAAGGATGCCTCTGTGGCCTACCTGGAGGATGTGCCGCGCCACGCCCGCTTCAAGTGGGGCGACAAGGTCGAGACCAACGGCTACTCCAGCATCTTCCCGCCGGGAGTCCTGGTGGGACGCGTAGAAACGACCTACAACTCGCCCGACGGACTCTCATACCGCGTCAAGGTGCGACTCTTCACGGACTTCGGATGCCTGCGCGACGTGGTCGTCATTGCTGATAAATCCATCAAGGAGCGCGTCCGCGTCCTGCAGGCTGCGCGCGACTCCCTCGAACTGAACGTCAAGGAATAAAAAACGAAATGTCCATCGATAGCATAAAACGGGTAGTACTGTTCGTTGTCTTCATTCTGGCGCAGGCAACGGTGTTCGGGCACATCCACCTTTTCGGGGTCGCCACACCGCTGCTCTACGTCTGGTTCGTGGCAAAGTTCCCGACGGGCTATCCGAAATGGGTCGTCCTGCTGTGGAGCTTCTTCCTCGGACTGGCCGTCGACATCTTCTCCAACACGCCCGGAGCAGCGGCAGGATCGCTGACTCTCCTCGGTCTCCTGCAACCCCTGCTGCTCTGGCTCTTCGTGCCGCGCAATGCGGCCGACAACCTCGTGCCGTCCTTCCACACCCTCGGGGTAAAGTTCATCTACTACATCACCATGCTGGTGCTGATTTATTGCCTGGTGTTCTTCTCCCTCGAAACCTTCTCCTATTTCGACCTCGCGCGGTGGAGCCTGTGTGTGGTGGGCAGCGCAGTGTTCACCCTGGTATTGATCCTGACCGTGGAAAGCGTCAGCCAGTAGCCCATGAAAGAAACCGGAATCGACAACAGACCCTATGTCATCGGCGGCGTGGCCGTTTTCATCATCGTCGTCTACATCGTGCGGCTCTTCTTCCTCCAGATCATGAGCGACGACTACAAGAAGAATGCCGATTCCAACGCCTTCCTCAAACAGGTGGAGTTTCCCTCACGCGGCGTCATCACCGACAGAAACGGCAAGCTGCTCGTCTACAACCAGCCGGCCTACGACCTTATGGTGGTCATCAACGAGGCCAAGGGTCGCCTCGACACGCTGGAGCTTTGCAAGGCACTCAACATCACGAAAGCAGAGTTTGATCGGCGCATGGCAACGATGAAAGACCGCTCCAAGAATCCGGGCTACAGCCGCTTCACCCAACAGATGTTCATGAGCCAGTTGTCGGACAAGGAGTATTCCGTCTTTCAAGAGAAGATGTTCCGCTTCCCCGGTTTCTACGTGCAGAAGCGAAGCATCCGGCAGTACTGCTACCCCTATGCCCCCCACGTGCTCGGCGACGTGGCCGAGGTGTCGCCAGCTGACATCGAGGAAGACGACTATTATTCCCCTGGCGACTACATCGGGAAACTGGGCGTAGAACGGAAATACGAGAAACAACTGCGCGGCGAGAAAGGCGTTAAAATCTTCCTGCGCGATGCCCACGGACGCATTCAGGGGCATTATCAGAATGGGGCACTGGACAAAACTCCCGTGCCGGGGAAAAACCTCACCCTGTCCATCGACGTAGATCTGCAGGCTCTGGGCGAACGCCTGATGGAGGGAAAGATCGGCAGCATCGTGGCCATCGAACCTTCTACGGGCGAGGTGCTCTGCATGGTGTCGTCACCGTCCTACGACCTACGCAAGATGGCAGGGCGCAAGCGCGCCAAGAACCATAGAATCCTGGCAAGGAGTCCGCTCAAGCCGCTGCTCAACCGCAGCATCATGGGGCAGTATCCGCCGGGCTCCACCTTCAAGACCACGCAGGGACTGACCTTCGTGAGCGAGGGAATCCTCAATCCGACGTACACCGTCTATCCCTGCTCGCACGGCTTCACCTTCCGGGGACTGCACGTCGGTTGCCACAGCCACGCCTCACCGCTCTCACTCGTGCCTGCCCTCTCCACCTCCTGCAACGGCTACTTCTGCTGGGGACTGTACTACATGCTGGGAGCGAGAAATAAATACGGATCAGTGCAGAACGCCATGAACCGCTGGCGCGACTACATGGTCAGCATGGGCTTCGGTTATCGCCTCGGCATTGACCTGCCGGGCGAGAAGCGCGGCCTGATTCCCAATGCCGAATACTACGACAACGCCTACCGAGGATCGTGGAACGGACTCACCGTCATCTCCATTGCCATCGGACAGGGAGAGGTGAACGCCACGCCGCTGCAGATAGCCAACCTCGGGGCTACCATTGCCAACCGGGGCTTCTATCATGTGCCGCACGTGGTGCGCAAGGTGGAGGGCGAGCCCCTCGACACGCTCTACACACGCCGCCATTACACCATGGCCAAGCGCCAGGCCTACGACTATGTCGTGGAGGGAATGAAGGCATCGGCCACGGGAGGCACCTGCCGCGCCCTTTCCCTATACCCCATCGATGCCTGCGGAAAAACTGGAACAGCACAGAACCGCGGCCACGACCACTCCGTCTTCATGGGCTTCGCACCGAAGGACAACCCGAAGATTGCCGTGGCCGTCTATGTCGAGAACGGCGGATGGGGAGCCACCTACGGCGTGCCCATCGGCGGCCTTATCATGGAACAGTATATTCACGGAAAACTCTCGGAAGCCTCCAAGAAGCGCGCCGACGAGTTCCAACACAGACACATCTCGTATGGCAGCACCGGCAGATAGAACAAAAGGCAATAGTGTGTTCCACTCCATCGACTGGTGGACAATTCTGATTTACATCGCACTCCTGACGTTCGGATGGATTAGCGTGTGCGGAGCCAGCTACACGTACGGCGACACCGACATCTTCAGTCTGGATTCCCGTTCGGGCATGCAGATTGTCTGGATAGGCACATCCATCGTGTTGGGCTTTGTCATTCTGATGTCCGACGACCACTTCTACAACACCTTTGCCTACGCCATCTACGCCCTACTCCTGCTCCTACTCTTTATCACCATATTCAATCCACACCAGATCAAAGGCTCCCGGTCGTGGCTGGTGCTCGGGCCGCTGCGCATCCAGCCGGCAGAGTTCGCCAAGTTTGCCACAGCACTGGCACTGGCGAAGTTCATGTCCGTCTACGGCTACAACATCCATCGGTGGAAAGATTTCGCAATAACGCTGGCCATCGTCCTCGTGCCTATGATGTTCATCGTGCTCCAGCGCGAGACGGGTTCGGCCCTGGTGTACTTGGCCTTCTTCTTAGTGTTCTACCGGGAGGGAATGCCAGGATCTGTGCTGTTCACCGGAGTGGCGTTTGTGCTCTATTTCGTGGTAGGCATCCGCTATGCGGAGGTCTACCTGGCCGACTCCCCGACCAGTATTGGCGAGTTCGTAGTACTGCTACTGATTCAGTTGTTTGCGGCAGGGATGGTTCGGCTTTACGGCAACAACAAACGACTGGCGTGGCGCATCGGTTGGATTACGTTACTCCTCACGCTGTGTGCCTTGCCGTTGCTCAAGCTGTCCTTCAACATCGTTTATATCCAACTGGCCATGACGGCCATACTGCTGGGCTATCTGGTTTGGGAAGGCTTGAGGACGCGCCTGCGCAACTATTATTTCATCGCACTCTTCGTGCTGGGTTCTGCCTGTTCCTTCTATGGTGCAGATTTTATCTTGAACCACGTGATGGAACCGCACCAGCGCACGCGCATCAATGTGTTGTTAGGACTGGAGCAAGACCTTCGGGGCGCAGGGTACAACGTGCACCAAAGCGAGATTGCCATCGGTTCGGGCGGTCTGGAGGGCAAGGGCTTCCTGAACGGCACGCAGACCAAACTGAAGTTTGTGCCTGAGCAGGACACGGATTTCATCTTCTGTACGGTGGGCGAAGAGGAAGGTTTCTTAGGCTCTGCCGGTGTTCTGTTGCTGTTTTTAGCACTGGTGCTGCGACTCATCAAGTTGTCGGAGCGGCAACCCTTCCGCTTCGGCCGCGTGTATGGCTATTGCGTGTTGAGCATTTTCCTCTTCCATGTCTTCATCAATGTGGGCATGGTGTTGGGGCTGACCCCGGTAATCGGAATCCCACTTCCGTTCTTCAGCTACGGCGGTTCGTCGCTGTGGGGATTCACCATTCTCCTATTTATCTTCCTGCGGATTGATGCCGGCCGCAATCAGACCCGCGTGTAGCGATACTTATTGTCGCGTCAACGTCATTCCCACATCGGTGATGCCGGGCAATACCTCGCGCTTCATGCCGTGGCGGACGGTGATGTGGAGGGAGTCGCCGGCCACAAGGGGAAGGGTCGTCAGCGGAAACGTGTACTGGCGGTGGCTAACGCCTCCCCCTTGGAAAGGGTCACCTTGATTTAGGAATTGACATTCAAGCGTGTTGCGGAAGGTCTTCCCAGACTTTACGGCCGTCTGATCTACAATCAGTACAAGGTTTGTATAGGGGTAGTCATCGGTGATGCGCAAACCCACCACCTCCTGGTAGTTGCCACCTTCGGAAAGGGGCGGAATGTCAAACAAAAGCGTGTCGCAACGATCCAGTCCGCTGGCCGCGATGGAGCGGTAGTGGCTGTACACCGTGTCGAGGCTGCAGGCCGCAACCGTCAACAGGCAAAAGAGTGCCATGGCGTATCGTATGACCTTACGCATTGTCGTTGCTGTCCTGTGGCTTGGGTTTGTTCTGTTGGGGCTGTCGTCTGTTGCGGCGTTGCTGGTCGTTGCCTTGCTGACGCGGCTGACCGTTGGCTTGTGGACGAGGTTGACCGCTACCTTGTGGGCGCGGCTGCCGTTCCTGTTGCTGACGCGGTTGCCCGTTGCTATTGTCCACGGGTTTCCTGGCCGGCTTTTTCTTTTTTTTCTTGCTCTTGTCAAAGCGGTTGATGTTCTCCTGCGTAGCCAGATCGAACATCTTCTTTTCGGTCTTCTGTGTACCGCCTTCCTGCAGCGACTGCGGCTTCTCGCCCCGGCGATTCATCTCGATAATCTGTTTGGCGCGTTCTGCCGTGATGGTCTCCAGATTGGCGGCCAAGTTCTTGTCGGTTGAGTAGGTGACCAGTCCCGCCAGGATGTCCGTCTTGAAGAGGTGGTATTCCGCATCCTGCGTCACCAGTAGGATGTCCTTGGCCGGCAACTTCCTACTGGCCTCCACGTAGTCGTCCACCTCATAGTTGAGACAGCATTTCAGTTTGGCGCACATTCCGGCCAACTTCTGCGGATTGAGCGAGATGTCCTGAAAGCGTGCGGCACTCGTCCCGACGCTGACGAAGTTCTTCATCCATGTGGCGCAACACAGCTCGCGGCCGCACGGCCCCGTTCCTCCGATGCGTCCTGCTTCCTGGCGCGCTCCGATTTGTTTCATCTCGATGCGCACATGGAAGGTGGCGGCAAGGTCTTTGATGAGTTGCCGGAAGTCCACGCGCTCGTCGGCAATATAGTAGAAGATGGCCTTGTTGCCGTCGCCCTGATACTCCACATCGCCGATTTTCATCTTCAGTCCGAGGTTCTTGGCAATCTGGCGACTCTCGATCATCGTGGCGTGTTCGCGGCTCTTGGCTTCCTTAAACTTGTCCATGTCCACGGGGCGCGCGATGCGGTAGATGCGCTTGATGTCGTCGGCACTCTTCAGGTGGGCTTTCTGTACCTGCAACTTGACCAGTCGCCCGGTCAGCGTCACCACGCCGATGTCGTGGCCGGGGTTGGCTTCCACGGCTACGATGTCGCCTTTCTTCAGCTCCAGCTTATTGACGTTGTGGTAATAGCCCTTGCGGGTGTGCTTGAACTGCACCTCCACCAAGTCGGTGGTGTCCATGTTTCCGGGCACGTCAGCCAGCCAGTCGTAGGTGTTCAACTGGCGGTCCTGTCGGCCGATGGCCTGATGGCACAATCCGCGCGTGCATCCGGTCTTTATTTCGAGGTCTTTTGTCTTTTCCATGCTTGATGTAGTATGTTGAATATTGTCTTGTCTTTATTTCTGTATGAGGAGTACAATCATCTGTATGGCCAGATGGAAGAACACGATTTTCGAGTTGGCGTTCTGTCCGATGTCGCGTATGGCGAGGGTGAACAGGTCGCTGATCTCAATCACGTTGGCTTCGTTGATGTATCGGGCGAAATTCTTGGAGAAACCCTCTTCGCGCTCGGTCATGTAGCAGAGGTCGCGCTCACCGAAGTTGTACATGAAGTTCTCGCGGGTTAGGCGGAGGGCATACTCCAGGAAACGCTTCTGCTTCTCTCGTCCCGTCCCTGCCATGCGCTCGCTCCAGGTCTTCATGTCTTTCACGCGGCGGGCGTAGGCCATGCGCATCAGCGTCTGAAACATATCCAAAAAGAACTCGTTCTCCGAGTCGGCCTTCAGCGTCTCCAGTGCTTTCAGCCAACTGCCTGCCGCCATGTGGGCGATGCGTGCGGCCTGTTCGGGCGCAAGGCCGCGCTGTTCTTTCAGCGCGTTTTCGATGTCTTCGTCCGCAATGCGCTTCACGTCCACACGCTGCACCCTACTGCGGATGGTCTCCAAGAGTTTTTCCGGGGCTTCACAGACCAACAGGAACACCGTCTGGCTGGGCGGTTCTTCCAGCAGTTTCAGTATCTTGTTGGCACAGTCGATGTTCATGCGCTCGGGCAGCCAGATGAGGCTGACCTTATAGCCGCCTTGACTGGACTTCAGCGACAGCTTGTGGGTCAGCGCATCGCTCTCACCTGCCGTGATGATGGCCTGCTGGTTGTCTGCCCCCATGTGTTCCATCCATTCGTTGATGGTGAAGTACGGTCCTCCCTGAATCATGTCGTGCCAAGGCCGCATGAAGTCATCGGAGACCGGCTTGTGGTCGGCCTTCATGGAGGACAACTTGATGGTGGGAAAGGTGAAGTGCAGGTCGGGATGCTCCCATTTGGCCAGCATGGCGGCATCGTTGGCAGTGCGCCGGAGCAGATGGGCGGCAAAGGCCATGGCCAGTGCCATCTTGCCGCAGCCTGCCGGACCGCAGAGCATGAGGGCGTGTGGCAGACGCTGCTCGTCCACCATCTGGAGAAGCCGTTGCTGGACTTCCTGCTGTCCTATCACCTGCTCGAATCCCGTCATAGTAGTCGTTTGGCGATTTCAACCACCGAGTCTACGGCGGATACGGTATAGAAATGGATGTTGTGAACCCCGTGGGCGTAAAGCTCCCGACACTGTGCCGTAGTCCATTCAATGCCCAGTTGGCGTGCCTGCTCGTCCGTCGTACACTTGGCAATTTCCTTGGCCAGTGCCTCCGGGATGTCGCAGTGGAAGGTCTTTGGCACAACGGTCAACTGGCTGAGCTTAGCCATGGGTTTGATGCCAGGAATGATGGGGATGGTGATTCCCGTCTGCCGTGCTTTCTCCACAAAGGAGAAGTATTTCTCGTTGTCGTAGAAGAGTTGCGTCACAGCATACTGTGCACCGAGTTCCTGCTTCTGCTTCAGGTACTCCATGTCGCGTTCCAGATTGGGTGCTTCCTCGTGTTTCTCGGGATAGCAGGCCACGCCGAAATCGAACCGATCGCCTGGATGCTTGATGGGCGTGCCGTCCGCGAAATATCCGTCGTTGAAGCGCGCCACCTGTCGGATCATGTCCGTGGTATGTGCATGACCGCCGGCCGTGGGGGTGAACCGACTGTCCTCCTTGGCCTTGTCGCCGCGCAGCAGCATCAGGTTGCGGATGCCCAGAAACTGCAGGTCGATGAGTTCGTATTCTATGTCCTCCACGGTCATTCCGCTACAGATGACGTGCGGCACAACGGGGATGTTGTAGCGTTGCTGGATGGCAGCAGCAATGGCCACCGTGCCTGGGCGGCGACGGATGCGAAGCCGCTCAAACTGTCCGTTGTCCAGTTCACGGTAGACGTATTCGCTGTGGTGCGTCGTGATGTTGATGAAGCCCGGACCGAACGCGGCCAACTTGTCAATCGTTCTGAACAGTGCCGCCGTTCCGTTTCCCTTCAGGGGCGGAAGCACCTCGAAAGAGAACCGGTGTTCTCCGTGGTCTTGTTTGATGTATTCTGCTACGGTCATTCTTGATTTCTGTGCACAATGCGCTACAAAGTTACAACAAAAAGCGCGAACGACCAAAAGAAATGCGCGTTTCTCCCGTTTTCGTCTGTCAAAAGGTGTGCAAGGCGTGCAAGTAGCGTGGTTGGAAGGAAAAAAGGCGACAGACAGCGCACGGCTGTTTCTCCTGTGTCGCTGCCTGTCTGTAATGAATGAGTTGATAAAATAGCGTGTTTTCTGCGTTAGGGATGCTGTCGGCTTGGCTTCTTGTCCTTGTCCGACGTGGCATAGAGTCCGATGCAGGCTCCGATGAATCCGCCGCTCTTCTGCGTGCTGAGGTTCGAGCCGTCCACGCCGCGTGCCAACACCTGCCATTCGCCGTTGCCTTCGGCATACAGGAAATCGTAGTAGCGGTCGTGGGCCTCCACCTTCAGCTTGAGCGGCCCGTTGCCCACAGGAGCGGAGGCGATCGGCATGGTGAAGCGCTCGCTGCGGGTCAGCGTGATCATGGGTTTGCCGTTGACGAGGGTTTTGCCGAATACGATGTTGTGGTCTTCCTTCTGGAGCAGGGCCATGCCAGCCAGGTCGTTGTCGCTACGGGGTGTGAAGTTGAGGGTGGTCTCTGCGGTGAATGTGCCGTGCTGCTGGCGTACCCAGAAGGCTGAGAGCGGCTCACGCTGGTAGATGTTGCCAGGCAACAGGGTGAGGGTCAGCGTGCCGTCGCCCGTTTTCCAGAAATCTTCGGCGTGCCGGAGGCGCATCCAGCGGTTGTCGAGCGTGGCTTTGTCAAAGTGGTCTTCATAGGTGAAGTTGCCGCTGAACAGGTTTTCTCCAGTCGGTTGCAGTCCTGCCTTCTCGCCGACAGGCGCGATGGCGGTGTTGGGTTCGAGGATGGTGGGCCATCCGTCTTTCCATGTCACGGGGAGCAAGTACGTGTCACGTCCTGTGTTGTACATGTCCTGTTCATAGGGGCGGCAACCGAGGAACACGGCCCACCATTGTCCCTTCCCGTCCTCCACGAGGTCGGCATGTCCGGCACTGGACACGGGATTCGGGCGGTCAGCCTTCAGTCCCGTGCGTTGAGTGAGGATGGGGTTGTTGGGACATTCCTCCCAAGGGCCGTTCGGGTTCTTGGCGCGCAGGATAACCTCGCTGTGCCAGGGGCCTGTACCGCCTTCCGCACACATCAGGTAATAGTATTTCTTATATTTAAAGAGGTGTGGGCCCTCAATCCATATTGGCTGGGCTTCCACGCTTGTACCTCCGCGCAGGATTTCCTTAAAGTCGCCCTTGATGCTGTCGCCCTTCACGTCGAACTCAAACAGGCGGATGGCGCGCTGCCCCTCGTAGTCGGCCTTGCCCACAACAGGTGCGTTGTGCACGATGTAGCCCTTGCCGTTGTCGTCGAAGAAGAAGGCAGGGTCGATGCCGTCGATTTTAGGCAGATAGATTGGTTCGCTCCATCCTTCGGCCGGGTTCTTGGTCTTGACGAAGAAATTGCCCGCACCCACATTGGTGGTAATCATATAGAACGTCTTGTTCTTCTTGTTGTAGGTGATGGCTGGGGCATAGATGCCGCCCGAGACGTGCTGTCCCTTTAGGGGCACCTGCGACGGGCGGTCGAGCACGTGTCCGGCCGGTGTCCAGTTGACAAGGTCTTTACTGGTGGAGAGGGGCACACCGGGGAAGAACGTGAATGAGGAGTTGACCAGATAGTACGTGTCTCCTACGCGGCAGACCGACGGGTCTGGATAGAATCCAGCCAGAATGGGGTTGTAGTACTGGTGGGTGCGGTCGATGGACGCGCTGAACCGGCTGTCATTTCCCGTGTATCGGAAATCGGAGAACTGTGCCGTCTGTGCCGATGCCGTCGCAGCGACGGCAAGGGCAATGGTGGCGATGAGGTTTCTTTTCATGTGCTATGATATTGTTTGCTGTTAGCGTATTGTATCGACGCTGCAAAGTTACGCAATTCATAGCAGACGGACTTTGTCTCATGTTACGGAAAGTTTTGCTTGTCGGTCATTTCTCTTTTATTTCCCGGTTCATGTATTCTCTGGGCGAGCATCCGTAGAGATTTTTGAACATGGTGCTGAAGCTGGCGGAGTTGGAGAAGCCGCAGCGGAACATGACCTCCGTGATGTTGTGTTTGGAGGAACGCAACATCTTGGCGGCCTGTTGCAGGCGGATGTTGCGCACGAAGCCGTGCGGGGTTTGGTTGGTCAGTTCCTTCATCTTGCGGTGCAGGTGGACGCGGCTGATGCCCACCTTTTGGGCGATGGTGTCCACGCTGAGGTCGGTGTCACTGAGGTTTTCGTTGATGACCTGCATGATGCGCTCCATCAAGGCCTCGTCGGGTGCTTTTATCTGTACGTCCTCCACGTTGGACTCTTGGCTCTCGTTGCCGTTGAACTTGTTGCGGAGTGTGCGCCGCGAGGTCAGCAGGTTGAGGATGGTGCGCCGCAGGATGTCCATGTTGAACGGCTTGAGGATGTAGGCGTCTGCGCCAGTCTCCAGTCCTTCCAGTTGGTCTTCTTCCCGGCTCTTTGCCGTGAGCAGGATGACGGGAATGTGGTTGGTGCTGATGTTGGTCTTGAGTTTGGAGCAGAGGGTCATGCCGTCCATCTCGGGCATCATGACGTCGGAGATGACCAGGTCGGGTTGCTGCCGGACAATGTCGTGGAGGGCTTCCTTGCCGTTGTGGTAGGTCAACAACTTGAAATCGTCAGCCAGTTGGGTGCGTAGGAAGTCCAGGATGTCGTCTTCGTCCTCGACGAGTGCCAGCGTGGCCTTGCCGGCTTTGGCGGACTGGGGCTGTCCGTTGTCGGGCAACGGGCGATCTACTTCGTGGCCTGTCACGGCTTTCGGTTCTTCCTCCTGTTCCATTTCTTCCAGCAGTCCGGGCTGGTCTTTGGTTTCTTCTTCATCGGCGATTTCTTCCGGCTTGAGGTGGTCGCAGCCCAACGGGAGGCGAATGATGAACTCACTGCCGTGCGCGAAGTCGGGGCTTTCTCCCTTTTCATTGTTGCGGGCCACGATGGTGCCGTAGTGCAATTCCACGAGCGAGCGAGCCAAGTCCAGACCGATGCCTGTCCCAGTGTTGCGGTCGTTGGGGTTTGTCGGACTCTGGTAGAAGCGCTGGAAGATGGTTTCTATCTTATCCTTCGGAATTCCGATACCATTGTCTTTCACGGAGATATAGGCGTGGTGGCCGGTGTGGGTGAGGCGGATGAGAATGCGTCCGCCGGTGGGCGTGAACTTGAACGCGTTCGACAGAATGTTGATGAGTACCTTGTCGAAGTTGTTGGGGTCAATCCAAATGGGCAGCGTGTCCGCGTCGTGCTCGAAGGTGAAGGTGATATTCTTGGTAGAGGCCTGTTGCTGGAAGAGCTTGTACTCGTCGTTGATGAATGAGACGAGGTCGGTCTGCCGCATGTGCATGACCATCTGTCCCTTGTCGATTTTCCGCAGGTCCATCATCTGGTTGATGAGGTGCAGGATGCGCTCCGAGTTCTTCTTGATAATCTCGTACATGCCCTGTCGCTGGGGGTCTTTGTCGGTCTTAATGAGCGAGAGCAGCGGGGTGATGATGAGCGTCAGCGGGGTGCGGATGTCGTGGCTGATGTTGATGAAGAAGCGGAGCTTGGCTTCGCCCATCTCTTCCGCGTGGATGTGGCGCTGCAGTAGCAGGTTGTCCTGTTCGCGCTTGCGCCGGTGCTGGATGTAGCCCCACACCAGGAGCAGGACGAGGGCGAGGTAGACGAAGCGTGCCCAGATGCTGGCGTACCAAGCTGGATGGATGTGGACGGTGAACTCGCGCACGGGTGTCTCCTGTTGGTTGTTGATGGCTTTGATGCGGAACTTGTAGTTGCCGGCGGGCAGGTGGGAGAAGGTCAATTCGTTGATGCCCGGCTGCATCGTGTGCCATTCCTCGCCGTTGATGCTGTAGGCGTATGCAATCTGTCCGGAATGGTTGTAGGTGAGGGTCGAGAACTGGAGGGCGAACGAGTTGTCGTCGTGTGCCAGGTCGAACCGGTTGGAGTCGAACACGCGTGCTTCGGTGATAGTGTGGCGGCCGGACTTCATGTCGGGATAGACGGTGCGGTTGCCCACGATGAGGCGCGAGATGCAGACCTTGGCTTTCCAGATATGTTGTTTCAGCTTGACGGGGTCAAACCAGGTGAGACCGCCCGTGCCGCCGAGCAGCAACTGCCGTCCGCCATTGACGGCAAAGACGGCACCGTCGCTGAACTCGTTGCTTTGCAGGCCGCTCTCCAGAAAATAGTTGTAGGTCTTGCCGCTCTTCGTGTGCAGCCAGCACAGGCCGTGGATGGTTCCAATCCAGATGTCGCCGCGTGCGTCTTCCGTAATCAGCGACACACTGTTGTCGGGCAGTCCGTTGGACGTGTCGTAGTGCTTGGGTTCGGTGCTCTTCCCGGTGTAGCAGTACAGGCCGTTCTCCGTACCGTACCACACGCGGTCTTTGCTGTCGACAAAGACGCAGTGGGAGAAGGATCCGGCGTTGACGCAGTTGGTGTTGTACTTACTCAGCCAGTTGCCAGTCGCAGTCTCTAAGCAGGACAGTCCGATGGACGTGGCCACGTAGAGGTATTTGTCATCAGGCGAGAGGGCCAGCTTGGCAATGTAGTCGTTGGGAATGCTGTTGACGTGCCTGTCGGCATCGGCGCCGGTCTGCATCCTGTACACTTTGAGACTTCCGTCAGGTCGCCGGCACAGCAGGCCGCTGCCCATGGTGGCTATCCAGATGTTACCGTGGCGGTCGGCCTTGAGGTCGAAGACGAGGGGGTTGCCTTGCTGGTGGAGGTCATAGCGGTGATAAGTGCCAGAGGGGTCAACGTATCCGCAGCCGTCTTCATAGTTGCCGGTCCAGATATTGCCGTGCAGATCTTCGCATAGGGCAAGGATGGCCAGCGGCTGTTTGATGACGTGGGTGGCTGCCACGGGTGTTGAGTCGTTGAAGGTCATGCGGTAAAGGCCGCCCTTGTCCGTGCCCACCCACACCGCACCGTCGCGACTGCGCAGTACGCTGGACACGCAGTGCTCGCCAATCATGTTGCGTGAGCCCAACCGATAGCCCATATATCCGAAGGTAATGGGGCGCATAGACTGCATAAACACGCCTTTTTGGAGCATGCTCATCCAGATGTTGCCTTCCGCGTCTTCGATGACGCTGCTCACTTTGGTCTTGCTGAGGTCGATGCGGTTGCAGAAGAGCGGGTTGTCGGTCAGCTCTCCCGTGGCGGGATTGTAGACCAAAAGCCCCTTGCCGTCGCAGCCGATGAAGAGGTCGCCGTTGCGCGCCACGTAGAGGGTGTTGATGGGAAGCCCTTCCGTGCTGGGAATGAGGACGGACTGTTTGGCTTGCGGTGTCTTGACGTATAGACCCTGTCGCAGCGTGGCGAAATAGATGTTGCCCTGCCGGTCTTCCGCAATCTCGCGCACTTGCAGACCTGCCATTTCCGGCAGACTGGTGGCGAGCTTCCCGTTGGCTTCCAGCCGGCGCACACTTCCGTCGCCGTAGGCAATCCACAGTCGCTTCCGTCGGTCTTCGAAACAGAACTTAGGAGTTTTGTACTGGCTGACCGCTCCACCGACACTGACGACCTTTTCCTTGTTGACCACGCGCAGCAGACCGTAGCCCGATGCACAGACCATCACGTCGCCGTTGCTGCGGATGGCAATATACTGCACGTAGGAGTGAACCTCTTGTCCGTTCACCATCATAGGCAGGTAGCGGAACTGTATGCCGTCATAGATGTACAGGCTGTTGTTCGTGCCGAGGTAGAGGTTGCCCTCGCGGTCCTGCGCCATGCGGTTGATGTAGTTGTTGGCGAATCCGCGCCCGTTCTCGTCTGAGCGATACATGACACTGAAGTTGTAGCCGTCGTAGCGGTTCAGGCCGTTGCGTGTGGCAATCCATATAAAGCCGCGCTGATCCTGCAACACCTGGTTGGCGTAGTTGCTGGACAACTGGTTGTCGGCGTCGAACAACTGGCCGGCCTTGACACTTATGGGCATCAGAAACAGGCTGACCAGCAGCGTGATGATGATTCTTGGCATGTTATATTTCAGTAGTAGGTCTTTTTACAGTATGCAAAGGTACGATTAAGCGATGGAAATGCCAAATTTATTGGCGCATTTCGCTTAAAAATACCTAAATATTACCTTTGGGTAACTTACCTTTGGGTAATGTTTTGTAACTTTGCGACAAATTAGTTGGAATATGACAGGAACATCTATCTATGACAACAAAGGAAATTGACGAACAGTCATTGGTAAAGGCCCATCGCCTCTTTGAGTCGGGCGACATCGATCAAGTTCCGGTCGGGACAACGGCAGGCCTTCAGCAGATACACCATTATCTGTTTTATGGGTTGCACCCTTTCGCCGGCGTCGTCCGTGACAAGAACATTGCCAAGGGTGGTTTCCGTTTTGCCCATGCGCTCTATCTCGAAGCCGCCCTTGCTGCCGTAGAAAAGATGCCCGAAGACACCTTTGAACATATTATAGAGAAATATGTCGAGATGAACGTGTGCCATCCCTTCATGGAAGGCAACGGCCGTTCCACGCGCATCTGGCTTGACATGATGCTCAAGCGCGCGCTTGGCAAGGTCGTCAACTGGCAGTATGTGGACAAAGACCAATACCTCTCGGCCATGGAACGATCGCCCGTCAACGCCCTCGAACTGCGCCACCTCCTCTCCCAACACCTCACTTCCGACACGGACAACCGTGAAGTGATATTCAAGGGCATTGCGCAGAGTTATTACTATGAGGGATATGAGAAAGCATAAAATGTTGTCTCACTACAGGTCCATACCTTTTTCACAGATACGCGCGTAAGGGAACTTTCCGATGGAGCAAAACGGGAAGGGGGGCCGTTGTTTACAAACAATTCCTTCATGCAGAAGTGAATGGACCCATTGTTCGCGAACAATTCCTTCATGCAGAAGTGAATGGGCCCATTGTTTGCAAACAATTCCTCCATGCAGAAGTCACTTGGCGAAAGTGGCCGTCGAACTGGAAAGTTACATGACGCAAACTTTTTGCAACGCACTGTCGTTTTTGCAAAGTATTGGTTACGTGAGGCAAAGCCCGTTTTCAAATAATGCAGTACCTTTGCAGCGTAATAAATAGTTTTAGTAGTTTGGTAATATTATTTAGGGTTAAAACGAAAATCAATGAGCAATCATGATTAATGTTTGGGGAATTACGGCACGTAGGGATACGCGCCGTTTTTTTTCGCTCTGCCGAGCGAAAATTTTTTCTCTGCCGAGAAAGTTGCAATTTGGTGTGCCGAAAAAACCCTAAACATGCTTGGAAGATTCGTTTTTTCTTCGTATCTTTGCGGAAATATAACAAAAGAAAGCGCGTATGGATATTGTGTTTATTGCTCTGGTGAGCTATGTAATCGTAGTGATAGTGCTGGCTATAGGTTCAAAGAAATGAGAACAAAATGTCCACTGACGAGTTTCTTGCGAAGTGGAAGGCGGAGCGAGAGGCTCGGGATGAGGAATAAGAAGAGGGGCAAACCCTTTGAAAGGTTCGCCCCTTTGTCTTAGTCGGGATTACTGGACTCGAACCAGCGACCTCGCGCCCCCCAGACGTGTGCGCTA
>CAVBXH010000041.1:0-24557 GCA_963599475.1 Acutalibacteraceae bacterium | reverse complement strand
CCCCCCCCCCCCCCCCCCCTTCTCTATATAACGCTTACGTCCAGACTGCAATCGGAATGAGATATTATCACGTTCCAATTGTGCACAGGTCGAAAGCGTGGCTGTCATGATAGGAGCAAAGAGGGACGGATGTCCTTCATCGCCACCAAAGAAAGCGAGTTTGCCCCATTCCCTGTGTCTAGAGGGTAGTAGGTGCGGTGTCCCCACCGCCACCAAAGAAAGCGTAGATGAAGCACGATAGCAAACGTGGTAGGCCCCGCCGTGCCATTCGTTCACAAAACGGCAACGTCTCCATGCCATAATCTTGTGCATTTCTTATCCGCTGGGTGGGGATGCAGCGAGACGCTGCACCTACTAAGTTTGCTCTTGTGCTTTGGCGGATAAAGATTATGGCAACGTGGCAACATGGCAAGCAGTTTCTATAACTGCTATACTATATATAATATATTAACAATATATTTATATATTGTTTTTCCTGCCCGCGCGTATGGGGTTTATAAAAAGGGTTGCCACGTTGCCACATCAAAATGAATGTGCGATGAACAGTTGTGAATGAGGTGTAAACCTTGTGAACGCCTCTGTAGACGGAACCTTGGCAATGTAGTAGTCGTGGCGTCCCTCACAATGGCATCCATTCCCGAATTTCTCTGCAAATATACGAGGGGCGGGCTTAAACGCAAGGCCGTGGCCTTACGGTACATTCCCGAACTTCATTCGCCTACCCGTAGCCTTTCGTGCTGGAAATCTCCACCAGTACAGGTAGTATTTGACAGCCGAAACCTTGCGCTTGAAGCCCTTGTACCCCTCGTCCTTCTTGCTCCGAAATTGCGGGGCGGATGTCGTTGGATGTGGGGGAGGGATATATTATTTAAATCATATTGATAGTTTCTACAGGAATAGATATTTAAAATCAGCCCACTAATAATCAGTATATTATGTAATATTTGTATATTTTTTGAAGAAATATATTTGAGAATCTTGCCCAATTCAAAGAATAATTGCAACCTTGCACCAAAAATCAGAGAAAACGATGAGTACGATAGAAGAATAGCAGAAGCTCAGCGAGCGTGAAGACCACGTAGAGTTCAAGAAAGCAGAACACAACTACCCGTTTGCCGGAGGTCAGAAAACCGACCCTCGTGACCGTAGGCATTGTGTGTTAGGATATGTTGTCGCTTTAGCCAACGAAAAAGGAGGCCGTCTGGTTCTTGGCATGGCCGATGCCTATCCTCATGAGGTCGTGGGTAGCGATTTTGCAAAGAACGAGACCGGCAATCTTGAAGACGAGATATATGAGCGTCTTCATATCCGGGTACGGACAGAAGAACTATAACATTGACCAGCCCGCCTGCAACCCGCTATTGCACATCAAAGACCTGCCTCGCATCCTTGATTGTCCTGCATTCAACAAGGAGACCATTCGTGAGGCTCTTATTAATGCCATGATTCACCGTAGCCTACAGATGGGGGCTGACATTTTTATCCATCTCTATCCCGATATGGTGGAAATCTCCAATCCCGGCGGTTTCCCATACGGTGTGAACATCGGTAATATCCTCACCGTCAATAGTTCGCCCCGTAGCCGACTGATGGCTGAGGTCATAGAAAAGACAGGCTTGATAGAGCGGAGCGGACAAGGTGTGGACATCATGTTTACTAACTGCATCAAGGAGGGCAAACCCCTTCCCGATTATTCAAATTCCGATGATTATCAGGTAGATTTGCGCTTTTACGGTGAGATTCCAGATGATGCATTCTACCTCTTTGCTCAGGATATTACCCATAACTCTGAACTCGAAAGTAAGATGAATACTTTCGATTGGATGACACTTCACTATATCTGGAAAGGGCATGCAGAAGCTGGCAACAAGGAGAGTTTCCCTAAACTATTGGGGATGGGATTGATTGAAGAGGACACATATTTCGGATATGTCCTCTCCAATCGCTACCTGCTCTACAAACCGCATGTCAAATCTATTACTGGGCAATATGATATTAATCACATTCAGACAGTCTATCATGTGATTCAACGCAGAGGAGAAGCCTCCATGGGCGACTTCGTGGCTGCGTTCGAAGGCATTCTAACCCAAAAGCAAGTGCGCAACCTCATAGAGGGCCTCTGCAAGACGTCCTTGATAGCATCACATGGCAATGCAAGAGCAACGCGGTATAGATGGATGTAGAGCGTTTTGTCTTCATTACTCTGTGGTTTGCAGTTTCAGCTTAGCACCTTTCAGCGATGGAGAGGTGATAGTGACAGTGACGGCACCGGGCTGGCGCATGGAGCGGAGGATGGCCATGACAAATCCGTTCTGCATTCGCTTTGGGTTCACCAATGGCAGCTCGTTGGTATAGTGGTCGCCATTGTCAGTGGCCAGCAACGTAGCTTCCCCCGTGACGGAGAATGTCACCTCATTGTCAAGCAGAGGCACATGGCGGCCTTTCTTGTCCACGGCATAGACACGGATGTACTGCAGATCCATGCCGTCGCCCTTCCACTCGCTGTTCTCCACTACGGCCTTCAGTGCCACGGCCTTGCCCGTGGTCTCGATTTGGTGGCGGGCCACCTCGCGCCCGCCTTTGTAGGCAACGGCTGTCAGTGTGCCGGGTTCGTAGGCCACGTTCTTCCAATAGACCATGTTGCGCTTGTGGATATCGGTGGTGTCGTTCTTCTGTGTGCCAAGGCTGTGGCCGTTCAAGAACAGTTCCACCTCGTCGGCATTGGTATAGGTAAACAGGTTCTGATGGCTTCCGGCCTGCCGGTTCCAGTGGTCGGAGAGCGTCATGCGCCCGCTCACCACGTCGTTCCACTCCAGTTCTTCGCCCATCTCATCAACCACGCCGATATGCACCAGCGGCTTGCCCTCCTCGAATGAGGCTTTCATCAGGTAGGCTTGTGGATAAGGTTCCAGCGTGTGTGAGAAGAACGAGTAGTTCCATCCCTTCTTCGGCCAGCCGCTTGATTCGCCCCAGTACTCAATGGCTCCCCATTGTGCCATGCCCACCATGCGCTGGCGGTCCATGCCGTAGTAGGCGGCAGCCATCTCGTGGGTGCTGGCCTCACTCTGGAAGATGTTCAGCTGTGGGTCGTGCTTCAGATAGTCCTGATAAGCATCATAGCAGTAGTTGAACGATGCCACATCGGTCACGGTGGCCAGTTCGGGTGCCACATGGTAGGTGTTATAGATGCTGTCGTGCTTGGATATGCCGTTGGCCCTTGCTGGGAACATGGCCACGGTGGTGGGACGTGTCGCGTCGTAGCGCTTCACCATCACGTCGAGGATGCGATAAGTGGTGATGCCCCAGTCGCTCGTCTCATAGCCGCAAAGGTCCTCGCGGAACTGTAGCTCGTTGCCAAGGCTCCACAGACCCACCGAGGGGTGGTTGCGGTCGCGCTTAATCCACTCGGGGATACCCTTTGGCCAATACTGGCTGAAGGGGATGCTGCCCGCCCAGTAGCTCACGTCGGCCCACTTGTCGGTGAACTCGCTCACGATGATGATGCCCTGCCGGTCGGCCTCGCGCAGCAACGACTCGCTGTAGGGGTTATGGGCGGTGCGCAGCAGGTTATAGCCGAAGGCCTTCATCTGCTTCAACTGCCGGGCGATGGCCGTCTCGTAGGCAGCTGCACCCACGGCACCGAGGTCGTGATGGCAGGCGATACCCTTGAGGAACAGTTTCTTGCCGTTGAGCAGGAATCCCACGCCCTGCCGAAACTCCATAGTGCGGATGCCGAAATCGCTGGCTACCCGGTCACGCTCCGTTCCGTCCTTGACGAGTGTCACCTCAACCCGATACAGCGTTGGTGTATCGCATGACCACAGTTGTGGATGAGCCACACGGATGAGGGGCAACTGCACCTCGGGGTGTGCCAGCTTGGTGAGCAACGGAGCATCGGCTTCGCTCGACCCTACAGCTTTGCCGTCAGGGCCATACACCGTAGCGCAAATCCTCAGACCCTCGCGCAGTGGACGCGGGGTATCGAGCTCCACCTGCACCTGTACGTCGGCCTCGGTGGCCGTGATGCGGGGCGTGGTGACATAGATTCCGTGGCGGGCTATGGCCACGGAGTCCTTCACTAATAGGTGGACATCGCGGCATAGGCCTCCACCCGTGTACCACCGTGAGCTGTTGCGTGTGCCGGTAGTGGCCCGCACGGCAATGACATTGTCACCCGTCCAGCGCAGCAGGCGTGTAATGTCCACCTCTGTGCCGAGGTAGCCATAGGCGTCGTTGCCTACCTTCTTGCCGTTCAGGAATATCTCGCCATTGAGCAGGATGCCCTCAAAGTCGAGGATGACACGGCGTCCACGCCATGCCGAGTCGGCCTGGAAAGTCTTGCGATACCAGCCAATGCCTAATGGCTTAAAGCCCCGTCCGCCGATGGCTGTCGAGTCCCACGGCAGTTCAAACTGATAGTCGTGGGGTACATTGACGGTGCGCCAGTCGGTGTCGTCGAGCGTCATGGAGGCACCGTCTTTCACGTCGCCGAAATGGAATTTCCAGTCAAAGTTCATCAGGACTGACTGCCGTCCTGTGGCCGCCATGGCCGCCGTCACTGTCAGAAGCAGTGCCGCACAGATTGTTGTAATGCGTTTCATCGTGTATGCAGTTTTATAGTTTTTCCTTTCAGGTTGTCGGCAGTAATTCTTACAGTCACGTCGCCCGGCTGCCGTCCGGCACGCAGGATAGCCATCACGAACCCCTCCAGCATCGGCTTGGGATTGACGAGCGGCAGGTCGTTGGTGTAGTGGTCGCCATTGTCGGTGGCTTTCAATGTGGCAGCCCCGCTGACGGAGAATGTCACCTTGTTGTCGGCCGTAGCCACCTCCCGGCCTTTGCTGTCCACGGCATAGACGCGGATGTACTGCAGGTCCATGCCGTCGCCACGCCACTCGCTGTTCTCCACCACGGCCTTCAGGGCCACGGCCTTGCCCGTGGTCTCTATCTGATGGCGGGCCACCTCGCGGCCTCCCTTGCGGGCCACGGCCACTAAACGGCCTGGCTCGTAGGGTATGTTCTTCCAGTATATCATGTTGCGCTGCCCCGGGTCGGCCGTGTTGTTCCGCTGCCTGCCTAAGCTGCGGCCGTTGAGTAGCAACTCCACCTCGTCGGCATTGGTGAACGTGAACAGGTTCTGACGGCTGCCCGACGGACGGTTCCAGTGGGAGGTCATCTTCATGCGTCCAGAGACGACATCGTTCCAGTCGAGTTCCTCGCTTTCCTCGTCCACCACGGCGATGCGCACCAACGGTGTGTCAGGCTCGAAGGCACTCTTGATGAGGTAGGCTTGCGGATAAGGCTCCAGCGTGTGGTTGAAGAAAGAGTAGTTCCAGCCCTTCTTCGGCCATCCGCTCGACTCGCCCCAATACTCGATGGCCCCCCAGTAGGTCAGGCCCACCATCTTTTTCTCGTCCATGGTGAAGAACGCCTTGGCCAGCTCATGGGTGCTGGCCTCGCTCTGGTAAATGATCAGCTGCGGGTCGTGCTTCAGATAGTCCTCGTAGGCGTCATAGCAATAGTTGAACGACGCGATGTCGGTCACCGTGGCCAGTTCAGGAGCCACGAGATAGGTGTTATAGATGCTGTCATGCTTGTCGATGGCGTTGGCCCGTGCGGGGAACATGCATACCGTCGTAGGCCGTGTCTTGTCGTAGCGCTCCACCAGCACTTTCATCATCTTATAGGTCGTGATGCCCCAGTCGCCTGTCTCATAGCCGCACAGGTCTTCTCGGAACTGCAACTCGTTGCCCAGACTCCAGAGCACCACCGAGGGGTGATTGCGGTCGCGTTTGATCCACTCTGTCACCGACCACGGCCACATCTGGCTAAACGGGATGCTGCCCGACCAGTAGTTGTACTCCGTCCACTTGTCGTAGAGCTCGTCGATGATGAGGAATCCCTGGCGGTCGGCCTCGCGGATAAACGATTTGCTATAGGGGTTGGTCGTGGCCCTCACGCAGTTGTAGCCAAAAGCCTTCAGCTGCTTGTACTGGCGGATGATGGCCGCCTCGAAAGCCTCGGCACCCACGTTGCCCAGGTCATGGTGGTTGGCAATGCCTTTCCAAAAGATTTTCTTGCCGTTGAGCTTGAAGCCGAACGCGGGGCTGTACTCAATGGTGCGTATGCCAAACTCGTCGCTCACGTTGTCAATCACGCGGCCCTCCCTCTTCAGCATTACGTCGCAGGTATAGAGGCTGGGCGTGTCGCACGACCACAGTTGCGGCTCCTTGACGGTGGTCACCGGCAGGGGTACCTCCTGGCACTTCAGCTTTGAGAGACCTGTTACGGTCCCTTGTGTCCGTGCCACCACATCCCCCCGAGGGTCTTTGATGGTGGCTTCTATCACTACGCCGCTACGCAGTTCGCGCGGACCGTCAATCTCCACCTGCACCTGCACCTCGGCCATGTCGGCTGTTATCTTTGGTGTGGTGATATACAAGCCGTTGCGGGCCACCGCCACCTGGTCTTTCACCACAAGGCGTACATCGCGGTTGATACCACCGCCTGTGTACCAGCGCGAGGCGCGGCGGTGTCCCGTGGTACAATGCACGGCAATCACGTTGTCCTGATTCCAGCGGATGAGTTTTGTCACGTCCACCTCAATGCCCTGGTAGCCGTAGTAGTCCTCACCAACCTTCTTGCCGTTGAAATAGACAGTGCCGTTGAGCATGATGCCCTCGAAGTCGATGATGACACGGCGGCCCCGCCAAGCCTCGTCGGCACGGAACGTCTTGCGATACCATCCCGTCTCTAATTGCTTGAAGCCGCGGCCGCCAATGGCCGTGGAGTCCCACGGCAGATAGAACTGGTAGTCGTGAGGCAGGTCCACGGCCTGCCATCCGTGGTCATCTACTTCTGTGCGCTCGGCACCGTCCATCTCTCCGAGGTGGAACCGCCAGTCGAAGTTGATGAGGCTGTCAAGCCGCACATCGGCAGCAAGAGCCGTATGGGTGGCCATCAGCAGTATGGCTATGATTGTTATGGGGCGTTTCATGAAGGACAGCTTTTTTGAAAAAGTTGGCTACCCGCCCCCGCCCGTTTCACAACCAGTGGGGGACGAGTGGACAACAAAAAATAACTAACTAATAACTAAAATATTTATAGAAACTACTAACTCTCTTCTATTCGTCGTCATCGTCATCCAAAATGCTGAAATGATGGCGTGTGTCGTAGGCCCTGCCGTTGTCAGAAGAGCCTTCTCCCAAACCGATGTCCATAACATCAGTGTCGGCCGAGCCTGCCAGCAGGCTGTGATTAACGTCTATGATAAGGATGTCCATATTGGGCTTTACGTATGTTTTCATTGCTTGTTTCCTCCTTTGTTATTTGATGAATACTTTCTTGCCATTCTTGATGTAGATTCCCTTTGCGGGCTGAGCCGTGCGGCGGCCCTGTAGGTCGTAGTAGGGGGCGTTGTCCGCATCCCGCGAGGGCGTTACAGACTGGATGGCAGTGGTGGAGCCGCCGTTGCCAAAGTCAAGAGTGAACCCACGGGCCTCAGACGTAGTAGTAGTGGTTATCTGGTCTGAGCGAATGCTGAAATACGCCTTGCCTGCAGCCAGTGTGCCCGAGCCTGACGACTGGTTCAGCACCATGCTCTCGCCGTCCTTGACGAGGATGTAGTTGTTCCAGGTGCTGCTCTCCGTTACCGAGGCTGCCAACGCATAGTCGGCCACAACGGGGCGGAAGCAGTAGTTCACGTCGGCATAGCGGGGGTTATCGCTGGTGTTCAGGTTGGTATGGCTGGCATCGGTCAGCGTCAGCGTGTACTCCGTGTCGTGCGTGCCCTGCAGGATATAGCCCATGCCGGCAGGGATGGTGCCAGTGACTTCCTTCAACGACAGCTTGCCGTCCTTCACTCCTGAGCGGTTGTTCACGTATGCCTTCAGCCCGCTGGGCAGCGTCCATGCATGGGTGTCGGCGAAGGTCATCACGCCCATGTCGCTCATGGTGAAGGTCTTCGTGTCGCCGCTCTCGGTGGAGGGCACGAACTTCATGGCGCAGATGAAACAAGCGCCCGAACTCGACGAGAGCCACACCGTGCCGGCCTTGCCGATGCTGGCCGTGAAGACATAGCCCAAAGTGGAGGGTGTGCCCGTGGTAGTCAGCTTGCAAGATGATAATTCCGTTGACTCTGTTATATCACCGGTATTGCCTAAATAGACATTGATGGTACGGTCGTTAGCCGCCACGGCGCCATAGACGTAGAGCGTGCCTGCCACGTTGGCGTTGAAAGCCAGACAGTCGGTCATATACGACGATGCACTCCGGCTTGTCATCTGGTTAATGGCAAAGGTGTGCGCTCCTGCAAATCTGACGCGGTTGAAGGTGGAGTAGGTGTAATCGCCGAAGGTGATGGTCTGTGCCGACTTGCTGACCACGGCTGCATTGTCGCCACTGGTGGTGTGGCCTTTCAGGTATAGGCCCGCATAGTTGATGCCTTTGCCTTCATTGTCAATGATGTCGCCCGCCTGGAACTGGTCGAAAGTCCAAAGGGTGGTGTGGCTGATGACATCGTCGGTGCCGAAGCTTGGTTCGCCGTCGGCCAGGACTGTTCCTGCCTGCACCGCGAGGATGGCGGTGAGGGCCAGTGTCTTTGTAAAGATTTTCTTTTTCATTTTTATTTTTAAAAGTTGTTTATAAATGTTGTAATGTGATGCCCATCAATCCGATGACCACGTCGTTGGAGAGTGTGCGGACGGTGAGGCTCTTCAGCTTCTTCTGCGGGTTGAGCTTCACGTCAAGCAGTTGGGCCGCGCCGCCCTCTATCTCGCGGCCATAGACCCCCTCGATGCCCAGCAGGTCGCCGAGGTTGCGGCTCACCTTGTCCGACATGAGGTGTACGCGGTAGGGCCGCTTGCCCTCCACACGGAAGGCGTGGTCATCCGTGTAGTAGTCCTGCTCAATGGGGCACCAGTTGTCTGGGTTGGTCAGCTCGATGGTCTGCACCGTGCCGTCGGCATACTCCACGCGGATGAGTCCGTTGGCGATGCGGCTCTGCATCTGGTTGGTCGTGCCGGCCATCATCAGGTAGGCGTGCGCGGCCTGTCCCTTCAGGGCGACGGTGATGCTGTCGGGGTAGTTGTCCCAGAGCGACGTGTAGGCCACGTTCCTGCCCTTGGCGGCGGAGCGGAAGGGGATGGCGGGGGCGTCGTCGAGTTTGGCGGTGTAGACGTTGCCCTTGATAAGCGTGCGGAACACCGAATCGTTGGTCTCGGCATAGAACAGCGGGTGGCACCACTCGCCGTAGCCGTTCTTCGGGATGCGTAGCGTAGTGTAGGGCGAAGCGGGCGTAAGATACTCGTTCTTGAAGATATCGGTCACTTCGGCGTTGAATGCCTTGTCCATGTTCACGGGACTGCACTTGGCGGTGACCACGTGGTCGAAGTCTGTGGCGATGTCACCCTGCTGTTTCTTGGGACGGCTGTAGCTGTCGTCCACGTCGGTGGACTTGGGCGCAGCGTTGATCACGATGTGCTGCACGCTGTCGTTGGCGAAAGCCGTCTCACGGTAGCGTCCGTTGCCGATGTTCTGGCGGATGACCACCTGCAGCTGCTGCGGCAGCCGCTGGGCGATGTCGTAGACCTCCTTGCCCCCCTCGCGGCGGAACGAGAAGTCGATGTAGGGCGTGTGTACTGAAGCACTGTCCCATTCGGAGGGGAAGCCCGGACGGATGTAGAGCTTGCCGTTCAGGGCGTCGGGCGTGATGCCGAAGAGTCCCTGTATGGCCGTCTTGGCCGTCACACCTACGTTGTCAGAGAAATCGCGGTAGATTTCGCCGCGTGCGGCGTCGTAGTGGCTAATCTGTCCGATGTTGCCGGGCGAGCCACCTAAGTACATCTCGTCGAGCAGCACGCCCTTCATAATTTTGAAGGCCTCGTCGGCGCGTCCGGCGTGGAAATAGGCTAATGCGGTGTGCATCACCTCTGCGTGTGCCACGTTGTTGGTACTCCACACGTAGGGCAGCCAGTTGGTGGTGGAGAGCGTGTAGTATTCTGTAGGCTCGCCCTCTATCAGGATAGGTATGTGGGGAATGTTCTCATCCACGTAGCGTGTGGCGCTGTAGGCCTGCTCCGGCGAGCACGAGTAGCTGTCAATGGGGGTGTAGACCGTCCAGAGAGCGGCACTCTTGTGCAGTCGCCCGAGTCCCATCAGATCCTTGTACTCGGCCCAGCAGCCCTCGTCCTCCATCCACAGCTCGCGGTTCATGGCGTCGAGAATCTTCTTGGCCTCGGCGCGGTAGGGCGCGGGGTCTTCACCGAGAATCTCGGCAATGCGGGCCGCCACCACGTTGCAGCGGTAGTTGTAGGCCGACGAGTGGGTCACGCCACCGCTGTTGTAGTACAGGCCGTCGGAGGCCCAGATGCAGCAGTAGGCATCATAGAGTCCGTCGTCGTTGGGGTCCCAGTTCAGCTTCTCCCAGGCAATGTGACGCTTCAGCAGGGGCCACATCTTGCGCAGGTAGGCCGGGTCGGCGTCGAACTGGAAGTGCCACAGCAGTTCGTCAACGTAGTTGAGGTTCATGTCATAGTGGTGCATCACGTTGTTGCGGTGCGGCACGCGGCAGATGTAGCCGTCACTATACATGGGACTGCCCCAGATATGGGCTGCCCGGCAGAGGTTGTTGGCTGAGTCAGGCGTGGCGTGGGGGATGGTGCAGGGCACTCCCGTCACCTGGCTCTCGGCGTAGGCGTCGAAGTGGTGTACGGCGCGGTCGGGCCAGCCGAGGAAGTCACCCATGTAAGCGGCACGCCAGCCAGGCAGCTGCATGTGCCACACGATGGCTCCGTGCAGGAAAGTATCCTCGTCCCAGGCACCGTCACCCGCCGTGGTGAGCACGCCACCGAGGGTGTTGACGTATGGGTCGGGGGTGCGGAACACGACCTGCGTGGCCAACTGCTCGCGGTAGGCCTCACAACGGTCATACTCAGTGGCACTTGTGTTGTCACCCTTGGCTATCTGCTGTTTGCTGATGGTCATGTAGGTGGTGTTGTTCGTGGCGTCCCACTTGAGGGTCTGCAGCTTCGCCTTCGTGGGCGATGCCTCGAAGGAGCCGGGCTCCTCGGCACCCATGTCGCCCCAGCGCTTCAGTTTCTGGTTGGCAGTCTCGCAGCACTCGGACTGGATGGTGACGGGGCTGCCAAAGCCCGTGGTGGTGATGCGCCAGATGCCGCCCTGTCGGTCGGGGAAAGCGAGCACTGACATCTCTACGCGCCCCTGTCCCCAGCTGTGGTCGGTCAGTACGTAGCTGCGGCGGCCAGCGGTATAGCGTGCCTCACAGTGGTCGGTACGGTCGAGGGCCAGCGTCTGGCCGCCGATGGTGAGCGTGAAACTGATGTTACGGCTGTCCTTCGACTTGTAGGCCACGAACACGGGGCGGTCGCTGGTCTCTATGCGGTCCTCGTCGTGGCTACCGTAAAGAGCACGGGTGTAGCGGTTCTGGCCGTTCACGCAGACGAAGTCCTTTCCGTCGGGACGATACTGCCACTGACGCGGCTTGTGTTTGTCGGCGGTGTTCACTTGCTGAGTGGCTTTTAGGAACTGCCCTACCTTCTGCTTCTGGGCAAATGCCGTCAGGCTACTTAGGCAGAGGAACATCAAAACATATTTTCTATTCATTGTGTTTCTTATTAACTAATCATTATTCATTAGGGCGAAGCCCGCATCAATATCCTGGGTTCTGCGTGTAAAGACCGGCTCTCACCTCAATCTGCTTCAAGGGGATGGGGTAGAGGTAGCTGTCTGTGGTAACACGCGAGGCTAATGCGGCATACGACTGGTCGGAGGTGGTGTCGTCGTTGATGAACATCTGCCGAATGGTTTCCACATACTCGTTGCGGCGCACCAGGTCGTGCCAGCGCAGCCCCTCACCCGCCAGTTCGTAGCGGCGCTCGTTGGCCACGGCCTCCTGGAAGTCGGCGGCAGTGATGGTGGCTGGCAGAGCCTCTAATCCGGCACGAGTACGGATCTTGTTGACCAGGCGCAGGCCTTCGGTGGTGGGACCCACAATCTCGGCATACATCAGCATGACGTCCTCCAAGCGGATGAGTGGATAGTTCTGCGGCCAGCAGGTACGGTCGACAAGGTTCAGGCCTGTCAGGCCGAACTTGGCCCGTTTCAGGTTGTTCTCGAAGAACTTGACGAAGATAAGGTCGTTGCTTGACGACAACGTGCCGTCATCACTCTCCACGGCAGCATCGCTGATGGTGCCGTAGGCACGCTGGTCGATGACATTGCCCAGTGAGTCCTTCTCCTGATAGTGGAGACGCAGCGAGGTCTCACAGTAGATATGCACCGTACCCACCATCCATTTGGGGTTGCACCAGGTGGAGTATTTGGGCGACGTGGACGAGACGGGGGTGTAGGGATTGCCCTGGTCTACGGCGTTGACGTATTGAATCTCGAAGATGAAATACTTGTTGTCGTTCTCGCTCAACCACATTCTCTCCCAGGCGTCCATCGTCGAGGCCCAGTACTTGTTGCTCTGCTCGGCATAGTCGATGACCTCCTTCAGCAGGGTGGCGGCCTTATCAGCCTTGTCGGTATGGTAGAGCGGATAGCCGGCCATCGTCAGATAGACACGGCCCAAGAGGGCACGGGCGGCATTCTTCGTGGCCCGTTCAGAGTGGCTCACACCCTGGTTGTCCTGGGGAGCGGTGAGCGGCAGATTTTCCACGGCATACTCAAGGTCGGGCACGATGACATTCTCATACACGTCCACGGCCTCGCTCTGCCCTAACGCGAAGGCTTCTTCCGTGGTCAGGCTGTGCGTGGGAGCTGGCACGCGGCCAAAGAAACGCACCAGGTCGAAGTAGGCTAATGCCCGCAGGAAACGGGCCTCGGCACGGTACTCCACCTGCAGGCTGGCGTCGCTGAGTGTCACCTCGTCCAACTTGTCGAGTAGCTTGTTGGAGGCGGCCACAATCTTGAAGTAGTCGGCCCAACAGTTGTAGATGGTCAGGTCGTTGACCAGAGCATCGGGGTTAAACAGGGCGATGTCCACCTGGTCGTTCTGCTTGGTGTCGTTGGTAATCCACATGTTGTCCGACCGCTGCTCGCTCATCTGTAGAGAGTAGAGGGCGATGGGCTTCAGACAACCGTAGACACCCGTCAGGGCTTGGTCCATCTGCGCGTCGGTCTGGTAGAAGTTCTCGGTGGAGATGGCCGACTTGGGCGTCACCTCAAGATAGTCATCGCAGGAGGTGAGGGCTGCGGCAAAGCCACAGCTTACCAAACCAACGGCAAGAATTCTGTTTATCTTGGTAATCATAATTCTCAATTTTCAATTCTCAATTACAATGTTACGTTCAGGCCAATGCTATAGGTGCGGGCCATGGGGTAGGCGCCGTAGTCCCAGCTGCTGACTAATGAACTGGAGTTGTTGGACTCGGGCGAGTAGCCACCATCATACTTGTCCCACATGTAAAGGTTCTCCACGCTGGCATTGATGCGGATGGAACTGACGAAGCTACCTTTCTTGAGAGGCACGTTGTAGCCGAGGGTGATGTTCTTGATCTTCAGGAAGTCAGAGCTGTAGAGCCAGCGGGTGTCGTACTCCTCGGTAGTGGAGGTGTTGAAGATGCAAGGGGTCACGCCGTCGCCCGGATCGTCTTCGGAGAACCACATGTTCTGATACTTGCGCAGCACGTTGATGGAAGTGCCGAGGCCGGTGCGGTCAAAGGCACGCCCTAAGGCACCATAAATCTTGCCGCCCGTCTGTGCGGTGACGAGGATGGAGAGGTCGAAGTTCTTCCATCGGAACGTGTTGGTAAGACCATACGTAAAGTCTGGCGAGGGATGACCACAGTAGGTGCGGTCGTTGGTGTCGATGACTCCGTCGCCGTTGATGTCGGCATAGCGCACGCTGCCTAACGTCGAAGAGGTCTGTTTGGGATAGTTGTCGAGGTCGTCCTGCGTCTGATAGACACCCACGGCCTTGTACAGATAGAACTCACCCACGCTCTTGCCCACTTCGATGATCTGTGTGCTGTTCTCCCATCCGCAGGGGATGCTGCTGTTCTCGCCCAGATCTTTCACCTTCGACGTGGTATAGGCGATGTTCAGTGTGGTGGTCCACTTCAGGCGGCCCGTAAGGTTGTTCGACTTCAGCTCCAGCTCTAGGCCCTTGGTCTCGATATTGCCGATGTTGCTATAGGCGGTGGCGAAGCCAATGTCGCTGGGCATGCTCACGCTGTAGAGCATGTCAGTGATGGTCTTGCGATAATAGTCGAGCGACATGGAGATGCGGTTGTGCAGGAAGCCCAAATCGACGGCCATGTCCCAGCTCTTGGTCTTCTGCCACGTCAGGTCGGGGTTCTCAAGCGAGGAGGGCAGGTAGCCCGTGGTAATCTCGCCGTTCGTCGAATAGTTGTTGGTGGTCATCAGACCGTTGGCCGAGCCGATGGGCAGTGAGCGGCTGCCGTTGCTGCCATAGCTCACACGCACCTTGGCGTCAGTAAAGACCTTGCTCTTCGGCCAAAAGGCCTCGTTGGAGGCGCGCCAGGCGGCCGAGAAGGCGGGGAAGGTGCCCCAGCGGTTGTTGCTGCCGAAGCGCGAGCTGCCGTCACGGCGCAGACTGACGTTGAGCAGATAGCGGTCGTCGTAGTTGTAGATGACACGTCCGAAATAGCTCACCATGCGGTCGTCGGTCTGATAGGTGGCCGTGGTACGGGTCATGTCCTCGTCAAGCATGTTAAACCCATGTACGGCATTGTTGGGATAGTGAGTGGCCTGAAGCGAATAGTTGCTGCTGTTGAACGTGCTCTCCAACGACCAGCCGGCCACGGCATTCACATTGTGCTTGCCCCAGGTCTGGTTATAACTGAGCTGGGCCTGCTCCATCAATTTCTGCGACGAGGTGCCCGTCCACTGGCCAATGGAGAGATAGCCCTCCTGATATTTCGACCAGTTGGAGTCGACGTCGCTGGGTATGAAGCGGCGGGTCTTGTAGTCGTAGTAGTTCCATGCACCGAGCACCTGTGCCTGCAGACCTTTCATGATGTCAAAGTTCAGATAGATGGAGGAGTTGACGGTCACTTTCTCGCGCTTGTTGTCCTCGCCACGCATACGGGTGATGGGACTCACGCCACCCGTTGCCCAGTAGTAGCGCTCGTAAGGGGCGGAGTTGGTGTTCACGCCGGCATCGCCCTCGGCCACGGGAGTCTGTGTCAGGGCTGTCATGGCCTGGCTGCCGCGCCCGTCCACACCGCCGCCACCAGTCCACTCTACCGTGGGTGCCACCTTCAGGCCCATAGTGAGGCGATCCTTGATGCGTGTCTCGCCCGAGAACTGGGCGGTCAATTTCTTGTAGTCGGTGTTGATGACAATACCGTCCTGCTGGGTATAGCCCACGGAGAGGCGGTAGTTGCCCTGCTGCGAGCCGTGAGAGGTAGAGAGGGAATAGTTCTGGTAGGAAGCCAGACGGAACAGTTCGTCCTGCCAGTCGATGAGTGCCAAGCCACCATAGTCGGGCATTGACCAGCGCGGATCGTTCACGTAGCGGCTGTCCATGCCGCCAATAATGCCAATGCGAGTGGCGAAATCGTCGGATGCCGTAGCCCCCTTGGCCGAGAAGCGGGCCACATACTGCGCGTTGTTGCACTTCGTGCGCCAGGCAATCCATTCCGTAGGACTCATCATGTCCATCTTGCGCTCGGCCTGCTGCAAACCGTAGGAGGCATTGAAGCGCAACTGTGACTTGCCCGAGGTGTCGCCACGCTTCGAGGTGACGATGATGACACCGTTGGCGCCCCGTGAGCCGTAGATGGCGCTGGAGGAGGCATCCTTGAGCACCTCGATGCTCTGGATGTCGTTGACATTGAGTTGCGAAAGGTCGAAGTTCTCATCCATAGGCACACCGTCGACCACATAGAGCGGGGCGGACGAGGCACTCTCGTTGATGCTCGTGGCACCGCGTACCTTGATGTCGACACTGGCACCGGGCGTACCCGTGGTGGTGCGCACTTCGACACCGGCCAGCTCGCCCTGAAGAGCAGAAGCTACGTTGCTGACTGGACGGCGCTCCAAATCCTCGCCTTTCACGCTGGAGACGGCAGCGGTCACTGAGCCTTTCTTCACGGCACCATAGCCGATGACCACCATCTCGTTGAGGGTGTTGTCCTGTTCGTTGAGCACGATTTTCAGCCCCTGTCCACTGCCGACGGCCACCACCTTGGTTTCGTAGCCGATATAGCTGACGCTCAGGTTCTTCTCTGCTTTACTGACATCCAATCCAAACTGCCCGTCAAGGTCGGTGACCGTTCCACCTTGAGAGTTCTGCCCTTTCACGGTGGCACCGAGCAACGGTTCGCCATTGCTGTCGGTGACAATGCCTGTCACACGACGGATCTCCTGCGCCTGTGCTGTGACAACCGCAAAGAGCATAATGATTGCATAGATTAGTCTTTTCATACTCTGCTATTCTTCTATGATGTTGCTGAACTGTCCCCATTTTTCGTCGGCTCCGTAGACAGCGGAACATCCTGTGGGAACATAAAGTGTGGCTTCGGTAGCCTTCGGCAGGTTGGTGGCCATGACAGGAGGTGTGGTGGCCCTGACATGGAGCGTCATCAGTTTGTTGCAGGCTCCAAAGCAGTTTTCACCGATAGTCTGTAGCGTTGAGGGTAGCGTCAGTTCTGTCAAGGCGGTGTTGCGGGCGAATGCATAGCGACCCAGGGAGGTGCATCCCTCAGGGATGTTGACGTCGGTGAGCTTCAAGCACGAGGCGAAGGCACTGTCTCCAATGGCCGTTACGTTAGGCAGGTGGACGCTTGTCAGTTTTCCGCATTTGGCGAACATACCGTAGGGAATTTCCGTGAGATTCGTCAGCGTGGAAGGCAGGTAGACTTTCGTCAGGTTGGTCACACTGCCTGTCAGCTCGTCTTTGCCCCACGTGCGTATGCCCTCGCTGACAGTGATGCCCGTCAGGGTGGTGTTGAGCATGAACACATAGTCATCTACGCCCGTCACGGTATAGGTCACGCCATCGTGCGACACCGTTGCCGGAACAGTGACGTTGCCGGTATAGGTATAGGTGCGCGTCGTGGTGGTGGCGAACTCGTTGATGACGTAGTTCTTGTTGATGCGGTCCCAAGTGAACAGCACCTCATTGCTGCCCTCACTGGTTGGGATGAACACCATCCGCGTGCCATCTACAGTCTCTTCGAAGGCTCCACGGCGAAAATAGTCGCCATCGCCATCGATGGTGTCGCAGCTGCAGGCTGCCGAAATGATAGCCAGCAGTGCGATGAAAAGGATTGATGATAGTTTATACATACTTTTTTCGCTTTATCGTGCAATGTACTTCTTGCCATTCTTGATATAAAGACCCTTCTGGGGGTTCTCTATCTCCTGGCCGGCGAGGTTGTAGCACTTCCCGTCGGTCTTGTTAGTGGTGCAGAGGTCGGCAATGCCGGTAGTTTCTTCGTCATCGGCTACGAAACGGATGGCATGAATCCATACCTGCTGCTCAGGGACGATGTAGAACACGCCGCCAATCATCTTGCCCTCGCCGTCCTCGTCAATGACATCGGTCTCGGCCTTCAGCTCCTGCATGACATTGGCCTCTGCCAGTTCCTTGGTGTCAACCAGGGTCTGGCGATTGTAGAGGTTCAGATATTGGCCGGACTTGTCATATACCGAGGAGAAGGCGACATAGAGCGTACCTGGCACACTCGTCTGGAGGGCGATGCACCGGTCGGTGCTTGACGTGGCCTCAGACCAGGCCCGTGCCACATGATAGTCGGCAAGGAAATAGGTGATGTTCTGCGTGCGAATGCGGCAAGTGGTTTTCCATTCGGTGCCGTCGCTGAAGGTGCCGCTCCAGCTGCCGTTGTAGCCCTGGAACTTATGGCCGCTGACGAGTTTGAAGTAAAGTCCCTCCCACTCGTAGGTCTCGTTCTCACAGATGTTGTCACCATTGTCGATGGGAGCGAGATCGTCGAACACCCAAGTTGTTGTCTTGCTGATGAGCACCTCCGTAGGGTCAGTATCTTGGGCAGAAACTAAAGTGGCAGACATGAGAAGCGTGGCTACTGTTACGTAAAATTTAAAGCTCTTCATAATTTTTTAATTTTAAAGGGTTTATAAAAAAGTTGTTATTTGATGATGATTTTCTTTCCGTTTCGGATATACATCCCTTTCGTAGGGTTTGCCACCTGACGCCCCTGTAGGTCGTAAACTTTATCATTTGTCATTTTTACATGATCATTTAGCCGCAAAGCGTCGCCAATCCCCGACGTCATCTTGTCGCCTGTCTCTAACTTGATGCAGTCCCACATCACGCCACACCCGGAAGAAGTCTTGTCAAGCGTCAATGAGATGGTGTTCTCCCCCTCTTTGAGCAAGGCGGCAAGGACGTCAAACGTGTAGAGGTTGTGACGTCCGCTGCGTATAGCCGAGCGGTAGATGCTGCCATCATTGGTGTCCATCTGCTTGGTGGTTACCTGTCGGCCGTTGACCAGAATTTTTACATTTGGCTGGCGGGCGGCCGCGGCTACCGAGGCTGTCAGATAGCACTTGGACGCGGGCTTGCTGTCAAGGTTGAAGTGGATGGTCCAGGTGCCTGCCTTTGTCTGGGCGTAGTACCAGTCGGTCTGCTCGTTGCTCGTGCCGATGGTGAAGTCGAGGTCGGCAGGACACTCGTCGAACACGCCGTACTGGCGCACATGATCACTCAGGCAGAAGCCGTCGGAGAGACGGTCGTTCTCGCCGATGCGCCACAGCAGCGTCTCGTAGCGGGTGGGTGTCCAGGAAATGGTGCCGATATCCTGTGTGGCATCGCTGATGGTGATGCCAGTCTGCTCCAGCATGTCAGTAATCTCACCCTCTAAAGCATAGACGTGCAGTGCGTAGATGCCCTTGCGCACGTTGGGGATGGTGAACGAGCCGTCGCTGCCGGTCTCTGCCCAGTAGCAGTAACCGCGGGTCTGCATATAGGGATCTACGCCGGCCTCGCCGAGTACCACCTGCATCTTGGGGGTCGTGGCATAGTTGGTGAGGCAGATGTTGCCTGTGACGGTGCTGCGGTCTAAGGGGTATGCCTCGTTGGTGAACCAACTGTAGGGCCAAGCCTTCACCTCATCCTTTGCCACGACCTTGGCATCGGCAATCATCTCCTCGCGACTGCCGCTGTTGCAGTAGAGAGCAAAGGGACCGAACATCTTCACGTCGCCCTCGTTGAATTGTAGCTTGGTGCCACCGAAGTGACCGCCTTGGAAGTACTGGCAGATGACGGGCGACTTCGTGTCCATGTGAACGGTCAGGTCTTGGCGCAAGGGGCCGCCATTGACATATTCTGTGCTGGCCTGGATGGCCCATACGCCTAAAGTACCCTCCGTGTTCATGATGCCGAATACAGGCGTGTCCTTCAGGTATACGGCATTGTCGTACTTGGTGTAGACGGTGCCGTCGGACAGGCGGTAGGTGGCATCTTGTATCTTGTCATCTTCGGTGAAGGCATTCATCTGGGCCACCGTTGGCATCAGTCCCTGTTGTGCGTCGCTGACGTAGGCATCAAGGAAATTGTCGGCTACGCGATAGGCCACGCGAGCCTCCTCCAAGACCATGGGTGTAGAGGTACCCTTCATAATAATATAGGTATAGAGCTTGCTGTCACCCTTGCGCAGGATAAACCCCTGCTGCTTTACTAAACGGGCGGTGTCGCAGGTATAGACCACCTCAGCATAGTCGGCAGTGGCTGCCACCACCTCGGCCTTTGTCGCCTTCAGCTCAGAGCCGGCGGTGTTGTCAAAATCGGCACCCTCCTGAGTGCTGAAGTAGAAGTCACCACCCGTACCCAACATGTTATTATCATTATAGGTAAAAGAGTAGACATGCCCCTTGGCATTGATCTTCACTTCCAGAATCCCATTCTTAAGGATGGTGATGCGATTACTCTGCAATGTGCAGGTGACATCGTCGGCTGCCATCATACTTGTTGTGCCCGCTATCACTGCTATTATGGCAAGCATCCTTTTTGTTAGTGTGTACATGTTTGTAGTCATTGGCTTTTGTTTTTGAGTTTCTGGTCGCAAAACTAAGGGCATAAAATAAGGAAAAACGTCTGTTTCATACAAAAACGGAACGATTTGTACATCCTTTTCGAAATTTTTCGTACATTTGCACCCAGATTATGGAAAAAGGACTACTGCTGACAGGGTTCTTGCTGTTTGTGCTACTGCACACGCAAGCCATAGAAATTCATTCCTACACCACGGGCGTAGGCGAGGAACTGCCATCTGCCGACATTCGCTCCATCGCCCAGGACGACAAGGGATATATGTGGTTTGGAACCACCAACGGACTCATGAGGTATGACGGCTACACGTTCAACACGTTCTTCGTTGCCCCATCAGGAAACAGGCGACTGCTTTTCGACAATCATATCCGCGACCTGCTCTACTGGAAAGAAAACCTGCTTGTCATCAAGGTGCAAGGGCCCCATTATGTGCTGTTTGACACCGACACCGACCAATTTATGCCTTTTCCCGTAGAACAGTCGCCGCTCTTGGATTACGACCGCATCATCGTGGATGACCAGCAGCGGCTCTGGATATTCAACAGCAGGCGAGAAGGTGTGTGTGTCACCTGCCAGAACCGCCAGTTCTCCTCCACTACCTACGACAGAAAGAACCCTCTCCCCCTCACTATCTGGCCTGTGCCAAACACCTTTTACGACAATCTGGGCAACTGGATAGAGATAGAGAACCGTCATACTATCGTCTATCACGATGCGGCAACGGGGCGCGCCCATACTATTCAACTGATTGCCCCCGGCGCAGCGAACACCTCCTATATGCTGCGTTATACGGCGGTCACACAAGACAACCTGGTATGGATCTCCACCTACGGCTATGGGATAGTGGTGTATGACAAGACCACGGGAACCACCACACACATACGCAGGGCTGACGGCCTGATACAGTCGGACTTCATCTTAAAGGTGATACTCGACAGACAGGGAAATATCTGGGCCTTGCAGGAATACCGCGGAGCTGTATGCCTGTCGGTCAATGCACAGTCGCAGAGGGTGGTCAGTCTCAATGCGGACAACCACGAGGAGCCTGCCAACTATGTCAAGGCATTGGCAACTCTGCATGACGGACGGCTTCTTGCCAGCAACAACTTTGGTGAGATGGTCAATCTGGACGAGGAGCTGCACATCGCAAGCCGTTCGGCTTTGGGAAACCATGTGATACTTTCTGTGTGCGAAGATAGGCAGCACAGGGTATGGATGGGCAGCAGAGACAACGGCGTTTATGTGAAAGGCCGCTGGTTCTCGGCTGACAACAAAAACGCAAACACACTCTCCAACAACAAGGTGAACAGTATGGTCTGCGACAGGGTGGGACGGATGTGGCTGGCACCACAGGACGGCCAACTGGATGTAGCCCTGGGCGACTACGACACAGGGGACATCCGTTTTCGGCATTTCCTGTCTCCTAACCATTATTTCACACTGGCCATAGACCATCGTGGACACATCTGGGTCGGCACACAGTCGCATGTCTATTCGTTCGACCCGGAGGAACTGCTGCGGGACTCTACCGCCTACAAAAAATACGACATCGGAGGTAGCACGGTGGATGTGAACGACATCGGGTATGTGATGGAGGACAGCCACCACCGCATCTGGATAGGAACGGCGGGCAAAGGGGTTTTCGTCTGCGACAATGACGGGAGTAGCGAGCCTGCATTCCGCCAAATCTCCACCACGGAGGGACTGGTGAACAACATGGTGGCCTCTATTCTTGAAGACGCTTCCGGCACCATCTGGATAGCCACCCAGCAAGGCATTACCTGCTATGAGCCTGAAACGGGAAAGATGCGCAACATCTTCTCGGACGCCGTTCCCGAGCGCAACTTCTATACCGACCGTGCCGCCAGTAGGCTTTCTGACGGACGGTTGGCGTTCGGCACCATCGACGGCGTCATTGTCTATGCGCCCGACGAGGACGATGGTACACCAAAGCCCACCACCAGCCCATTGCAGACATTACGGATAACCGACATCCTTGTCAACGGAATAGCCATCCACCAATGGGATGACTATGCACAGTTGCCCGCCGTGCCAACCATGGGCAAGGTCATCCTGCGACACCAAGAGAACTCCGTCACGTTCCGGTTCTCAGACTTCAACTACAATGCACTGGGAAAGACGAAATACAGCTACCAGCTGCAGGGGTACGACAAGCAATGGAGTCCGCCGTCCACCGCCAGTTACGCGGCATACCGCGACTTGCCGCATGGGAACTACACGTTTCAGGTGAAAGCCATCGACGACAGCAAGGACACTGAGCAGCTATGCCAGATGACACTGGTCATCAAGCCTCCACTATGGCTGTCGTGGTGGGCATGGTGTGTTTACCTCGTGCTGGCTGTCATCGTGGGCTATATCGTCTACCGCTACCTGCGCACCGTCTACCGCCTGCGGCAACGCATTGCACTAGAGAAGCAAATCACGGACTTCAAACTGCGCTTCTTCACCAACATCAGCCATGAGTTCCGCACACCGCTCACCATCATCCACGGCTCGTTGGACAGAATCAAACGCCAGAAGCAACTGCCCGGCGACCTGAAGCAGCCGCTCTCCAACATTGCGCGCAGCGAGAACCGCATGATGCGGCTCATCAACCAGCTGCTGGAATTCCGTAAGATGGAGAATGGCAAGCTGAAACTGGCCTTGCAGGAGACGGACGTCGTCGTCTTCCTGCGCAACATCTTCAATGGCTTCGTGGAGGCGGCCGAGAACAAGCACATCAACTTTACCTTCCAGACTCAGGTGAGGACGCTCAAGGTGTTCATTGACCGGGGACACGTGGACAAAATCGCCTATAACCTGCTGAGCAACGCCTTCAAATACACTCCAGCGGGAGGAAGTGTCAATATGGGAATACGTGTCGATGACGTGGGGCAGCATCTCTCTTTCAGCGTGACGGATACAGGAGTGGGTATTCCCAAGGAGAAACAGACCGAGCTTTTCCAGCGGTTCATGCAAAGCACTTACCGAGGCGACAGCATGGGAATAGGACTGAACCTGACCAAAGAGCTGGTGGAAGTACACCATGGCAACATCGCCTTCCGTGAAAACCAGCCCAAAGGCTCCGTCTTTACTGTTGACTTGCCCAGAGACAAGTCGGTCTACTCTCAGGCAGACTTCCTAAAGGAAAACAACGAACTCATTAAGGAGCAGGGAGGGGAGGAGGTCAACGCTGTGGCAGGGGAATATCGCGAAATGGCCCCCAAGCCCTTGAACGACCGCACCATCATGGTGGTGGAGGACGACGCGGACGTGTTGAAATACATCAAAAGTCTCATGGGGCAGTACTTCAATGTGGTGACAGCCGTTGACGGCAGCGATGCTCTAAACCAGTTGGAGTCACAGAGCGTAGACCTAATTATTACCGATGTGATGATGCCTGTGATGGACGGATATGAACTGACCCGGAAACTCAATGCTGACAAACGCTACCAGGACATCCCCGTTATCATGCTGACCGCCGTCTCCGATACACAATACGAGTCGAAAGGCTTGGAGGTGGGGGCTGACGCCTATCTGACAAAACCTTTCGATAGCGATGTGTTGGTGTCCACCTGCATCTCCCTGATAGAAAAGCGCGATGTGCTACGCAAGAAATTCGCCTCAGAACAGCGTGAGGACACACCTGTGGCAAAAGTCATCAAAGACGAGGCCGACGGCAGGTTCCTTGATGTATTCACCACCTGGATGGAACAGCATCTGAGCGATGCTAACTTGTCTGTCGATGACATGGCAGATGCCATGCACTTAGGCAGGACGGTATTTTACCAGAAGGTGAAAGCACTAACGGGGATGACTCCTAACGACTATCTTCGCAATCACCGTCTTGACCGGGCGGCAAGCATGCTCAAAGAAGGACACAGCAATGTCTCTGAAGTGGCCTACAAGACGGGGTTTGCCAGTCCACACAATTTCACGGCCTCATTCAAGCAAAAGTTCGGCACAACCCCCAAGAAGTATCAGATGGGGAAAGAGTGATTTTTTATTCTGCGATGAACTTCTCATAAAAGGCATGTACTGAATTTGAAAACTACTATACCATCCAGCCACGCAGTTATGAATGAGGTGTAAATCTTGTGAACGCCTCTATAGACGGAACCTTGGCAATGTAGTAGTCGTGGTGTCCCGAACGGATCCCGAAGGCATCCCGAAAAAACAGCAACTGTCCCATGCCCCAATTTTGCGCTTCCCCTTGTCCGGCTGGCGTGTGCAGCGAGACGCAGCCCTACCAAGTTTACCTTGTGCACCGGAAACTGGACAGCAGATTTAGCTCTTGGGGCAGGAGGTGCGGTGTCCCCGTACCAATCGCTCTTCAAAGCGAAGGGGAGTCACACGTGGAGTAATGACAGGAAACATGCCTTATTGGCACGAAGGGATGCGGTGAGGACACCGCACCTACTACGCAAGAGCAAAAATCGTCGGGTTGCCTCAAGTGCCGTCGGGTTGCCTCAAGTGTCAACAGGTATATTCCTCAAAAGCCCGACGGCAAGTGCCATATATTAATGTGTAGCCGAAC
>CAVBXH010000040.1:0-24847 GCA_963599475.1 Acutalibacteraceae bacterium | reverse complement strand
CGCGTCACCTCCGACGACAGTGGCACCGTGGAGGACGACAGCACCTCCAGCGGCACCAGCTCCGACAGCACCAGCTCCGACAGTGGTCAGACCTCGGGTGGTTCTACCTCGGGTGGATCTACCTCGGGCGGTTCTACCACGGGCGAAGACTGACGCAGCATCCACACCCTCTTTTCAATGCCGTTCCTCCCGAAGGTACGGCATTTTTTTTGCGCTTAATCGTACCTCTGAAATAAAAATAAAACACGGTTTTATTTTGTATTTCTCTCGGTTTGCACTACCTTTGGCCTTCGGCCGAAGGTACTCACGCTCGGAAATAAAAAAGAAAAATGCTTTTTCTTTTTGTATTTCACTCGCTTAATCGTACCTTTGCAGGAAGAATGAAATAAATCCTGCTGATTGACGGTTATGTTACGGAAAATAAGATTGACTTGCGCCCTGGTGGTGTTCGTACTCATCACGGGGTTGTTCCTGGACTTCACAGGGACGCTGCATACGTGGTTCGGATGGCTGGCAAAGATACAGTTTCTGCCTGCCGTGCTGGCCTTGAACGCGGGAGCGGTGCTGCTTCTCGTCGTGATGACCTTGGTGTTTGGACGCATCTATTGCTCCGTCATCTGTCCGCTGGGCGTCTTCCAGGACGTGGTGGCGTGGCTGAGCGGACGGCGCAAGAAGAAGAAATACCGCTTCAGCTACTCGCCCGAGGTGCGATGGCTGCGGTACGGCGTGTTGGCCGTGTTTATCGTGGCCCTGGTGGCCGGCATCGGTTCACTGGTGGCTCTGCTCGCCCCGTACAGTTCCTACGGACGCATCGCGCAGAACCTCTTTGCCCCCATCTACGGCTGGGGCAACAACCTGTTGGCCAGCCTTGCCGAACGGGCCGACAGCTATGCCTTCTACAGCAGGGAGGTCTGGCTGCGCAGTCTGCCGACCTTCATCATCGCTGCCGTCACCTTTGTGGCACTCGTCATCCTGGCTTGGCGCAACGGCCGCACCTACTGCAACACCATCTGTCCCGTGGGCACGGTGCTGAGCTTCCTCGCCCGGTTCTCGTGGCTAAAGATACGCATCGACAAGGACAAGTGCAACCAGTGCGGACTCTGTTCGAGGGGCTGCAAAGCGGCCTGCATCGACTATAAGAACCACAGGGTGGACTATTCGCGCTGTGTGACGTGCGGCAACTGCTTGGAGACCTGCCACAGGCACGCCATCTCCTTCACGCGGCCTGCAAGAAAGGCGGACAAGCACCAAGCGACGGAGCAGACGACGCAGCAGCCTCAGCAGGAGACGATAGACACGGCGCGGCGCACCTTCCTCGTTGGAGCAGCACTCGCCACGACAGCCGCCCTGGCACAGGAGAAGAAGAAGGTGGACGGCGGACTGGCGGCCATCAAGGACAAGGTCGCCCCAGCGCGCACCACGCCCATCACACCGCCGGGATCGCTCTCGGCCAAGAACATGGCACAGCACTGCACCGCCTGTCAGCTCTGCGTGGCGGCATGCCCCAACGACGTGCTGCGCCCGTCCACAAACCTCCTGACGCTGATGCAGCCCACGATGTCGTATGAGCGGGGCTACTGCCGCCCGGAATGTACGAAATGCAGCGAGGTGTGTCCCGCCGGTGCCATCGAGCCCATCACGCGGGCAGACAAGTCGGCCACGCAAATCGGCCACGCCGTGTGGGTTCGGAAGAACTGCATCCCGCTGACCGACGGGGCGGAGTGTGGCAACTGCGCCCGCCACTGTCCGACGGGAGCCATCACCATGGTGCCTGCAGACCCGAAGGACGACTTCTCGCCGAAGATTCCTGCCGTCAACACGGAGCGGTGCATCGGCTGCGGTGCCTGCGAGAACCTGTGTCCGGCACGTCCGTTCAGCGCCATCTATGTAGAAGGACTTGAAGTGCACCGTACCGTCTAACCCCCAAACAAGAGCAACACCATGGCTAAAGATATCAACAGAAGAGATTTCCTGAAAATGCTGGGAAGCGGCACCGTGGCAGCATCCGCCACCCTGCTGGCCTCCTGTAAAGGGAAGAACCAAACTGGCAGCGGCGCGGAAGAGCCGCAGAAAGACCAGATGACCTACCGCACCAATCCGAAGACGGGCGACAAGATCTCCCTCCTCGGCTACGGCATGATGCGACTGCCCGTAGAGGGCGGTGGCACGGAGCGTGACCATCCCGACGCGGAGATTGACCAGGAGATGGTGAACCGACAGATAGACTACGCACTGGCGCACGGTCTGAACTATTTCGACACGTCACCCGCCTACTGCAAGGGACGGTCGGAGCGCGCCACGGGAACGGCCCTGCACCGCCACAAGCGGTCGGAGTATTTCGTGGCCACGAAGCTGTCCAACTTCTCGCCCGAGACCTGGAGCAGGGAAGCTTCCATCGAGATGTTCGAGAACTCGCTGCGCGAGCTGCAGGTGGACTACGTGGACTACCTGCTGCTGCACGGCATCGGCATGGGCAACCCTGGTATGGACGACCTGCACCACCGCTATCTGGACAACGGCATCCTCGACTGGCTGGTGGAACAGCGCGAGAAGGGTCGCATCCGCAACCTCGGTTTCTCCTACCACGGCGATGTCAAGGTGTTTGACCTCGCCCTGCAATGGCACGACGAGGGGAAGTACCACTGGGACTTCGTACAGATAGAGCTGAACTACCTGGACTGGAACTATGCCAACGAAATCAACGAGCGAAACACGGATGCCGTCTATCTGTACGGCGAGTTGCACAAGCGCAACATCCCTGCCGTCATCATGGAACCCCTGCTCGGCGGCCGCCTCGCCAACGTGCCGGACAACGTCGTGGCAAAGATGAAGCAGCGCGAGCCGGAGAGCAGCGTGGCAAGCTGGGCGTTCCGCTTTGCCGGAACACCCGACGGCGTGCTGACCGTGCTCAGCGGCATGACCTACATGGAACACCTCCGGGACAACCTCCGCACCTTCTCGCCCCTGCGCCCCCTCAACAAGGAGGAGAACGACTTCCTGATGGAGATTGCCGACGACATCTACAACCTGAAGACCATTCCCTGCAACGAATGTAACTACTGTATGCCCTGTCCCTACGGCATCAATATCCCGGCGGTGTTCTCCCACTACAACAAGTGCATCAAGGAGGGCAACCTGCCCAACAAAGGCAGTCAAGACCCAGACTACCGGCGCGCACGGCGTGCCTTCCTGATAGGCTACGACCGGGACGTGCCGCGCCTGCGCCAGGCCGACCACTGCATCGGCTGCGGCCAGTGCGTCTCCCACTGTCCGCAACGCATCCAGATTCCACAGGAGATGCAACGGATAGACCAATTCGTGGAACAACTCAAACAAAACAATTCATAAAACCATCATGGACACTATACTATTTATCGGCGGTCTGGGCATGCAGGAAGTGCTGCTCATCGCACTGGTCGTACTGCTGTTCTTCGGCGGCAAGAAGATTCCCGAAATGATGAAAGGACTCGGCAAGGGCGTGCGCTCCTTCAAGGAGGGCATGAACGAAGTGGATAAGGACCTCACGGACGAACCCGAAAAGAAAGAATAGGCCGATGGCGGCGGACAGCGGCAAGCAGTCGTTTTGGGACCATCTGGACGTGTTGCGGGCAGCTATCGTCAAGATGGTTGTCGTGACCGTTGTGTGCGGCATCGTGGCCTTCTGCTTCAAGGAACAGCTCTTCGCCGTCGTGCTCGCACCGAAGAACGCAGACTTCATCACCTATGCCCTGTTCAACCGCGTGGCGGCATGGACGGGCGAGGAGAGCGGCGTGTTCTCCGTGGAACTCATCAGCACGGGACTGGCACAGCAGTTTCTCATACACATGCGCGTGGCGCTGTGGGCAGGCGTGCTGTGCGCCTCGCCGTATATTGTCTACCAGTTGTTCCACTTCATTGCCCCTGCCCTCTATGCGAACGAGAAGCGATACATGGTGCGTGTGGCCGGGGGCGGCTACCTGATGTTCCTGCTGGGTGTGCTGGTCAGCTATTTCCTCATCTTTCCGCTGACCTTCCGGTTCTTAGGAACCTATCAAGTCAGCGGAGAAGTGAGCAACCTCATCACGCTCGATTCTTATATCTCCACGCTCGTGATGATGAGTCTGGCCATGGGCATCGTCTTTGAAATCCCCGTCCTTTCCTGGCTGCTGGCCAAGTTGGGATTTCTGTCGGCCGCTTTCATGCGCCATTACCGCCGCCACGCCATCGTCATCATCCTGATAGCAGCCGCCATCATCACGCCGACCTCCGACATCTTCACGCTGTCGCTGGTGGCACTGCCGATGTGGCTGTTGTATGAGGTGAGCATCCTGATTGTCCAGCGCACGACAACAGAAACGCCCACCTCCATTCCAACACCTTCTACCGTGTGACCTGTTGCAGTTCCGTGTCACCAGGGCGGAACAGCAGACCCGTACATTGGGCAGCATCGGCCTTGTAAGCCTTCCATTCTATCTTGTCCCACTGGATGTCCCCCGTGTGTTGCGCCAGCGGCACATGGGGGATGAGCGACCCGTCACGGACAAGGATGACGCAAGGAATGGAAGCAGTCTGGATGGACTGGTAGCCGCCCTCGTAGACCTTGCCCGTCTGGTAGTCAATCCACTTCCCGCGCGGCAGATAGACCGTCCTGCTGTTGCCGCTCTCCAGCAAGGGAGCGACAAGAATCTGGGAACCGAACATATACTCGTCTTCCACGAGCCATGCACCTGGGTCGTCGGGAAACTCCACCAACAGTGCCCGCACCATCGGCAGACCACGATCCGAACAGTCCTTGGCCTGCGCATAGACATAAGGCATGAGCTGGTATTTCATGGCTGCAGACTGGCGGAAAGCCTCGGTAAAACTTTCGCTGATGAGCCAAGGCTCGGTGGGAGGTGCACCATGCGCACGAGTGTGGCTCGACAGAAATCCGAAGGGGAGCCAACGCCGGTAGAGGTCGTCGGGACTCTGCGTGACAAAGCCGCCCATGTCGTGACTCCAGAAGGAGAAACCGCTCAGTCCGAACGACAGACCGCCACGGAGGTCGCCCAACATCCCGACGCTGCCCGTCGCATTGGTGGCAGCATCGCCTCCCCAGTGGAGCGGATAACGCTGACTGCCTGCCCATGCACTGCGCGCCCAGATAACCCCTTCGTGTTCGGGCGTATGGTCACGCACCGCCTCCCAGAGTGCCTTATTGTAGCGCAGGGGATAGAGATTATGCTCATAAAATCCCGTCTTTCCGCTGGCATAAAGTCCATCGTAGGGCGCAGCCTCGCCAAAGTCGCACTTGATGGCGCGGACGCCCTGCCCAATCAGATGGGCAATCTTATCCTGATACCAAGCCACGGTACGGGGATTGCTGAGGTCGAGTACCGCATCCTCGTAGTTCAGCGTCCCGTTGCCGTTGCGCACCGCCATCTTGCCGTCGACAAGCTCGCGGAAATACTGGTTCTTCGGTGTGAAGTAGGGCAGTTGCCAGAGGCAAGTGCGGAAGCCCTCCTTCTTCAATGTCTTGAGCATGGCCACCGGGTCTTTGAAGCGATCCTTGGCAAAGGCATAGTCGCATTGCCAGTCGACACCGAACCATCCCGTGTCAAAATGAATTACATCCGACGGAATCTTGTGGGCACGGAGCTGCCGGGCAATATCCAGTCCTTCTTCCTGAGAGAAATAGGAAATGCGGCTCATCCACGTCCCGAAAGTCCAAAGGGGAAGCATCGGTGACTTTCCCGTCACGTCGGTGTAGGCATCCAACACCTCCTTGGGGTTGCCGAAGAAGATGAAGAAATCCATGGTTTCATCGCCCATGAAGAGCCGTTGCGCACCGATGTATGAAGCACCGAAGTCGGCGGTGGTAGGCGCAGAAGTGTGCATAAAGATGCCGTAGCCCCGGTTGGAGAAATAGAAGGGCACGGGTTTATACATACCGTCGGTTTCCGGTCCTTGCGGGTCAACCACCGAGAGTTGCACCTTCTGCCCCACCTTGTTGAGCGACGTAAAACTCTCGCCACAGCCGTAGATGCGTTCGCCGGGAGACAGCATCAACACAGGATTGATGCTGCGCGAGTTGTCGGCACCGCGCTTGATGAAGTTGAACGGCAGGAGCTTCACCTGCGTGCTGTCGTTATCAATGATATGGCGGGTCTGCGTCAGCAGTTTTCCATGTCCGTCGCGAAGCACGATGCGGAAGGGATATTTCTGTATTTCGAGCGACCCGTTGCCGTTCTTGTAGATGACGGAACGGTCTGTGGCACTGACGTTCCAACGCCCCCGTCCAATGCGTGCCTCACTGCCAGCCTGCCGGGCAATGAACTCCGGCGAGAACATCGGGTCGTCGGCATCAGCCGCTGCGGGTTCTATGGGCGACGTGAAGACGGTGACACGCAGTGTACGGCCATCAATTTTCTGCACCTTGATGCGCAGGTTCGGGTCGTTGTCGTACTGGGTATCGGGAAAGTCCAGCATCTGCATGCGCACGGGCCAGTAGCCGTTGAGGTTGAAAGCCTGTCGCGGTGCCAGCCGGTAGCGTTTCCAGTTAAGCAGTCCCTCGCCCTTGTCCAGGTTAAAGTCCACCAGACTGTCTGCCAGGAAATAGGTGTTCGACAGGTCCGAGAACTCGCCCGACATATCTTTAACCTGGCATTGCAGATACTGTACACCAGCTGTGGTCTGTATCTGTGCAGCGGTTGCCATAGGAAGCAATGCCGCCGCGAAAAGAAGTTTTTTAATCATAGTTTTAGGGTTGCTGTTGGTAGTCCGTATGATTTTGCGGTCAGTGTGCCGTGTCCGTCGAGCACGACGAAGCAACGGCCAAAGAAGGCCTTGCGCTTGTTGTCCTTGAAGCGTTCGAGCGATGTCTGGCAGCCGTTGTCCACCCCGATGATGCGTGCATCGGTGTCGAAGAACACCTGGTTCTCGGCCCACGGGCAGCGGTTGCCGTCCCGATCGACCACCTCAACCTTGACAAACGTCGTGGTCTTGCCCTGATAGTCCACCGTGAGCTGCAGGTGATGGGGCTGTCCGGCAGTGCGAAGGGTTTGCTGGCGCACGGTCTGTCCGTCCTTGCGCGCCACCACCTTCACCTCGCCCGGCTCAAAGATGACACGCCACATGACATGATACTGGTGGCTGTCAGCCTTCCGGCGCACGCCCTGGCTCTTGCCGTTGACATACAGCTCCACCTCGTCGGCCTGATTGTAGTAGCACCACATATCGATCTCCTGTCCGTCAAGCCAGTTCCAGTGAGGGAAGAGATGCAACACAGGCCGATCCGTCCATTCGCTCTGATACATATAGTAGACATCCTTGGGCTGACCGGCCAAGTCGATGATGCCGAAGTAGCTGCTGCGCGCCGGATAGGAATAGGGAGTCGGCTCACCCAGATAGTCAAAGCCCGTCCAGATAAACTGTCCACCGACATAGGGGGTGTGCTTCACCACGTCCCACGTCTCCTCATGGGTACTGCTCCACGAGGCGTGCATATTGTCGTAGGAGGAACACATGTAGGAAGGGGCTGTATAGGGCAACCACCACGCCTTGGGTGCCGTAGTGATGGAATCGCTGGGCATGGTATAGAAGCCCGTGGTCTGCAATGCCGAGACACTCTCCGTCAGGATGAACGGACGGCCGGGGAAGTTCTTCGGCACATCCTTGACCCACTGGTGGTGGTAGTTGAACCCCACGACATCCAGTGCCTTGCCCTTGAACAGGTGGTTGTCGGGCGAGGGCTCGTTGCAGCCTGCCGTGATGGGGCGCGTGGTGTCGTAGCGCCGTACAATGTCAGACAGATGGTCGGCCAGCAGCGTGTTGACACTGATTTCCCCTTCCTTAGCCAGCGTTGACGCATCGTGCCCGGCATTGAGGATGAGATTGGCCTGTTCCAGCGTCAGCGTGTCGGCATCTGCCGACGACCATTGCTCCAGCACCTCGTTGCCGATGCTCCACATCAAGATGGACGGATGGTTGCGGTCGCGCAACACCAGGTCGGTCAAATCGCGTTCGTGCCATTCGTCGAAGAAGCGGGCATAGTCGTTCTGTGTCTTGCGGCGACGCCACATGTCGAACGACTCATCCATAACAATCAGTCCCATCGTGTCGCACATATTCAGCAGCTCGGGAGCCGGCGGATTGTGCGACGAGCGGATGGCATTCACACCCATGGCCTTCAGCCGTGAGAGTTTGCGGTGCATGGCATCTTCGTTGACGACCGCTCCCAGACACCCGAAGTCATGGTGTTCGCAGACGCCGTTGATCTTCATGTTCTTGCCGTTGAGCCAGAACCCTGTCTCGGCATCGAAGCGGAACGAGCGGAACCCCGTATTTGTCCATACCTCGTCCACCACCTTGCCGTCCACCAGCACCTGGGTACACACCTTATATATATAGGGGTCTTCCACCGACCACAGGTGCGGACGGCGCACCTTCATGCCCACCTTACGGCCTTCGGCGTCGTAGACCTGATGGCGCACCTTGTAGGCACGCCCACCGCTCTCCACGTCGGCAGTGACCTGAATGCGCCCGTCAGGATGGGCCACCACGTGGACGCCCCAGTGCTTCACGTGCACATCGGCCGTCTTGGTGAACCACACGTGACGGTAGATGCCGCATCCGCTGTACCACCGGGAGTTGGGTTGGTCGCTGTTGTCCACACGCACTGCCACCACGTTGCGTCCGTCCGTGAGACAGGACGTGATGTCGTATTCAAACGAGCTGTAGCCATAAGGGCGATAGCCCACCTCCTGTCCGTTGACGTAGACGCGTGCGTTCATATACACCCCGTCAAATGCGATGAAATACCGTTCACCGTCTGTTTTCTGAAGGTCGAAGGTCTTACGATACCATCCCGTTCCACCGGGCAACGCTCCCCCACCCGCTCCGGAGGGGTTGGAGGCAAGGAAGTCGCCCTCCACCGCCCAGTCGTGCGGCAGGTTCAGTGCGCGCCAATGGGAGTCGCGATAGTTGGTCTGTGCCATCTGTGCCGAGTCGGCCAGTATGAACCGCCACCCTTGGTCGAAGTTCTGGCGGTCGCGCGCCTGAGCGGTCGCCATGCAGGCGACGGCACAGGCTAAAGTCATCAGTCTGTACATAGGACGATGCTGTGAGTTAGAGTTTGACGCTGACGGCCTTTCCGCTGTACTGCACCATCGTTCCCTCGGGATTGTCGAGGTTGAGGTCGCGAGGCTGTCCCTTCTTGACCAGCACCACATTGAAGCGGCGGTTCTTCAGCATACCGTTGAAGTTGCCACTACGCTTTCCGAAGGTGACGGTCTTGTCGGCATCGTTGTAGGTGATGTCAATCGTGGCGTACTTGCCCTTCTCGTAGTTGTAGTTCGTGCCCTCGTCCTCGTAGAGCTGGAACGTGCCGTCCTGTCCCTCGTAGACGTAGAGGTTGATGAGTTCGGCAGGTTTCTCGTCACTCCATTCCATGGCAGGACCGAAGGGAATGATAGCCCCTTCACGCACATAGACCGGAATCTTCTCGTAGGGAGCGTCCACCACCAGGCGTTGTCCACCCTCGTAGTATTCGCCCGTGTAGAGGTCATACCAGCCACACTGCTGTGGGAAGTAGACGCTGCGGTTGCGAGCCTTGTAGTAGCCGACGGGACAGGCCATCAACGCGGGACCGAACATCCACTGGTTGCCGATGTTCTCCACCTCTTTGTCGCCGTTGAAATCCATGACGAGTGCACGCATCAGCGTGTAGTCCTTGAAGTGTGCCCATGCGGCCATGCTGTACATGTACGGCATCAGGCGGTAGCGCAACTGGTCGTAATAGACGAACGACTGGTAGGCCGGATGGTTTTCCGGTGCGATGTTCCATATCTCGCGCGTAGGCCATTGACCGTGCACGCGGAACAAGGGGATGAATGCACCAAACTGGCTCCATCGGGCTTGCAGCTCGCGCCATTCCTTCAGGTCTTCATTCTCGATGCCCTTCTCGTTGAAGAGTTTCTGAGCTGCAACATAACGGTTCTCCACACAGAAACCGCCCTGGTCCATGCCCCAGAAGGGCACGCCCGACATCGAATAGTTCAGACCAGCGGTCATCTGTGCACGCATATCCTCCCAGCGCGTACCGATGTCACCACTCCACGTGGCCGTTGAGAAACGCTGTTCCCCTGCAAAGCCGCTCCGCGTCAACAGGAAGACGCGCGGCTCGTTGGCCTTTCCCTTCCACACCGAGCGTTGTCCGTTGTAGATGGCATCGGCATTGACCGTGGAATACGCGTTGAAATATTCGGTTGACGTGCCGAGAGCCGTAGGTCCGCAGAGTGCCTTGCGGTACCACATCGGGGTGCAGTCGCGCACATTAGGCTCCGAGGCATCCATCCACCAGGCATCCACGCCGGGCACCCCATTCTTGTTGTATTTGCTATAGAGGTGGTCGTCCATCTGCTTCCAGAACAGTTTACGTGCTCCTTCGTCATAGGCATCGTACATCGAACCGCGGAAGCCCAGCCAGTCGTGGATGTCGTCCTTGACCGCCTGGCGATACATCCATCCCTTGGCATCCAGTTCCTTGTAGTGCTCGGTGGTGTCGTAGAACTTAGGCCACACACTGATCATGAAGCGGCCGTGCATGGCATGTACGGAGTCGAGCATGGCCTGCGGATTGGGATAGCGTGCCGCCTCGAAGTCGTGCGCCCCCCATTCGGGCAACTTCCAGTAGTTCCAGTCCTGCACGATGTTGTCGATGGGAATATGGCGGCGACGGAACTCGGCAAGGTTCTCCTCAATGTCCTGACTGCTCTGGTAGCGCTCGCGGCTCTGCCAGAATCCCAACACCCATTTCGGATAGAGCGATGCCTTGCCAGTCAGGGTGCGGTAGCCGCTGATTACCTCGTCCAGATTTTGTCCAGCAATGAAATAGTAGTCCATGTCGCGTGCCATCTCACTCCAGATGCTGAGCTGCTCGCGCTGTTGCTTGCTACGCGGCTGTGCCACGCGCAGTCCGCAGTAGGACTCGCCACCGTCGGGTTGCCACTCGATGCGCAGATGGACTTTCCTGCCCTTGGTCAGCTCGGTGCTGAACTTATAGCTGTTGGGATTCCATGCCGTGCGCCAACGCTCCGCCACGACCTCCTTGCCGTCGATGTACACCTTGACGTATCCGGCATAGTACAGGATGAACTGGTAGAGCTGTTTCTCATGCTTTCCGGCCTTGCCGCAGTGGCCGCAACACGCGGGTTCGATATAGCCCTCGTAGGTGACGGTAGCCCCCTGAAGGTTGAACCCCTTGGGCAGGTTCTTCAGTCCGCCATTCTCTGTGCGGTTGGCAATCTCGGAAGTGGCGGGACAGGCGAACTCATAGTAGATGCTGTCCTCCTCGCGCACCAGTTTCTTGCCGTTTTTGTCGACATAGGTTCCCGTCAGATGTCCCTCCTTGCCCTGTCGGTCGTAGAGTTTGAAGGCGCGGTTCAACTGGAGATAGTCGTTGGGGTTGCCGAAGCGGCAATAGCTGTAGCTGTCCCACAGGATGCCGTAGTTCTTGTTGGAGAGCACGAAGGGGATGGACACCTTGGTATTGTACTGGAAGAGATCCTCGTTCTTTCCCTTCATGTTGAACTCCTCCGACTGGTGCTGTCCGAGACCATAGAACGCCTCATCGTCCGGGCTATCGAAGCACATCTGCCAGCTGAGGCCGTGCTTCATCTCCTCGGTCACGCCTCCGAGGTTGCGGAGGCCATACTCCCGTTCCGGCACCGTAAAATCCCAGAACTTCTTTCCGTCCTTGGCCTCCTTCAACAGCGATTTCCCTGCCGCATCGAAGAAGGTGACGGATCCCGTGGCCTTGTTGACGACTGCGGTAACGTTCTTGGCCTTGACCTTCACCGTCTGTTCGTCCTCACCTACCGTAAAGGAGTTCTTGGCGGGAGCGGTCTGCGGCACAATCATCAGACTGGGTTTCTTGGTGGGCAACACGCTCTCGGAGGTGGCACGCACGCGAATAATGTTGTCGTTCATCACCTCCAGACAGACGACCTTGGCCTGTCCACCGTCCGGTTTGATGGTCACTCGATTGCCGTTCTGCTGCACTTCGGCGGCAGTCACTGTCAGTGCGGTCATCGCCCACACACTGGACAGGAGCATTTTAATCATTTTCATGTTGTTTAGTTTTAGGTTTTGGTTTATTCTTTATTTTTTCGTTGCCTTCCGATTATTGGCTCTTGGCCGATGTTCCTCGGATGACCAGTTGCTGCGGCACAATCTCGTGATAGACCTCCGTGTCGCCCGCTATGTTTTTCAACAGCAAACGGCAGGCGGTCACGCCCATCTCGCGAGCCTGGTCTACGATGGCCGACATCTGCGGCGTGACGTATGCCGCATGCACATCGTCGGTAAACCCGATGAGTGCCACATCGTCGGGGATATGCAATCCCACACGCTTAATGGCATTGAAGGCTGCGAACGTCAGGATGTCGTTGAAGGCGAGGATGGCATCCGGTTGCTGCTCCTTCAGCATAGCCACCGTGTCCGACAGTGCAGCATCGTAGTCTATTGAGCCACCTCGGATGAGTTCCCGTTCGACGGACAGCCCATTGGCTCGAAGTGCCTCCAGATAGCCGTGCTTCCGCCGTTGCACCATGTCCAGATGGCTAGGGCCTCCTATGAAAGCAATGCGGCGACTTCCCGTGTCTATCAGGTGCTGGACGGCCATCCGCGCAGCCTCATCGCCGTTGGCCGTGACACACGAGAAACGATCCTTCAAGCAGGTGCGCCCGAAGAAGACGAGCGGGATTCCCATTTCTGCGATTTCCTCGAAATGGCTATAGTCCGTGGTGGTCTGTGCCAGACAGGCTATGATGCCCTCCACATGGAGGTTGATGAAGTTGTCCACCGCCTGCGTCTCGTCCTCGAACGACTCGTGGCTGTTCGCCCCGATGACGCTGTAGCCGGAACGCTTGGCTTCCTCCTCGATGCCATCGAGCACAGCGGCATAGTAGTGGGTCACCAGATTGGGCAGCACGACACCGATGACCTTCGGTGCTTCCCTGCGCAGGCTCTGCGCAAACGGGTTCGGCCGATAGTTGCGTGCCTTGGCCAGTGCCTTCACCCGTTCCTGCATCTCGTGTCCAATCTCCGACGAGCTGCGCAGGGCACGGCTGACAGTCGCTATACTCACATTGAGTTCTTCTGCCAAGTCCTTCAACGACGTTCTATGCTGCTTCTTGCTGTTCATCGGTGCAAAAATACGAAAAAAAACGCAATGCCCTGCATTTTTTCCCTGATTTTCTTGCTTTTATTTCCGAATATGCTTACCTTTGCGCTGGATTATCCTGAGGTTAGGATTCATTGACAAGATGCAATGAGTAATGAATAGTTGATAATAAGTTAGTTAGAAAACAGAGACTGGGATTGTCGTGAGACACTCCCAGTTTTTTTGAAGCCTTTACAACATCATGAAGAAGAAAAACGACATCGAAATACCTGCGGGATTGGAGCGCGTGATGCTCCACGCCTGTTGCGCCCCGTGCTCGTCGGCCATCGTGGAATGGATGACGCAGCACGGCATCCGTCCGACCATCTACTATTTCAATCCTAACATCTGGCCACAGCGCGAGTACGAAATCCGGAAAGAGGAGAGCAAACGCCACGCGGACTTGCTCGGACTGGACTGGATAGACGGCGACTACGACCATGCCGCGTGGCTGGAGGCCGTCCGCGGACTGGAAAGCGAACCAGAGCGCGGTGGACGTTGTCTTCAGTGCTTCCGCCTGCGCCTCACTGCCACGGCACTGATGGCTCGCCAGATGAGCTTCGACACGATAGCCACCACCCTGGCCACGTCGCGCTGGAAGCGTCTCGAACAGATTGCCGAGGCTGGACGGATGGCCGAGGAAGCCGTTCCGGGCATCCATTTCTGGGCACAGAACTGGCGGAAGGGAGGACTACAGGAGCGCCGCAATGCTTTGCTGCAGCAGTATGAGTTCTACAACCAGCAGTACTGCGGATGCGAGTTCAGCATCCGCCCGTCCCTGCCTCAGTCGAACACCTTGAAGCTATAGCCCTGACTGCGCAGCCATTCGATGCTCTCGGGCAGTGCTGTTCGGAGTTTATCAATGCTTTTGAGCGAGTCGTGAAACGTGATGATGGAACCATTACGCGCATAGCGTTTCACATTGTTCACCACGTCTTCCGCTGTCATCCATTTGGAATAGTCGCGTGTGACTAAATCCCACATCACGATGCGGTATTTCCGTCCCAAGATCGCATACTGATCCAGCCGCATCCATCCGTGCGGCGGACGCACCAAGTCCGTATGAAGGTAGGCATTGGCCTTCTCCACATTGTAGCAATACTTGTGGATGCTGTGCCGAAACCCACTGATATGGTTGTGCGTGTGGTTCCCGACCCGGTGTCCTTCCTCAATGACACGCTGCAACAGCTCCGGATATTTCCTGGCATTGTCGCCCACCATAAAGAAGGTGGCCTTGATGCCGTAGCGTTGCAGGGTGTCAAGGATAAATGGCGTGGCTTCGGGAATCGGTCCGTCGTCAAAGGTCAGGTACACGGCCCGCTCGTGACGATCCATTCTCCACGTGGCTCTGGGGTAGAGCCACCGCAGCCACACTGACGGTTGTTCGATGATCACTTGCTCTTGCCGTTTATTCCTGTTGCCTCAGCGTCCGACGCCCTGTATGCCGCCACGCTCCTCGAAGGTGCGTATCATGCGGCCATACTGCACGTAGTGCTGCTCATACCACTTCTGGTCTATCTGCTGCGCTGCGAAGAGTATCTGCTGGAGATAGTAGGCATGGACGTAGGCCGAGTTCTTGGAGAACTCAAACTGCTCGGCGTTGAGGTTGTTGTACCAGTTGAGGTATTGTTGCGAGTTACGCCACATCTCGTCGAGAATCTTCATAGCCCTCTGCTTCTGTCCTACCTTCGCCCATCCCTCAGCCATATCGAGCGATCCTGACGAGAGCTCGTGAGGGATATTGTACGAGGGGAGCATCTTCTCCGTGTAGGCGAGTACCTCTGCCGCACGTTTCCTGTCGCCCTCCCTGAGGAGTTGGTTGGAGAGCTGCGACATGATGCGGCGGTGGCTGTAACACATCCGCATCACGGTCTCGTCGATGTAGACGCCCTTCTTGTTCAGTTCCCCGAACTTGAAGCGGTGCATCACGTTGTCGTAGGTGCGCTTCGTGTCGAAATTGCGCGCACCCTCAGCGTTGGTGGTGAACGGCGTGATACGATGAGCCAGTCCCTCCGTCACCAGGTTGTTGCCCAGATTGATGTAGTTGTCGTCACCGACGGTCACGGCCACATAGACCGGGCGTTTCCAGTTACACTCGGCCAGCATCTCCAGAATCATCAGGTCTTGCTTGTAGAGCGCACTCTTTCCAGCCAGCGAGATGACCATGCGGTCAGGAATGCTGTCGGCGGCCATCATCATACCGCTCTGTCGAACGGCCTCCTTGTCGATGGTCATATAGAGCGTATCGGTAGGAATGACGTGAAGCTCGGAGTTCTTGGAGCGCACCCAGTACTTCAACACGTTCTTCAGTTCGAAGGGGTCATCGCCAAACTGTTCCTTGGCGGCCTTTGGGTCCTGCTTGTAGAAGTCCTTCACCGCCTGCTTCATACCCGGCATGATGCTCACATACTCGTTGGTGCCTGTGACATATTCCAGACGATCCCAGGTGATGGGGATTCCAGGCGAGGTGTAGGCCGGTCGACGCATCTGGTCGATGTACCAGTCGGTCTGGAGGTACGACAGGTTGCAGACGCGTGCGTCGGTGCGCACGCCCTCCACGTCCTGGTTGTACCACAGCGGGAAGGTGTCGTTGTCGCCATTGGTATAGATGATGGGATTGCCCTCGTCCTGCAACGACATCAGATAGTTCTGTCCGAAGTCGCGGCAGGAATAGCGTCCACTGCGGTCGTGGTCGTCCCACGTCTGGCTGGCCATCTGGATGGGCACAGCGAGTGCGATAATGGCAATGACGGCAGCGGCAGCAACGTTCTCCTTCTTCATCTTACGTGCCAGCAGGTCGATGAGTGCTGCCACACCCATGCCGCACCAGATGGCAAAGGCATAGAACGAACCGGCATAGGCATAGTCGCGTTCGCGCACCTGTGCGGGATTTTGGTTCAGATAGATGACGATGGCGAGTCCCGTCATGAAGAACAGGAAGAACACCACCCAGAACTGGCGGATGCCAATGGGCTCGTCCTCCGTCTTATCCGTACCGGGAACCCGGCGTTTCCGCGTGTACCACGCCTGCCAAAAGAGTCCGATGAGACCCAGCATCAGCGGCATCATGTAGAACACGTTGTGTCCCTTGTTGTTCTTGAGCTCGTCGGGCAAGGTGGACTGGTCTCCCAGTCTCCAACTGTCCAGCCAGTCGAAACCGCTGATCCAGTTGCCGTGCTCCAGTTCGCCCTGTCCCTGTATGTCGTTCTGCCGTCCGGCGAAGTTCCACATAAAGTACCGCCAGTACATGAAATTACACTGGTAGGAAAGGAAGAAACGGATGTTCTGCAGCATGCTCGGCATCTTCACCGTGACCATCTCGCCACAGCGGTCGTAGATTTCCTCGCGTCCGTCCGGCTCCTCTCCCAGCCAGCTGCGGTAAGAGGAAGCCTTTGCGGCGTCCCACATTCGGGGGAAGAGCATATTCTGCGCATAGACGTATTCGTCCTTGGTGCGTGCCACGAAGTATTCGTCCTTCTCGTCCTTCGAGGCCTTCTCCTTCCGTTGCCATACGGGCGCACCGTCTTTCTGCACGGGACGACAGTAGTCGCCGGCCTGTTCCAGTGCCACCTGCGAGGTGTAGGCCTGTCCGTAGAGCAAGGGACGCTGTCCGTACTGGTCGCGTCCGAGATAGTCGCCGAGGGTAAAGATGTCCTCGGGCGAGTTCTGGTCCATCGGGGGATTGGCGGCGGATCGTATCACGATGACGGCGTAGGATGAATAGCCCACGAGGAGCATCATCATGCAGAGCAGCGCGGTGTTCTTGATGCGTGCCGTTATGAGCAGCTTTCCATGGTGTCTGTAGCGCAGTGCAAGCCACACGATGGCGAGCAGCACGATGCCCGTGAGCACGGCAGACCATCCGAAGCCGTAGAAGGGTATGCCGAGCATGGCTACGGAGAGCAGGAAGGCTATATTCTGGCGTTTCATGCTGTGGTCGCGATGGGTTTCGTAGATGGCCCATACCAGCGTGGCCACGAGCAGGATGATGTAGATAATCTCTCCCGTGTTGAACGGACAGCCCAGCACGTTGACAAACAACAGTTCAAACCATCCGCCCACGCGCACGATGCCCGGCACGAGACCGTAGAGCACGGCAGCCAGGATGACAATGGAAACGAGCAGGGCGGCAATGGAGCCGTAGAGGTCTTTCCGCGAGTCGGGCTGCGGACACTTGCGGTAGTAGTAGACCAGCACGATGGCGGGCAGGCACAACAGGTTGAGCAGGTGTACGCCGATGGAGAGTCCCGTCATGTACATGATGAGCACGAGCCAGCGGTCGGCATGCGGCTCGTCGGCGTGCTCCTCCCATTTCAGAATCAGCCAAAACACCAAGGCGGTGAACGCCGAGGAATAGGCATACACCTCACCCTCGACAGCCGAGAACCAGAAGGTGTCGCTGAAGGTGTAGATGAGCGCACCCGTCAGTGCAGCGCCCTCAATGGCGATGGCCTTGGCCACGGTCATCTCTGTCCAGTCCTTCACGAGCAGACGGCGCACCAGATGGGAGATGGTCCAGAACAGGAAGAGGATGGTGACGGCCGAGAGCAGCGCACTCATCGTGTTGACCATACGTGCCACCTGCGAGGGGTCGCTGGCGAAATGGGAGAAGAGATTGGCGGTGAGCATGAAGAAGGGTGCCCCCGGCGGGTGTCCCACTTCGAGCTTATATCCTGTCGTGATAAATTCGGGACAGTCCCAGAAGGAAGCTGTCGGCTCAATGGTAGAGCAATACACAAAGGCGGCAATAAGGAAGGTCACCCATCCCAACGTATTGTCCAACAGTCGAAAACGTTTCATTATCTATGGTCTCTTATTTCTTTTAGTTGACAAAGGTACTGCTTTTTGGCGGAAGAACCGCCTGTTTCAGTTATTTTAACTACATGAGCGCACTCGCTCCGTAGACCAGCAGCGCGTAGCGCAACACCTTCCCTATGGTGATACTGATCAGCGAGACGGGGATGTTGGCACGCATCAGTCCGAGCACGATGGTGATGGCCGTTCCCAAGATGGGAAGGAAGGCAAAGAACCCCATCCACGCGCCGTGTCCGCCCATGAAGCGCGTGGCTCGGTCGAGACTTTCCTGACTGACGTGCAGGTATTTCCCAATCCATTCCAACCGTCCCATGCGCCCCACGGTATAGTTGAAGCAGGAACCCAGCACATTGCCCACCGAACCATAGATGACGAGCAGCGTAGGGTCAAGTCCCGCTGCCATCAGTCCCAGCATGACCGCCTCGCTGGAGAAGGGGAAAAACGACCCGGCCACGAAAGCGGCAATAAACATTCCCCAATAGCCGTAGCCGATGAGCAGTGAGGTGACGATTTCCATACCGGCAAGTTTTCAGCGTATGAAGAAAGAAGGCCAAAGGCTGTAGACCGTGAGCAACAGTGCCAACAGGAGGCATACCAGCACGGTGATGTTGGTGAGACGCGTGTCGGTCAGCGCCGTGAAATGGGCTATCAAGGGCGACACAAAGACGAGGATCAGGGGCACCAGCCAGGTGTAGAGTGTGGGTTGCAGCAGCAAAGCGACAACCGTCAGCCACACCATGCCGATGAAGAAACCGTAGAGAAAGCGCACACGGGTGCTGTCGAGGCGACCTTGCCGCAGATAGTAAACGGTGCCTATTATACTCGTCAAAAGCAGCAAAGCCATCACGCCCATCTGTCCAATATTCCACACCGTGATGTCGAGCGGCATACTCCATTCCGTCAGGGGCATGAAATGGGCGACGAACGGCGTGAAATCCTGTTGGAGAACGAGAACACCAGCCCAGCACCAGTAGGGCGTCAACACCCCAAACAGGGCAGCCATCCACGTGCGCCCCGAGAGCGAACGTATCATCGCGTCCTGCATCAACCACAGGAAGGGCAACAGACAGAGTATCTGTACAAAGAACAGGCTGGCCACCGCGATGCAGAGATAGGCATAGTAGACGGGGCCTGCCGCCGTCGTGTCCCCGTAGGTGTGGAACAGCAACAGGATGTAACCCACCATACACATCTGGACGAATGCCGCATGGAAATCGGCAAACAGCGGACAGGCGGTCATCGACAACACGAGGAACGAGCAGGAAATCACGGGCGAGTAGACGCGGATGAGCGCGCAGCTCTTGTTCAGCTGGATGAGCATCGCGACGGTGGCGACAAAACAGGCCAGTGCGCCCCACCACTGCCCTTCGGCAAAGCCAGCCTGCCACCATACCCCCACCGTGGCGAGGAGGAGTACGGGCAGCGTGTATCTGCTCCCTGCGATTCTGTTCTGCAGTCGTGCAGCCATACTTCTTCGGTCTGTCGATTAGAGGTCTGCACCGATGTCGCTACGGAAATACTTGTCCGTAAACTGTATCTTGCTGGCTTCTGCAAATGATTGCTGCAGTGCCTCGGCCTTGTCCTTGCCGTAGGACGAGACGGCGATGACGCGTCCGCCGGCCGTCACGGTCTGTCCGTCCTTGAGTGCCGTGCCGCTGTGGAAGACGACGCTACCCTCCACCTGGTCGATGCCCATGATGGGATAGCCTTTTTTGTATTCCTGCGGATAGCCACCGCTGACCAGCATGACGCAGACTGCCGCGCGCTCGTCGAACACGATGGCACGCTTGTCCAGATCGCCTGCCGCCACACCCTCAAAGAGGTCTACGAGGTCACTCTTTAACCGCAGCATGACGCTCTCGGTCTCGGGGTCTCCCATACGACAGTTGTATTCGATGACCATCGGTTCACCCTTGACATTGATGAGTCCGAAGAAGATAAAGCCCTTATAGTCGATGCCTTCGCTCTTCAGTCCTTCCACTGTCGGACGGATGATGCGGTCTTCCACCTTCTTCATCCATTCCTTCGTGGCGAAGGGCACCGGGGTGACACTGCCCATGCCGCCCGTGTTCAGTCCCGTGTCGTGTTCGCCGATGCGCTTGTAGTCCTTGGCCTCAGGCAGGATTTTATAGTGTTCGCCGTCGGTCAGCACGAACACGGAGCACTCGATGCCGCTGAGGAACTCCTCGATGACCACGCGGGAGGAGGCGTTGCCGAACATTCCGCCGAGCATCTCCTTCAGTTCCTTCCGAGCCTCCTCCAGTGTGGGGAGGATGAGCACGCCCTTGCCGGCGCAGAGTCCATCAGCCTTCAGCACGTAGGGTGCCTGCAGCGTCTCCAGAAACCTCAGACCGTCCTCCAGGTGTTCCCCGTCGAAGGTCTGGTATTGTGCCGTGGGGATATGGTGGCGCTGCATGAAGGCCTTGGCGAAGTCCTTCGATCCTTCCAGCACGGCACCGGCCTTGGAGGGACCGATGACGGGGATGTGACAGGTGCGGCTGTCGGCCTTCAAGTCGTCGTAGATGCCCTTCACCAGCGGGTCTTCCGGTCCCACCACGACCATGTCGACGGCCTTCTCGGCGCAGAACGTCTTGACGGCCTCGAAGTCGTCGGCCTTCATGGCCACGTTCTCACCACAGTTGCCCGTGCCAGCGTTGCCCGGGGCGATGTAGAGTTTGTCACATTTCGGACTCTGGGCAATCTTCCATGCCAATGCGTGCTCGCGGCCGCCGCTTCCCAACAGTAGTATTTTCATGTTCTGTTACACCTTATTATATAATATACGTATTTTCTTATTTCAGATAGTCCTCGAAGTACTGCGTGATGCGATCGTGGAGGTGGACGCTCTGATGGCCGCGCATATTGTGCGGCTCACCGGGATAGACGAAGAAGTCGGGTTGCGTTCCGGCTTCGATGCACGCCTTGAGGAAGGTCAGGCAGTGCTGCGGCACCACCGTCACGTCGTTCAGTCCCTGGATAATCTGCAACTTGCCCTTCAGGTTCTTGGCCTGCGGGATCAAGGAGGTCTTCTTGTAGCCCTCGGGGTTGGTCTGCGGCGTGTCCATGTAGCGTTCGCCATACATCACCTCATACCAGTGCCAGTCAATGACGGGGCCTCCTGCCACGCCCACCTTGAACACGTCGGGATAGTTAGTCATCAGCGAGATGGTCATGAAACCGCCAAAGCTCCATCCGTGCACACCGATTCGGTCGGCATCCACGTAGGGCAGGCTCTTCAAGTATTCCACGCCCTTCATCTGGTCTTGCATCTCCACCTGTCCCAGTTGGCGGAAGGTGGCCTGTTCGAAAGCCTTTCCGCGGTGCTCGCTGCCCCGGTTGTCGAGGATGAAGAGCAGGTAGCCCTTCCCGGCCATGTAGGTCTCCCAACCCCGGCTGCAGTAGTTCCAGCGCGCATCCACGTTGTGTGCGTGCGGACCGCCGTACACATAGACGACGGTGGGATATTTCTTCTGAGGGTCGAAGCCTATGGGCTTCACCATGCGCCAGTAGAGGTCGGTCTCGCCGTCGGCGGCCTTGATGGTGCCGCAACTGTACTCCGGCACGTTGTAGCCCTTCCAGGGATTCTCGGCGGTGAAGTAGTGGAAGCGGTTGCCAATCTCCATGTTCACGATGTCAATCTGGCGGGGCACGGTGGGCGTGGAGTAGTTGTCGTAGAGATACTGACCACTCTTGCTCAGCGTGGCGTTGTGCCATCCCTCACCGTTGGCGTCCGCCAGCGTGCGCTTGCCCGTCTCGGTGTCCACCAGGAAGATGTTGCGCTGGATGGGCAAGCATTCGTTGCTGGCGATGACGATCTGCTTGTGCTTGGGATAGAAGCCGATCACGTCCATCACCTCCCATTTCCCGTCCGTCAACTGACGGATGTTGAGCGTTGCACCGTCCTTCTGCTCACAGAGGTAGAGGTGGTTGTAGCCGTCCTTGCGGCTCTGCATGATGAACCGCTTGCTGTCCCAAGGCAGGAACTGGATGGGGTGTTGCGGTTCCACGTACTTGTCGTCCGTCTCGCGGTACAGTTCGCCCACCTTGTCGCCCGTCTCGGCCTGATAGGCCACGAGGCGACAATCGTTCTGGTCGCGGTTCAACTCAAACATATAGACCGTCTTGCTGTCGGGACTCCAGGCGATGTTGGTGAAGTAGCGATCGGTGGGGTCGCCGGCCTTCAGATAGACGGTCTTTCCCGTCTTCACGTCAAACACGCCCACGGTCACCTTGTGGGAGGTCTCGCCGGCCATCGGATACTTGTCGGGCGCAGCGGTGGCGATGCAGCTCTGCGTCTCGGGATGGTCGAAGCCTATCTCTGGAATGTCCACCTGCGGATAGTCGGTCACCATACTTTGATCCATGCGGTAGAAGGCGAGCTTCTCGCCGTCGGGACTCCAGAAGGTGCCCTTCGAGATGCCGAACTCGTCGCGGTGGACGCTCTGGCCGTACACGATTTCGCGGCTGCCGTCCTGACTGACGGGCGTTTCCTTGCCGTCGGCGGTGCGCACATGGAGGTTGTTGTCCTTCAGATAGGCGAAGGCGGTCTGTTGCTCGTTGGCTTCCAAGAGACGATCTCCGTCCCCATAGACCTGCTCGCCCACGAGCTTGCGTTTCTTCCAGTCTACGGTGTAGGTCTTGCTGCCCACGGTGATGACGACGATGGTCTTGCCGGCAAAGGGGAACTCCGCGTTGTAGAGGGCGCGCACCTTGGTGTCGTTGTCACTGCCGATAGCTTGGTTGATGTCGGCGAGGCCAAAGAGCCGGGTCTCCTTGCCGTTCTTTTTGTTGACGAGGTAGCAGGCCTCAATGTCCTGGCGCACCAGCTCGTCGCCCCACCACGTGCACCAGCAGTTCTTGGCCACCATGTTGCGGTAGTTGGTGCCTCCGAAGTTGAGGTCTTCCAGCGTCAGCGTCTTCTGTGCGTTCATCGATAGTGTAGCCGTCAAAAGGGTCATGCAGACTGCAAGGGTCTTGTGTCGAAGGTTATTCATGGTTGTTCCTCCTGTCTTTACGATCAAAGCCGCGGCCTTTGCCACCGCTACGGTCGAAGCGTTCGTGTCCGCCTTTGTTGTCGCCCCGGCGGAAGGGCTTGCGGTCGCCGTCCTTGCGGAACGACTTACGGTCGTCACCGCCCCGGCGGAAGGGTTTACGGTCATCGTCGTCCCTGCGGAACGACTTGCGCTCCCGGCGTTCGTTGTTGTCGCGTTCATCGTGGTGTTCCATGGATCGGAAACGGAAGGATCGTATGTCGGCGGCCTCGTTTTCCTCCTGTTCCTCCAGGCGGCGCTTGAAGTCGCGGTTCTGCTTGAAGCGGCGCTTCTCCGCCATCTGTCGTTTCTCTTCCTCGGTCTTCACGATGCCGCCCTCAGCACGGAAGTCCTTCATCTTCCCGTCGAAGAGCTGGTATTTGCGGAACTCACACTCCAGACTGCCGTTGTAGACGGGAATCTTGATGCTGGGCTTCAGACCGATCTGGTCGAAGCACTCCTCGCGGTAGCTGAGAATCCAAGCCTCGCCACCCGCAAACTGGTGTTTCAGCCGCTCGCCAATCATCTTGTACGTGCCGAGCAGGTCGGGTGTGGAGATGCGCTCGCCGTAAGGGGGATTGGTGACGATGATGCTCTTCTCCTTGGGCTGCGTGAAGTCCTTGAAGTCGGCGGTCTCCACGGTGATGTCCTTGGCAAGTCCTGCGGCTCGCACGTTGAGGCGCGCCGTATTGACGGCTTTCATGTCGATGTCGTAGCCGTAGATGTGGTGCGTGAACTCGCGCTCGGCACTATCGTCGTTGTAGATGCGGTCAAAAAGCTCCGCATCGTAGTCGGGCCATTTCTCGAAGGCATACGACTGGCGGAACAGTCCCGGAGCCATGTTCCGGGCGATGAGGGCGGCTTCAATGAGCAAGGTTCCGCTGCCACACATGGGGTCGATGAAGTCGGTGTCGCCCTGCCAGCCCGTCATCAGTATCATCCCGGCGGCCAACACCTCGTTGAGCGGTGCCTCGACGGACTCCTGGCGGTAGCCGCGGCGGTGGAGCGACTCGCCGCTGGAGTCGAGCGAGAGCGTGCACTGGTCCTCGGCGATGTGGATGTTGAGGCGGATGTCGGGGTTGGTCACGGAGATGTTGGGGCGTGTGCCCGTCTTCTCGCGGAACTGATCCACGATGGCGTCCTTCACCTTGTATGCCACGAACTTGGAGTGGCGGAACTCTTCGGAAAAGACCACGGAGTCGACGGCAAAGGTCTTTTCCGCGCCTATATATTGCGACCAGTCTATTTTCTGCACCTCGCGGTAGACATCGTCTGCCGATCGTGCCCGGAAATGGCTGATGGGTTTAAGGATTCGTATGGCCGTATGGAGCTGGAAGTTGGCGCGATACATGAGTTCCTTGTCGCCCGTGAAGGAGACCATCCTGCGCCCCGTCTGCACGTTGTTTGCGCCCAGTTGCGTCAGCTCTTTCGCCAAAACGGGTTCCAGTCCCACAAAGGTCTTGGCGATCAGTTCAAATTCCTGTGTCATTATGTCTTTTCGTAAATATGTTGCAAAGGTACGATTAAGCGAAGAGAATACAAAATAAATGCCAATTTATTTTTATTCTTGAGCGTGAGTATCTTCGGCCGAAGGCCAAAGGTACGATTAAGTGAGTGAAATACAAAAAGAAAAAGCATTTTTCTTTTTTATTTCCGAGCGTAAGTGCCTTCGACGCGTAGCGTCAGAGGTACGATTAAGCGAAGAGAAAAACCGGAAAGTAGCCCAAAATGCCAAAAAGTAGGGACATTCATTTCGGGAAATAGCCATTGATCGCAGTCAAAGGGTCCATTCACTTTTGAATGGACGTCTTGATCGCAGTCA
>CAVBXH010000039.1:2282-24847 GCA_963599475.1 Acutalibacteraceae bacterium | reverse complement strand
TGTCCAGTCTGCACTGGACAAATACTGGACAAGTACTGGGCAAATACTGGACAAATACTGGACAATGATGGGGAGAAATAGTTGAGAAATGCTGCTCAAAGAGCTTTCTACGACGGTGCAATACAGTATGCCATTAGTCGTAAGTATGGCATTTCTGAGAGTCTGCTGTCCCGGTGGAGGAAAAAGTACGAATATGAAAATTCTTGTTTCGAAATAAGTGCGTTTTTTTATTTGCGGCTGCAAAGGTACGAAATAAAAACGGAATGAAGCATGCGTACCTCCCCCCCCCCGTTAAACTTTGTTAAACGGATGCAAAAAGGCGGGACTCCATAGTGAAGTCCCGCCTGATGTATAGCAGCAAGGAGAGGGATTAGTCTTCCCAGTTCTCCTGCGTCTTGCGGATGTAGGTCTTGTACCGCTGCTGGGCCATCTTCTGTGCCTCGGCGAACAGTTCCTCGGCCTCGTTGGGATAAGCCTTCTTGACCGAGAGGTAGCGCACCTCGCCGAGCAGGAAGTCGTGGAAATTCTCCCAGTTAGGCTCCTTGGAGTCGAGCGAGAACGGGTTCTTGCCCTGTGCGGCCAGCTCGGGGTTGAAGCGCCACAGGTGCCAGTAGCCACATTCTACGGCCTTCTTCTCCTCGGCCTGGCTCTTGCCCATGCCACCCTTGGCCTTCAGGCCGTGGTTGATACAAGGAGCGTAGGCGATGATGAGGGACGGTCCGTGGTAGGCTTCTGCCTCGCGGATGGCCTTGAGTGTCTGGGCGTGGTCAGCACCCATAGCAATCTGAGCCACATAGACGTAGCCGTAGGTGGTGGCAATCATGCCGATGTCCTTCTTCTTGATGCGCTTGCCCTGTGCAGCAAACTGTGCGATGGCGCCGAGCGGTGTGGCCTTCGAAGCCTGGCCGCCCGTGTTGGAATACACCTCGGTGTCGAGCACGAGGATGTTCACGTCCTCACCGCTGGCAATCACGTGGTCGAGACCGCCGTAGCCAATGTCGTAGGAGGCACCGTCGCCACCGATAATCCACTGGCTGCGCTTCACGAGGTAGTGGTCGAGCGTCTGCAACTCCTTGCAGGTGTCGCAGCCGGCGGCAGCACCGTTCTTGATGCACTCGCGGAGCTTCGGAGCAATCTCCTTGGTCTTGTCGGCATCGTCCTTGTTGTCCATCCATTCCTGGGCGAGAGCCTTGAAGTCGGCAGGTGCGCTTTCGCTGGCGATGATCTCGCCGAGTAGCAGTGCCACGCGCTCCTTCATCTTCTTGTTGCCCAGCGTCATGCCGAGACCGAACTCACAGAAGTCTTCGAACAGGGAGTTGTTGAAGGCGGGACCCTGTCCCTTCTCGTTCTTGGTGTACGGGGTGGAAGGAATGGAAGCCGAATAGATGGACGAGCAACCCGTGGCGTTGGCAATCATCTGACGGTCGCCGAAGAGCTGGGAAATCAGCTTCACATACGGCGTCTCGCCGCAGCCAGAGCATGCGCCGGAGAACTCGAAGAGCGGCTGTGCGAACTGAGAGTTCTTGACGTTGCTCTTGATGTCCACGAGGTCCTGCTTGGACTTCACCTCCTTCACGAGTTTCTCCCAGTTCTTGGCTTCCTGCTTCATGTCCTCGGTGTCGGGATTGAACGGAGCCATGGTGAGCGCCTTGCCGAGCTTCGGGTTGCCCGGGCAGATGTCGGCACAGTTGCCGCATCCCAGACAGTCGAGCACGGAGGTCTCAATGCGGAAGTGCATGCCCTTCATAGCGGCGGGAGCCTTCATCTCGATGGTTTTGAAGTCGGCGCCGAAGCCTGCCAGCTCCTCGTCGGTCAGCACGAACGGGCGGATGGCAGCGTGAGGACAGATGTAGGCACACTGGTTACACTGGATACAGTTGTCGGGATTCCACACCGGCACGAAGGCCTCCACGCCGCGCTTCTCGTAGGCGGCGGTGCCAACCTGCCAGGAACCGTCTGTCGTGCCGTGCTTGACAAAGTCGTTGACGGTCAGCAGGTCTCCAGCCTGTGCGTTGATGGGGCGTACCAGTTCCTTTACGAAGGCGGGAGCGTCGTCCTGCTTCTCTGCGTCGTCGGCCAGATTAGCCCACGCGGGGTCTATCTCAAACTTCTTGTATTCACCGCCACGGTCAACGGCAGCGTAGTTCTTGTCAACCACATCCTGTCCCTTCGATCCGTAGGACTTCACGATAGCTTCCTTCATCTTGTCAACGGCCAGCTCCACGGGGATGACGCCCGTGATGCGGAAGAAGGCCGACTGGAGGATGGTGTTGGTGCGGTTGCCCAACCCGATCTCCTGTGCAATCTTGGTGGCGTTGATGGTGTAGACGGTGATGTTGTTCTGTGCGAAGTAGCGCTTCACCTTGTTGGGCATGAAGTTGGCAAGCTCCTCACCCTCGAAGATGGTGTTCAGCAGGAACGTGCCGTTCTTCTGCAGGCCGCGCGTCACATCGTACATGTGGAGGTAAGCCTGTACGTGGCAAGCCACGAAATTCGGCGTGGTCACCAGATAGGTGGAGCGGATGGGCGTGTCGCCGAAGCGGAGGTGCGAGCAGGTAAAGCCGCCCGACTTCTTCGAGTCATAGGAGAAGTAGGCCTGACAGTATTTGTCAGTGTTGTTACCGATAATCTTCACGGAGTTCTTGTTGGCACCCACAGTACCGTCGGCACCGAGTCCGTAGAACTTGGCCTGGAACATTCCGTCACCGCCCAGTGCAATCTCCTCAACAGCGGGCAGCGAGGTGAAGGTCACGTCGTCCACGATGCCCACGGTGAAGTGGTTTTTGGGCTCCGGCATGGCGAGGTTGTTGAACACGGAGATGATCTTGGCCGGAGTAACGTCGGCAGAACCGAGTCCGTAGCGTCCGCCAACGATGAGCGGGCGGTTCTCCTGCTCGTAGAAGGCAGCCTTCACGTCGAGGTACAGCGGCTCTCCGTCAGCGCCCGGCTCCTTGGTGCGGTCGAGCACGGCGATGCGCTTCACGCTCTTGGGCACTGCGGCGAGCAGATGCTTGACAGAGAAGGGACGATAGAGGTGTACACTGATCATGCCGACCTTCTGTCCGTTGGCGTTCAGGTAGTCGATGGCCTCGCGGGCAGCGTCGGTGGCAGAGCCCATGAGGATAATCATGCGGTCAGCATCCTCAGCACCGTAGTAGGAGAACAGATGGTATTCGCGGCCTGTAATCTTGGAGATCTCGCCCAGGTATTTCTCCACCACCTCGGGCACGGAGTCATAGTGGCTGTTGCAAGCCTCGCGGTGGGTGAAGAAGGTCTCGGGGTTCTCGGCCGTACCGCGTGTGACAGGACGCTCAGGGCTCATGGCGCGGTCGCGGAAACGCTTGATATACTCTTCCTTGACCAGCGGACGGATGTCTTCCTGATCCATCATCTCAATCTTGTGGTACTCGTGAGAGGTGCGGAAGCCGTCGAAGAAGTTGACAAAGGGCACGCAGGTCTCGAGGGTGGCGAGGTGGGCAACGGCGGTCATGTCCATCACCTCCTGCACGGATCCTTCGCAGAGCATGGCAAAACCCGTCTGGCGGCAGGCCATCACGTCCTGGTGGTCACCGAAGATACACAGCGAGTGTGAGGCCAGCGTACGGGCGGAAACGTCGAACACGCAGGGAATCAGCTCACCGGCAATCTTGTACATGTTGGGAATCATCAGGAGCAGACCCTGCGAAGCCGTGAAGGTCGTGGTGAGCGCACCGGCCTGCAGAGAACCGTGAACCGCACCGGCAGCACCGGCCTCAGACTGCATTTCCTGCACTGAAACGTTCTGTCCCCAGAGGTTCTTACGACCACGGGCTGCCCATTCGTCTACGTGTTCAGCCATGGGGGACGACGGCGTGATGGGGTAGATAGCGGCTACCTCCGAGAACATATAGCTCACGTGAGCTGCTGCCTCGTTACCGTCACAAGTGATAAATTTCTTTTCTTTTGCCATTGTGTTAAGAATATGATTAAATGATAAACTTTGATATGTTTAGTAGAGAAATCCCAGAAGCCACAGCGGTATCTGGTTGTCCCTTCCGATTTCTGTATTGTAGCGCGCATAGATGGTGTCCGGCGAGTTGCGGGTCTTGGCCGTTGCCTTTGCGTCGCAGATGCGGAATTTCATGTGGCCGTCCACGATATACTGCGAGTCGCGTGCGCCCTGGTTCACCTTGTGGTCTTTCCACAGCGAGTTGACGAAGAAGGTCTCCATGGCATTTTGTTTCTCCACGTGGATGGGGTAGATGGCGTAGAGCAGGTTGGAGTTGTGAAGCATGATCTTCGCGGGCTTCTTCGGAAACTCCTGTCCGACGGGGTAAATCATGTTGAGCAGGCGTGCGTCGGCCAGATATTTCACGTAGTTCATCACCGTGGCGCGGCTGGTCTCTATCTTGCTGGCCAACTGGCTGACGTTAGGAGCCTTGGGGCCTTCCTCAGCCAAGAGGTAGAAGAGCTGTTTGATCTTAGACAGGTATTTCAGTTCTATCTGTTTGATGATCAAGATGTCCACCTCGGTCATCATGTTCATGGTCTTCAGCAGGTTTTCCGAATAGTTGCGCTGTTCCTGGAAGAAAGGATAGAAGCCATGGTGGATATAGTTCTGGAAATGGTTGTTGGGAGAGACCTTGGGCAATATTTCCTTGACGATGTGTTCGTGGTTTTTCAGAATCTCCTCAAGCGTATAGGGACGGAAGCGGTTGCCCGTCATCAGATTGATGAACTCCCGGAAAGAAAATCCCCGGAGGTTGTAGCTGTTGACGATACCGTTCAGCTCCGGGTTTTCCTCTTTCAGTCGCATGACGCTGGAGCCGGTAAAGACAATCTTCAATCCCGGGTGCTGGTCGTAGCACCGACGCAACTCTTCCGACCAATTGGGCTGTTTGAATACCTGGTCTATCAGCAACACGCGTCCTCCCTTATGGTAGAACTCCCCAGCGAAGTCAGCGATGCCCCGTTCCTGGAAGTAGAAGTTGTTCATGTTGATGTAGAGACACTGCCGGTCCTGAATGTCGAAATGCTCCTTCGCGTATTGGAGCAGGAAGGTGGTCTTTCCAACGCCGCGTGTCCCCTTGATGCCTATCAAGCGGTCGTTCCAGTTGATTTCATCCATCAAGATTCTACGGACGGGGGCGTTCGTATGCTCAACCAGATAGCGATGTGTACGAAAGAATGCTTCCATTGAAAAAGGCTCTATTGTCTTAAAACACGTGCAAAGTTAATCATTTATTTGAAATTTGCAAACTCTATGTTGCAAAATCTCAAAAAAATTACGTAATTTTGCATCCGAAACAAACGGTTATGTCTACTTTCCGCATTTTCAATCCTGAACATGAAATCGCATTGGCCAGTAACTTGATGCATTTCACGGCTCCAAAGGCGGGGCGTGTCCTGCGTGCAGACGTGGGATATCTGCCTGTGCTCTGGGCAGAAGAAGGCGACGGCGTGGTCGTTGACGATGTGGAGAGCAACCGTCGGGCACTGGACACTTTCCTGACGCAACATGACTGGTGGTTGCGCGAGGTCTGTCCGTGTGCGGCAACTGGCGTGCTTACCACAGGACATCTGTCGGCATCCGCCCCACAACCCGAGAGCGTTGATCCTTGGGGCTGGGATTTGGCCGTATGGCACAGGCTGCGCCAGATGGGGGTGTCGTCGTCGGTACTTCCTTCCGTAGAGCGACTGCAGCGCATCCGTGAACTGGCTCATCGGCGCACGGCCGCGCGGTTGCTCCGCAGGCTCTCCATAGCGGGTACAACCGGCGTGGCACACGAATGTCGAACCCTTGACGAGGTGGAGGCGTTGCTGCATCAATACGGCAACATCGTGGTGAAGGCTCCTTGGTCATCGAGTGGGAGAGGGGTGCGCTTCCTTTCCGCGCTACGTCCCTTCACTCCCCAGCAACGCGGTTGGATGCGTCACATTCTGGAGCAGCAGGAATCCATCATGGTAGAGCCCTGTTATAATAAGGTGGAGGATTTCGCGATGGAATTCACCGTCCGTTCCGACGGCAAGGCCGTTTATGACGGCTTGTCGCTCTTCCGCACCGACCAGACGGCCTATGTGGGAAATGTCCTGGCCTCGGAGGAGGTTAAGCGAAGAATGATAAGTGACTTTATATCAGTGGAATTGCTTCAAACCATTCAAGAACGGATTTGCTCCAGTCTTCCCGAAATCCTCGTAGATGTCTACCAAGGACCGTTGGGCATTGACATGATGGTGGTGAAGGATGAACACGGAGACATGCTGCTGCACCCCTGTGTGGAGATGAACCTGCGGCGCACCATGGGGCACGTGGCCTTGTCGCTCTCCCCGCGTCAGGGTGAGGAGACGGCATGGATGCAGATCGTCTACGACAAACATTATACACTTAAGATAATCAATCAACAAACAGTACAATGATGAACAGAAAAACTATTCTACTAATGGCGCTTTCGCTGTTGACAATCAGCAGCTATGCACAGTACAAATCGCAGGTGTGGTCACCAGACAATGGAGACGGCACCTACACCAACCCCGTTATCAATGCCGACTACAGCGACCCCGACGTGTGTGTGGGACCCAGCGGCGAGGACTACTATCTGACGGCTTCCAGCTTTCAGTGTATTCCCGGTCTGCCCATCCTTCACTCCAAGGACCTTGTCAATTGGGAGTTGATCGGCCATGCTGTCAAAGAGCTGGAGCCGAAGCAGGTGTTTGACAAGCCAGCCCACGGCTGCGGGATATGGGCACCGTCCATCCGCTACCATCAAGGCGAGTACTACATCTATTGGGGTGACCCTGACTACGGCGTCTTCATGGTCAAGACCAAAGACCCGGCCGGCGAGTGGTCGAAACCCGTTTGCGTGATAGAGGGAATGGGTATGATTGACACCACGCCACTCTGGGACGAGGACGGCCGTTGCTATCTGGTCAACGGATGGGCCAATTCGAGAGGCAAGTTCGCCTCCGTGATTTGCGTCCGCGAACTGTCTGCCGACGGCACGCACGCCATCGGTAATCCAGTCATCGTGTTTGACGGCAATGGCAATGAGAACCGCACCTGCGAGGGTCCCAAGTTCTACAAGCGTGACGGATGGTATTGGATTCTCTGTCCGGCAGGTGGCGTTCCGACGGGTTTCCAGCTGGCGTTGCGCAGCAAGTCGCCCTATGGACCTTACGAGCATAAAGTCGTTCTCGCACAGGGTAAGACGAACATCAACGGTCCCCATCAAGGCGGTTGGGTGCACACGAAATACGGTGAAGACTGGTTTATGCACTTCCAGGATAAGGGAGCTTACGGACGCGTGGTTCACCTGAACCCCGTGGACTGGTCCACGGGATGGCCCATCATGGGAAAGAAAGGCGAGCCCGTCACCACCTACACGAAACCCAAGTCGTCGTCGACCCTGATTGTCAATCCCGCAGAGAGCGACGAGTTCAACAGCCCTGTGCTGGGCCTGCAGTGGCAATGGCACGCCAACTACCATCAGTTCTTCGGTATGCCTACCGCATTCGGTACAATGCGCCTGTACACCCACAAACTTGAAAAAGATGCGAAGAGCCTGTGGAATGTGCCCAATATGCTGTTGCAGAAGACCCCTGCCGACCGTTTCACCGCAACGGCGAAGATACGGTTTACTTCGAAGGCTGACGACCAGTTTGGAGGTCTGATTATGATGGGACTTGACTATTCCGCATTGGTCGTGAAGCGCGTCGGCAACACCTTCCAACTGCTGCAGATGACCTGCAAGGCTGCGGACAAAGGTAATGCCCAAAGCGAGACGCTGATTGCCACGCTCCAGCCGACGGCTGTCGACAAAACGGAGTACAGACCCGGCATCCACGAGGACATCTATCTTCGCATGACCGTCAACGACGGGACGATGCAGTTCTCCTGGAGCAAGAATGGCAGGAAGTTTGAGACCTGTGGCGAACCGTTCACGATGCGCGAAGGCAAGTGGATTGGTGCCAAGGTCGGTTTCGTATCGGCGGAAACGAACCCCACAGCAGACAAGGGTTGGGTGGAAGCCGACTGGATTCGCTTTACCAAGTAGTACGCCAGTCTCTGAGATACGGATTGCTGCGCAGTTCACTGCCGATGGTGGTTTGAGGACCATGACCACAGTACACCACGGTGTCGGCAGGGAGCTTGCGCAGCAATTTCATACTCTCTGCCATCTGACTGTCGCTGCCTCCCGGAAAGTCCGTGCGCCCAGCACTCTGCTTGAACAGCGTATCGCCCGTAAAGGCTACACGTTCCGCTTCACAATAGAACACACACGAACCGGGCGTGTGTCCGGGTGTGTGGAGGATGGAGAAGGCGTGGGTGCCGAAACAGACCGTTTCCCCGTCCGTGAAATAATGTCCGACGGGAGCTTCCACGTCATGAAGCGCAAGTCCCATCATGGCCGATGCCTGTTGTGCGATGTTCTCGACGAGGGACTGGTCTTCTGCCCGCAGTTCTACCTTCAGGCCAAACTCGTCATAGAGTTTCCTGTTGCCCATGTTATGGTCGAAATGGCCGTGGGTGGCCAGAAGGTGTACAGGGGTGAGCTGATGGTCGCGGATGAATTGCGAAATGGCCTTGTGCTCCTCGGGATAGAAGGCACCGCAGTCGACAATGACACCGTTCTGTGTCTCGTCATAAACCACATAGCAGTTTTCCTGCAACATATTGCAGGTGAAGCGTTGGATGTTCAGCATGGCAGATAAATGATGTATTTCTCCTTAAACCACTCTTCGCTGAAGAAGGAACTGATGGCGGTGGTCTCCACGATGTTGTGGAACGGCTTGGTCTCTTCTTCCAGACTGCCTCCTTTGAGACAGAGAATACCGTTGGGGAGTCCGTTGTGTTGTTTCCGACTGATATTCTTCTTCACGATGCGGTATAAATCGGGTAGTGGCATTACCGCTCGGCTCACGACGAAGTCGTACTGCCCCTTTTCCTCTTCCCCCCGGAGGTGGACAGGATGGCAGTTGGTCAGTCCGATGGCTTTGCACACCTCTTGTGCCACCATGATTTTCTTTCCTGTACCGTCGATGAGCTTGAACTCACATTCCGGGAAGAGAATGGCCAGCGGAATGCCGGGAAAGCCGCCGCCTGTACCGAAATCGAGAATGTGGGTGGATGGCGCAAACCGCACCAGCTGTCCGATGGCCATGGCATGAAGCACGTGGTGTTCATAGAGGTTGTCGATGTCTTTGCGCGAAATCACGTTGATTTTGGTGTTCCATTCACGGTAGAGCGGACCGAGCGCCTCCAACTGTTCGAGCTGTCGCGGTGTGAGTTGCGGGAAATATTTGCGTATACAATCTGTCATGATACTGTAGGGTAAATGTACGTCTTTTGTTTATTATCCGTGCAAAGTTAATCATTTTTTTATGGATTTGTTTGCATAATTGGCAAAAATGTTATACTTTTGCAGGCGATAAGACAAAAATGCAAGAAAAATGTTAAACGGAAACGTGTTTTTTTACGGCTTTTATTTCTACTTTACAGTGCCCTGTGAAGCGGATGGCCGTTGCTTGAGATAAACAACAAAGAACAAATATTAAGGTCCCGCTTCACTGACAGGTGAAAGCGGGATTTCTTTTTAAACAGAAAGACAGAACAGAGACACATGAAAAGAATAGCAATACAAGGCATCATCGGATCGTTCCATGATATTGCCGCACATCAGTATTTTGAAGGCGACCAGATCCAACTCATCTGTTGTTCCACGTTTGAGGAGGTGTTTGAGCAGATGAAGCTGGATCCGACCGTCATCGGGATGACAGCCATAGAGAACACGATAGCCGGGTCGCTGCTCCACAACTACGAACTGCTCCGCGCATCGGGCACTACCGTGGTGGGGGAACACAAGTTACACATCTCCCACTGCATCTGTTGCCTGCCCGACGATTCGTGGGACACCATCGCCGAGGTACATTCACATCCCGTGGCACTGATGCAGTGCCGACAGTTCCTGTCTCGGCATCCCCAGATAAAGAATGTGGAAGGGGAGGACACGGCCGGAAGTGCGCGGTGTATCATGGACAACCGGCAGCACGGAGTGGCCGCAATATGCAGTGCGGAAGCCGCACGGCTCTACGGCATGAAAATTCTGGAAGACCATATTGAGGACAATAAGCACAATTTTACGAGGTTTCTCGTTACCTGTCAGCCACAGAAGGCCGACTTCCTGCGTCCGCTGGAGAAAGCCAACAAGGCCAGCCTCGTATTCTCCTTGCCCCACGAAGAAGGCTCTCTGTCGCAGGTGTTGAGCATTCTGTCGTTCTATAAAATCAATCTCACGAAGATACAGTCGCTGCCCATCATCGGTCATGAATGGGAATACCTCTTCTACGTGGATGTGGCCTACGACAATCTGACCCGTTACCGCCAGTCGGTAGATGCCATTGTGCCGCTGACCAAGGAACTGACCATTTTGGGAGAGTACTGCGGAAACTGATACCTTAGTAATACAACATAACAGCAAACATGAATACAATGATACAACCGGCAGACAGACTATCGCTCGTCAGCGAATACTATTTCAGCAGGAAACTCAAGGAGGTGGCAGCACTGAACGAGCAAGGACAGGACATTATCAGTCTCGCCATAGGCAGTCCGGATATGCCCCCTTCGCCGCAAACCATCGAGAAACTCTGTGAGGTGGCCCAACGCCCTGACGCGCACGGCTATCAACCCACCATGGGAACACCAGAGCTTCGACAGGCCATGGCACGCTTCTACAAACGTTGGTACGATGTGGACCTTGACCCGGGGAAAGAGATATTGCCCCTAATCGGTTCGAAGGAAGGCATCCTGCATGTGACGCTCGCCTTTGTCAACCCCGGTGACGAGGTGCTGGTGCCCAATCCCGGATACCCTACCTATACGTCGTTGAGCCGGCTGCTGGGTGCAACGGTGGTGAACTACAATCTTCGGGAAGACCGGGGATGGCAACCGGATTTCGACGCGCTGGAGCAGATGGACCTCAGCAGGGTGAAGCTGATGTGGACGAACTATCCCAACATGCCAACGGGCGGCAATGCCCGCCGCGAGACCTATGAACGGCTGGTGAACTTTGCCCGAAAACACCATATCGTGGTGGTCAACGACAATCCCTATTCGTTTATCCTCAACGAGGAACATCGCTCCCTCTTACAGGTGGAGGGTGCAAAAGACTGTTGCATAGAGTTCAATTCGATGTCAAAATCCCACAATATGCCAGGATGGCGCGTGGGACTCTGCGCCACGAACGCCCAGTTTATCTCTTGGATTTTGAAGGTAAAGAGCAACATCGACAGTGGCACTTTCCGGGGATTGCAGCTGGCGGCAGCCGCGGCGTATGACAATAGTGACGAATGGCATCGCGAAGCCAATATCAACACCTACCGCCGTCGTCGCCACTGGGCAGAACGCATCATGGAAGCCCTTCGCTGCAGCTATGATCCCTGTCAGGTGGGCATGTTCCTTTGGGGGCGCATTCCTGATCAGTATGCCGATGCGGAGCAACTCACGGAACGAGTCCTCCATGAAGCCCGCGTGTTTATTACGCCAGGTTTCATCTTCGGCTCCCAAGGACAGCGTCATATCCGCATTTCCCTCTGTGCCAAGGAAGACAAACTGAAGGAGGCACTGACGCGCATTGAAGCGATGACGGGAAAAGACGGTGCTGTTGGATAGTATATGAGAAAGTAAACATGAAAAAAGTATAAACACATTGTATTAGTATTATGGAATTGGAATTAGAACCTCTGAAACTGCCGAGTGACAATGAACGCCCCTTCGTCATTGCCGGACCATGCAGTGCTGAAACCGAGCAACAAGTGATTACTACCGCACGTCAACTGGCCAGCTACGGCTGTCATATGTTTCGTGCGGGGATATGGAAACCACGGACGAAGCCCGGCGGCTTTGAGGGTAATGGCGAGAAGGCTCTGCCTTGGATGCAGCAGGTCAAGAAAGAAACGGGAATGCTGACGGCTACGGAGGTGGCAACACCGGAACACGTGGAGCTGGCACTGAAATATGGGACTGATGTGCTTTGGGTCGGCGCACGCACCACAGCAAACCCCTTTGCCATGCAGGCACTGGCCGATTCTCTGAAGGGCGTTGATATTCCCGTACTGGTGAAGAATCCCACCAACCCCGACCTGGAACTGTGGATTGGGGCACTGGAACGCCTGAACCTCGCAGGGGTGAAGCGTCTGGGGGCTATCCACCGCGGATTCTCCTGCTATGACAACAAGATTTACCGCAACCTCCCTATGTGGCAGATTCCCATCGAACTGCATCGCCGCATCCCCAACCTACCTATTGTCAATGACCCGAGCCATATCGGCGGACGACGGGAACTCATTGCACCGCTCTGCCAGCAGGCCATGGATCTTGGATTCAGTGGACTGATTGTCGAGAGTCACTGTGACCCGGACAAGGCGTGGAGCGATGCCAAGCAACAGGTCACACCCGATGTACTGGACTACATCCTCTCGTTGCTTGTTATCCGCGACGAAGCGGTCAGTACGGAAGGTATCGTACAGTTGCGCAAACAGATTGACGAACTCGACAACCAACTGATGGAGCTGCTCTCCAAACGGATGCGCGTGTGTCGGGAGATAGGCTACTACAAGAAGGAGCACAACATGACCGTGTTGCAGACCTCACGCTACAACGAGATACTGGACAAGCGCGGGGCGCAGGGCGCACTCTGTGGAATGGCCTCCGACTTTGTAGCCAAGGTGTTCGAAGGTATTCACGAGGAATCGGTAAGACAACAAATGGAAATCATCAACAAATGAAGATACTTGTATTAGGCGCAGGAAAGATGGGGAGTTTCTTTATCGACCTGCTGAGCTTCGACCACGAAGTGGGCGTTTATGAGAAGGATGCCAAGAGAATGCGTTTCACCTACAACTGCCAGCGGTTTTCCAACTTGGAGGAAATCGGACAGTTTGCTCCCGACCTGGTCATCAATGCCGTGACGGTGAAATATACCATTGCCGCCTTTGAGGAGGTACTGCCCTTCCTGCCTAAGGAATGTATTGTCAGCGACATTGCATCGGTGAAGACAGGACTCAAGGACTTCTATGAAAAGGCCGGGCATCCCTTTGTCTCTACGCATCCCATGTTCGGACCCACCTTCGCCAACCTGCAGCAGTTGTCGGAGGAAAACGCCATCATCATCAATGAGGGCGATTACATGGGACGGATCTTTTTCAAGGACCTTTACCAAAAGCTGGATTTAAACATCTACGAATATTCCTTCGATGAACACGACAGGACGGTGGCCTATTCGCTCTCCATCCCCTTCGTCTCGACTTTTGTCTTTGCAGCGGTTATGAAGCATCAAGATGCTCCAGGCACAACCTTCAAGCGGCATATGCGCATTGCTAAGGGAGTGCTCAACGAGGACGATTTCCTCCTGCAGGAGGTCCTCTTCAACCCGTATACGCACGACCAAGTGTCACAAATCCGTACGGAGTTGAAGCAACTGCTGGAAATCATCGACAACCGCGATGCACAGGGCATGAAGGACTATCTCACCAAAATCAGGGACAACGTGCGCCGGGATATTGACGTCAAGTAGTCTGGTCTTCCAAAAAGGTTAGTTCGGCTTCAAGCATGGACAAGCACGGCATGGCGTAGCCGTGTGAGGCGGCCTCGCTGATAGGACGGCGGTAGAGATACTCAATCTCCATGGGACGATGGAAGTCATAGTCCAGCTTCATCGATGGGGAGTAAGGAGGCATCTGCAGGGTCATCTTGATCATCTTGTCGGCAAAGGTCTCGTCGATATTCGTTACACCACAGGCTCTGGCCGCTCCAATCACTTCCAGCATCTGCCGGCGGATGAGTTCTTGGGTGTGCGGATGATCCAGCAAAAGGTCGGTTTGCGTCTGGAGTGCTACGGTCATTCCGTTGAAGGGCATGTTCCACACCGCTTTCTTCCAGCGTGCCTCGTGGTATTCTGCGTGGCACGCCGGGATGCCTGCCTGCTCGAAATCGCTAAGGATTTCGGAAAAACGCTTCTCGTCCCGACAACTGTAAGGGGCAAGATTGAGGCGGCCAAGACTCTGGTGGTTGATGTGTCCGGGGCGTGTCTTTGCTGAGCAGATGAAGGCCAGTCCTGCCACCAGTTGGGTGTCTGGAAACATTTGCTGCACATCATGCTCGACACCGATGCCGTTCTGGATGAGCACGACAATGGTGTCTTTATCCAGTACAGGAGACAACAGGGTGGGGAGCAGGTGGTTATTGATGGTCTTGAGTCCCACAATGACGACATCGCACACGGGCATTTCTCGCGTGTCGTTGTAGACGTTGAGGTGGTCAAGATGAAACGATCCGTTACAGGAGTCCACCTGTAGACCGTTCTCGCATACATAGTCGTAGTCGCTGTGCAAGAGGAAATGGACTTCCTTTCCGCTCTGAACCAGGCGTGCTCCATAGTAACCGCCGATGGCTCCTGTTCCTATAATCGCATATTTCATAGTAGTGATGTTGTATGGGGTGTGAATACCGTTGTTTAGAGTTGTAGACAGGTGGTGAACGTATCTGGATCGGTGACTGGGTAGCAGACCGGCTGGCGGAAGAGTCCGAACAGGGCACTGCCACTGCCGCTCATGGCGGCATAGACCGCCCCCATCTCGTAGAGACGGGACTTGACAGTAGCCAAGTAAGGATGCGCCTGAAAGACAGACGGTTCAAAATCGTTGACCAGCTGCTCACGCCATGTCTCCACAGGTTGTCCGACAATGTCAAGGCAGCATCGGTCTGGATGATGAGGCTGGACATAAGCGAAGGCTTCCCGGGTAGGCACGGGGATGTTCGGACGCACCACGCACAGATACCATCCCTTCAAGCTCAGCGGCACGGGACGGAGCTGCTCGCCAATCCCTTCGGCATAGGCCGGCCGGTTGAGGATGAAGAACGGGCAGTCTGCACCCAGTCGGGTGGCACGTTCGATGAGTTGGGATTCGGTCAACTGGAGTCCGCCTATCCGATTGAGTAGGCTGAGCATAGCGGCACAGTCGCTGGACCCGCCGCCCATTCCGGCCTGGGTGGGAATGCCTTTATAGAGGTGGGCATGAAGACGGGGCAGTGCCGGAAACTCCTCTTTCATCAGTTGATAGGCACGGACGACAAGGTTGCGTTGCTCGTCGCCTTCGACGTTGATGCCTGTCACCTTCAGGTCGCACCCGACAGTGGAAGGAAAGGCATCGTTCATGACAGTCACTTCGAGGGCGTCCATGATGGGCACAGGATAGAACACCGTCTGAAGGTTATGGTAACCGTCAGGGCGGCGCTCCACGACGTTGAGGCCCAGATTGATTTTTGCTACTGGAAAGGCAATCTCCGAATGTTGCATACCTTAGAATTCCGTGTGTTTGGGTTCTTCGGCCGATTGGGGTGGTGTCGGTTGCGGATGCTGACTGCCTTCTGGTGCAGGAGTAGTCGGAATAGGCGAATCCTGCAACGGTTCATCGGACAGTTCCAACTCCAGATTTTGGATGCTGTCGTTGGCGATGGAGTCTGAGTCGGCAGGTTCTTTGAAATAGCCGCTACAGTCATACATCTGCAGGGTAATGTCTGCATCACGGGGCTTGCCGAACTTAACGCGATATTCCTTGAAAGTAGCATTACCCAACACCTGTTCCAAGAAATCGCCGCAGACGGGGAGTGCCGTCTTGCTGCCTTGCCCCAGTGCTCCTGTGCGGAAATGGATGCAGCGGTATTCTCCGCCGACCCATGCACCGACCACTAGGCGGGGAGAAACCCCTACAAACCAAGCGTCAGAATGGTTATTGGAGGTACCGGTCTTCCCGCCGAAATCTGTATCGCGGGCAAACTGGTTGGTCCAGCGTCCCAAGGCAGAACTGGTGCCTTGCATACCACCTTGCAGTAATTGCTGGAGGAGATAGGCACTCTTGTAGGTCAGCACCTGTTTTTCCTCTTCGGGAGCCGTATAGATTTCCTTGCCGTCGCGGTCGACGATGCGGGTGACCAGCACAGGGTTATGATATTTACCGTCGTTCGCGGGCGTGCAGTAGGCATTGACCAGTTCCAGCAGGTTGACATCACTGCTGCCCAAAGCCAGCGAGGGCGTCGGGTCGAGCTTGCTCTTGATGCCCATGTCATGGGCGGTCTTGACAATGTTCGGGATGCCACATTCCTGTCCCAGCTTGACAGCCACCGAGTTGATGCTCATAGCAAAGGCCTGCTTCAGTGTGACATCGACACCGGAGAATGTGCCGTTGGCGTTGGTCGGTGCCCACAGCACCTCTTTCTTTTGATGGCTGTCGTAAACCTTCATGGAGAAATAGGAGTCTTCACGTGTGTCGCACGGGGTGATGCCTTGGTTCATGGCTTCCGCGTAGACAAAGAGCTTGAAGGTGGAGCCAGGTTGGCGCATGGCTTTCACCTTGTCGTATTTCCAGGTCTTGAAGTCAAGGTCGCCCACCCAGGCCTTCACGTGTCCCGTCTGTGGCTCCATGGCCACGAAGCCGCAGTGCATGAAACGCTCCATGTAGCGGATGGAGTCCAGGGTGGAGATGTTCTTCTCAATGGTGCCTTTCTCGTAGTCGAAGAGCTTGACGGGGTGGGGCAGGTTGAGATAATAGTTGATGGAGTCGGGATTGTTATCGTAGCGGTTGCTCAGATATTTGTAGTACGGCAGTTTCTTGGCCAGGTCCTCGATGAATCTGGGAATCTCCCGATGGCGTTCGTCCTGCCAGGGATTCTGTCCCGACCAGTGGTTGTTGAAGTTGCGCTGGATGATGCGCATCTGCCTTTTGACGGCCTGCTCCGCATATTTCTGCATACGCGTATCGATGGTGGTGTAAATCTTCAGACCGTCCTTGTAGAGGTCAATGCCGTTGTCCTTACACCAGTCACGCAGTTCGTCAGCCACGGCCTCCCGGAAATACTGTGCCTGTCCGTCGTAGTTGTTTTCCACGCTGTAGTCCAGCTGTATCGGTTTTGTCGACAGCGTATCGTAAGCCTCGCGGGTCAAGTCATGGTGGCGACGCATATTGTCCAGTACCACGTTGCGGCGCTTGAACGAGTTGTCGGGATTGGTGCGCGGATTATAGTAGGTGGTGGCCTTGAGCAAGCCGACAAGAATGGCCGACTGCTCGGGCGTCAGATCTTTCGGCGTCGTTCCGAAATAGGTTTTTGCAGCGGTCTTTATGCCGTATGCGTTGGAGCCGAAGTCCACGGTGTTGGCGTACATGGTGAGGATGTCCTTCTTGTCAAAGAATATTTCAATCTTCACGGCGGTGATCCACTCCTTGCTTTTCATGATGAGCAGTTTCAAGCCAGGAATCTTTCCCAACAGTCCCGTAGAATACTCCGTGCGGACGCGGAACATATTCTTGACCAGTTGCTGAGTGATGGTCGAAGCACCGCGTGCATCGTGATGCACCACGAAGTCCTTGGCGGCGGCAAACACGCCCTGGAAATCTATGCCGAAATGGTGGTAGAAGCGTTCGTCTTCGGTGTCGATGAGGGCTTTCCAGAATATTGGATTGATTTCCTCATAGGTTACCGGTGTCCGGTTCTCGCTGAAATATTTTCCAATCATCACACCGTCGGCACTATACAGCTCGGAAGCCTGCGTCGTCTTTGGATGCATGATAGCACTCAATGACGGCGACTTGCCGAAGAGCCAGAGAAAATTGAGGTCTACCATGATGAGGTAGAAGATGAATAATACCACAAAAGAGGCCAGGCCGACACCGCCCTTCACGTACCAGGTGCGTCCTTGATACAGGTTTTTATACCACAGCCATGACTTCTTGAGCCACTGGCGCCCTTTCGCTGCAAGCTCAATGATTTTTTCTTTCATAGATTATCTATAAATTTCAGAATGTCTTTTTCCTGTCCGGGACTAAACCATTTCATGGCTTCGTCCCGCTTGTACCACGTCAACTGTTTACGGGCGTAACGACGAGTGTTTCCCTTGATGCGTTCCACGGCTTCCTGTAGCGTCCATCGTCCGTCCATATAGTCGAACAGTTCCTTATAGCCTACCGTGTTGAGCGCGTTGAGGTGTCGGTAGTCGCGCAGCGACTCGGCCTCTTCCAGAAAACCCTGTTCCATCATCATGTCCACCCGCTCGTTGATGCGCTGATAGAGCATCCCTCTGTCGCAGTTGATTCCAATCTTCACGATGCGGAAAGGTCTCTGCTTCTTTTCTTGCTTTCGGAACGAGGTGTAGGTCTTTCCGGTTTGGCGGCAGATTTCCAGTGCATGGATGACGCGCCGGTGGTTTTTCCGGTCTACGACCTCGTAATGTTCCGGGTCCAGTCGTTGGAGTTCTTTACATAAGGCCTCCAGTCCCTCTTTGGCGTAGCGTTGCTTCATTTCTTCCCGGATATCCTCGCAGATGGTGGGAATGTCGTCAATGCCGTTGCACACCGCATCAATATACATCATACTGCCTCCCGAGAGAAGTGCATAGGGATGTTTGTCGTTGTCGAGCAGCTGCATCACATCCTGTTCATACATAGAGGCATTGTAGTATTCCTCGATGCTCTTGGTCCCCACGAAATAGTGCTGCGTCTGTCGTAGCTGTTCCGCCGTCGGTGCTGCTGTCCCAATCTTCATCTCGCGGTAGATCTGGCGTGAGTCAGCATTGATGACGGGGATGTCCAGCTGTTGAGCCAGCCGTATCGCCAGTGCGGTCTTTCCCACTGCCGTCGGACCGGTAACGACAATCAACGTATGCATGTCAGCGGATGATTCCTCGCTTGGAGTTCTCGATGAACGTGCAGATGTAGTCCACCTCCTTGGAGTCGGGATATTTTGCCCTTGCCTCGGCAACGCCTTCCTTCAAGAGTCCCTTGGAGTAGATGATGCGGTAGGAATCGTGTATCGCTTCGATGGTCTCGTTGGAGAATCCGCGCCGTCGCAGACCTATCAGGTTTACACCAGCATAACGGATGGGTTCCTTGCCGGCAATCACGTAGGGAGGAATGTCCTGACTGGTTCGTGACCCGCCTTGGAACATGATGTAACTGCCGATGTGGATGAACTGGTGGAACAGGCAGCAGGCGGAGATGATGGCGAAATCGTCTACCGTCACTTCCCCGGCAAATTTCGTGGAGTTGCCGATGATGCAGCCGTTTCCGATGACGCAGTCGTGGCCGATGTGCATGTTCTCCATCAGCAGGTTCCCGTTTCCTACCACGGTCTTGCCCTTTGAGGCCGTGCCGCGACTGATGGTCACATTCTCACGTATGGAGTTGTTGTCACCGATTTCGCAGGTGGTGTCTTCACCCTTGAACTTCAAGTCCTGAGGCTTGGTGGCGATGGAAGCACCGGGGAATATCTCGTTCCCGTTGCCCAGTCGCGTGCCGTAGTGCAAGGTAACCCCGTTGTAGAGCTTGTTGTTGTCTCCAATGACGACATTCTTGTCAATGACACAGAAAGGGCCAATCACATTATTGTCGCCGAGCTTGGCTTCGGGGTCAACGATGGCCATGGGATGTATCTGATTCATAGATTTGCAGTTATTTGTTTTTTACGATTTGAGCGGTAAAGGTGGCTTCTGCCACAATATGGTCTCCCACAAAGATGTAGCCTTTCATGCTGGAGATGCCGTGGCGCACCGGTGCCAGCAGATCTACCTTGAAGAGCAACGTGTCGCCCGGAACGACTTTCTGGCGGAACTTCACGCCGTCGATGCGCATAAAATAGGTGGACCAGCGCTCAGGCTCTTCAAGGGTATTGAGCACCAATAGTCCTCCACACTGTGCCATGGCCTCTATCTGCAGTACACCGGGCATAACGGGTTCCTCTGGGAAGTGTCCCTGGAAGAACGGCTCGTTGCCCGTCACGTTCTTCACGCCTACGATGCTGTTGGCACCCAGCGCGATGACCTTGTCCACCAGCTGCATGGGGTAGCGGTGGGGCAGCAGTTCGCGGATGCGCTTGATGTCCATCACCGGCTCGTCGTTGGGGTCGTAGATGGGAGCCTGTATCTCGTGCTTGCGGATTTCCCGGCGCATCTGCCGTGCAAACTTGTTGTTGATGGTGTGTCCGGGGCGTGTGGCGATGATGCGACCCTTGATGGGTTTTCCGATGAGGGCCATGTCGCCGATGATGTCCAGCAGTTTGTGGCGCGTACATTCGTTTTCCCACACCAGCGGCTTGTGCTGGATGTAGCCGAGGTCTTCGGCGTTGAGGTGGGGCACGTGGAGCATGTCAGCCAGTTTGTCCAACTGTTCCTGACTGATCTTCCGTTCATAGATAACGATGGCATTGTCCATGTCGCCGCCCTTGATGAGGTTGGCCTGCAGCAGCGGCTGGATGTCTCTGACGAAGACGAAGGTGCGCGCAGCGGCAATTTCTGTCGGGAAGTCTTCGATCTTGCCGAGTGTGGCAAACTGCGAGTTGATGAATTTCGACTCGAAGGAGCACATGGCCGTGAGGGAGAATTCCTCGTCGGGCAGGATGGTGATGATGGAACCCGTATTCTCGTCGGCCACCTCTATCTTCTTGCGTATCACGTAATAGTCTTTCGGGGCGTTCTGTTCCTCGATGCCCACCTCGTTGATTTTGTCGACATACTGTATGGCACTTCCGTCGAGGATGGGGAATTCCGGTCCGTTGACCTGGATGCGGCAGTTGTCAATGCCCATAGCGTAGAGGGCGGCCAGTCCGTGTTCCACCGTGCTGACCCTTGCCTCGCCCTTGGCCAAAACCGTTCCGCGTTGGGTGTCGACGACATTTTCAGCGATGGCATCAATGACGGGTTCGCCTTCCAGGTCAATGCGCTGAATCTTGTATCCCGTGTTCTCGGGAGCAGGATTGAAGGTCACGGTAAGGTTCAGACCCGTATGCAGTCCTTTGCCGAAGAGCGAGAAACTGCCTTTCAAGGTTTTCTGTTTCATATCTTATTTCTGTTTTTTCAGTTCGTCCAGTTCCTTGCGGAGCATGTTGAGCTCATGGTACATTTCCGGTAGCTTGCGGAAAACGGCCGAGGACTTGAAGAAGCCCTTTGGCTCAATGGCCGGCGAACCGATGAGCTGTTCGCCATCGCCCTTTGTGTTTCCCAACACGCCGGCCTGTGCACCGATGAAGGTCTTGTCGGCGATGTGAATGTGTCCGGCAAAGCCGGCCTGTCCGCCCACCATGCACCAAGATCCGATTTTTGTAGAACCAGCCATTCCGACCTGTGCAGACATAACGGTGTTCTCGCCAATCTCGCAGTTGTGGGCCACCTGGATGAGGTTGTCCAGCTTCACGCCCTTATGGATGACGGTCTGTCCCATGGTAGAACGGTCCACGCACGTGTTGGCACCGATTTCCACGTTGTCTTCAATCACAACGATTCCAATCTGCGGAATCTTGTCGTAGCCTTCCTGGTTGGGGGCAAAGCCGAAGCCGTCCGCACCAATCACGCTGCCGGCGTGGATGGTGACATGGTTGCCCAAACGGCATCCCTGATAGACGGTGACGTTGGGGTAGAGCAGGCAATCCGTGCCGATGCTCACGCCGTCCCCTATCACGGTGTGAGGATAGATTTGCGTATTGTCGCCCACCGTGGCGTTGTCGCCGATGTAAGCGAAGGCGCCCACATAGACTCCTTCGCCGACTGTTGCAGTCGGACTGACAAAGGCCAGTGGGTCGATGCCCTTCTTCTTGGGCATGCTGGCGGCGTAGAGCTGCAGCAGCTTGGCCACACACTCGTAGGCATTGTCCACACGTATCAGTGTGGTCTCTACGGGGTGTTCCAACTGCAGGTCGTTGTTCACCAACACGATGCTGGCCTTGGTATCATAGAGGTAATGGGTGTATTTGGGATTGGAAAGGAAGGTGATGGCCCCCTCCGTTCCCTCTTCTATTTTGGCGAAGGTATGTACGGTTGCGCTTTCGTTTCCTTCCACGCGTCCACCAATGAAATCAGCGATTTGTTTGGCTGTAAACTCCATATTTTTATCTGAGATAAGATTAATTTTCTGCAAAGTTACGATTTTTTTCCCAAACTCCTTGAAAACAGCGCGTATTTTTTGGAGAAAGTCGTAACTTTGCAGTCCGAATAATTTCCCGGCACGATGGCCGGAGAACATAAATCATGTCTATGACAGAAAAGATGAACGAAACGCTCCTTTCCAGCGTACAGAATCCACAGGTCAAGCGGCTGGTGCTTCTGCAGCAGAAATCGTCCGAGCGCCGCAGCCAGGGCGTCTTTGTGGTGGAGGGTCTGCGCGAGGTGCGCCACTGCTGTGAGGCCGGCTATCAGATAGAGACCGTCTACCAGTGTCCGGAACTGCTGGCGGAGACAGAACTGCCGTTTCCCCGTTTCGTCCGGGTGACGCGCAAGGTCTACGAGAAGATTGCCTACCGTGACTCTACCGAGGGCATTGTGGCCATTGTGCGCGACAGACCGTTGTTGCTGGACGACCTGCAGTTGTCCGACGCCCCCTTGCTGGTCGTCCTGGAACGGGTCGAGAAGCCGGGCAACCTCGGTGCCGTGCTGCGCTCTGCCGATGCGGCCCATGCCGATGCGGTCATCGTCTGCGACCCACTGACCGACCTGCACAATCCGAACCTCATCCGCAGCAGTATCGGTGCCGTCTTCACGGTGCCTACCGTG
>CAVBXH010000039.1:0-2272 GCA_963599475.1 Acutalibacteraceae bacterium | reverse complement strand
CTACCGTGGCCTGCTCGTCAGAAGCGTGCATCCGCTTCCTGCGCGATCGTAACGTCCAGATTCTGACGGCTCAGTTGCAGGATTCCAGCCTCTACTACGACGTAGACATGCGCCGCCCGACAGCCATTGTCATGGGAACGGAGTCTACGGGGCTTACAGACCAGTGGCGCGATGCGGCTTCTGCCCACATCCGCATCCCCATGCTGGGACGGCTCGACTCCCTCAATGTCAGCGTGTCCGCCGCCATCCTGCTTTTTGAGGCGGTCCGCCAGCGTCAGTCAGAGTGAGTGGGCGCGCTGTTGTCCGCAGTGCTTATTCGGTCACTCCAGCCTGTTTCAGCAGGGCTGCCATCTGCTCCTGCATCTCTTGAGCTTTCTGTCCGGCCACCTGTGCAAAGTCCTGTCCGCTGGAGGCATAGATGATGCCCCTCGACGAGTTGACCAGCAGTCCGCAGTCACCGTTCATACCGTAGCGGCACACCTCCTCCAGGCTGCCACCCTGTGCGCCCACGCCGGGCACCAGCAGGAAATGGTCGGGAACAATTTTGCGGATGTCCTCGAACATCCGTCCTTGAGTGGCTCCCACCACATACATCATATTGTCTTTGGTTCCCCATTGCTGACTCTGCTTCAGCACCTTCTCGAAGAGCCGTTCTCCGTCAGCGTCGGCGGTCAACTGGAAGTCGTGTGAACCCTTGTTGGAGGTAAGGGCCAGCAGGATGACCCAGTGGCCTTCGTACTGCAGGAAGGGCGTCACGCTGTCTTCGCCCATATAAGGCGCAACGGTCAGCGAGTCGACATCATACTCCTCAAAGAACGTGCGGGCATACATGGTCGACGTATTGCCGATGTCGCCCCGTTTGGCGTCGGCGATGATGAAATGGTTGGGGTAATGCTCCTTGAGGTATTTGACGGTGCGTTCAAAGGACACCAGCCCCTTCACGCCGAAAGCCTCATAGAAGGCCATATTGGGTTTGTAGGCCACGCAATAGGGAGCCGTAGCCTCGATAATGGCTTTATTGAACGAGAAGATGGCATCTTCTTCATTCAGAAGGTGTTGCGGCACTTTCTTCAAGTCGGTGTCGAGTCCCACGCAGAGGAAAGACTGCTTGGCCTTGATCTGTCCGATGAGTTGTTGTCTGTTCATAGTATGGTTGGTTTATGAGGGTTGTCAAAGTTCACTTTCCTTCATGCGTTCGGCATTTTCCGCCACGGTGAGTGCGTCAATCATAGCCTGGATGTCGCCGCCCAAAAACCCTTGCAGGTCGTGGGTCGTATAGCCGATGCGATGGTCGGTGACGCGTCCTTGCGGGAAGTTGTAGGTGCGTATCTTCGCCGATCGGTCGCCCGTGGAGACGAGCGATTTGCGCCGCGAGGAGATGTCGTCCATGTATTTTTGGTGCTCCTTGTCGTAGATGAAAGTGTAGAGACGGGAGAGGGCACGCTCCTTGTTTTTCGGCTGGTCGCGCGTTTCCGTACATTCGATGAGGATTTCTTCCGTCTCGCCCGTGTTCGGGTTTTTCCACATATAGCGGAGGCGCACACCCGACTCCACCTTGTTGACGTTCTGTCCGCCGGCTCCCGAGCTGCGGAAGGTGTCCCACTTGATTTCACCTTCGTTGATGTGCACCTCAAACTTGTCGGCCTCGGGCAGCACGGCCACGGTGGCCGCACTGGTGTGCATGCGTCCTTGGGTTTCCGTGGCCGGAACACGCTGTACGCGGTGTACACCCGATTCGTATTTCAGTGTGCCGTAGACATCGGCTCCGCTGACGGCGAAGTCTATTTCCTTATAACCGCCCACGGCCCCTTCCGACACCGAGGTGACGGAGAGTGTCCAGCCCTTCGCGTCGCAGAAACTTTTGTACATCTTGAACAGGTCGCCGGCAAAGAGGGCGGCTTCGTCGCCGCCTGTTCCTGCGCGTATCTCCATCTGCACGTTCTTGGCGTCCTCCGGGTCTTTCGGAATCAGCGCGATCTTTATCTCCTCCTCCAGCTGCGGCTGCAGGCGTTCGTTCTCCGCCAGTTCGGCGCGTGCCATTTCCTTCATCTCCGCATCATCCTCGTTGGCCAAAATGTCCTTGGCCTCGCGGATGCCGTTTAGGCAGGCGATGTAGCGTTTGCGCGCATCCATGATGTCGCCTAAGTCCTTGTATTCCTTGGTGAGCTTGACAAAGCGGTTCTGGTCGGCAATGACGGCAGGGTCTGTGATGAGTGTCGCCACCTCTTCGAAGCGTGCCTCCAGCCCGTCGAGTTTCTGTAGTATGCTGTTG
>CAVBXH010000038.1:0-25430 GCA_963599475.1 Acutalibacteraceae bacterium | reverse complement strand
ACCCATCGTGGTAGCGCATGGTGGGAGCCCAACAGGCGCGTCCGTAGGCGGTCTGCTCACGCTCCATACTATACGACGGCAGAAACGTGAGACGGTCGTAGGCGTGTCCCACGACACGCCAGTTTATCAAGTCCTTGGAGTGGCACACGGGTATGCCTGGCATGCAGGCGAATGACGAACTGATCATGTAGTAGTCGTCGCCCACGCGTATGATGTCGGTGTCTGGATAGTCGCCCCTCACCACGGGGTTGGTATAGGTGCCGTCGCTGTTGTCCGACGAGAAACGGTCTGTCGGCAGCACGGTCTGCGCATGTGCAGTGGCAGCAGCCAGTAGCAGTGCCGCCGTCCAAAGTCTGATGGTATGTTTCATTTGTTTTATTATTAGGGTAAGTTGACGAATCTTTTGGTTGTTCCTAATTTGTACATCACTGCCCGAGTATCGTGTCAAACATTTCATCCACGGAATTCCAATGGGTGACTCTGCCTTTTTTGACATCATCTTCAGCCAGCTCCAGTCCGCTCTTCTTGGGCTTCATCACTGAGATGGAACTTACGCCATTGAGCATTTTGATGGCGGTTTTGAGCTTATTCAGCAGCGAGGGGTCTGACACGGACACGACCAGTTGTGGTTCTTTCAATGCCATTGTATTCATCATTCGTCTCCTTTACTAAAATTGTTCCGCAAAGTTACGTTTTTATTCCGTAACTGCCAAATTATATTTTATTTTTCTCGCACAAGATGCAGGTTTGCCGACAAGCGGCAGAGTCAACCAGCAAGTGCAAGCCATCACCCAGCTTCTACCCAAGCATCACATTGCTTTTACCCATACTCATGAGTATAGATGAAGCGAAGGTGATGTAAAGGTGATGCTTATCTATAGCGATTGGCAGAGCCAAGCCCAAGGAAAGTGATGCGGCACCAAACGGAGACAAAATCCGTAGCCAAACTTTGCACTCGGAACACCCAAGGGGTACCCTCGTATCAGTCGGCGCTTTCCCAAGGACTTGTCCCAATAGAGGTTCGATACATGCACAATAGATGTGCGATAGTTGTCCGTTCATCATCGAACAAATATCGAACAAATATCGAACAAGTACCGGACAAGTATCGGACAACGGTGGGTGCTGATCGCTGGGAACAGCGATGCTAATAGCTGCCTACAGTATGGCACTGAGTACGTAAAAGCTGGACACTCTTATTTCCAAGTCTGCTGCACCAAGGTCAATCCTTGATCTGTACAGATTCCACGCAGGGGGATGAGGAAGAAATGGAAGAATAGCTCGTCCATGGAATGGGCGGACAGGAGTTTTTCCCGGACAATGGTGTCGGTCAGCGATTCGAAAAGCAGGATAAACAGTCCGTAGTCGATGTCAGGGCGGAAGAAGCCCTGCTGGACTCCGAGGTGCATGAAATCCAGCACCTCCTTGCGCTTCCCGGCTCTGCTCTCCCGGATATACTGCTCCACCTTCGGGTAGCGGTGCAGGTCTTCATAGAAGGCAGGACAGACATCGCGCGAGGCGTTGTTGTTCTCGCGGTAGGCCTCCTGCAGGATTTCCATCACGTTGTGTCCCTGTTCGGCATACGTCTGCAGGTGTTCGCGGCACTGCTTTTCTCGCTTGCTGATGCCTTCGTAGAGCAGTGTTTCCTTGTCGCCGTAGATTTCGTAGAGCGTACGTTTGGAAATGGACAGTGCTGCAGCGATGTCGTCCATCTTCACGGCCTTGACACCTTTGCGCCCAAATGCCGCCATGGCAGTTTCTAAAATCCTTTCCTTCAGTGCAAGGCGATAATCCGTCAAATCTTTTGTTATTTCCTGCATAACTAACCAATTTGTGTACAAAGATACTAAAAAGATTAAAAAGATGGATATTTTTCGCTCATTTTTTGTACTTTTGCGCAGATTTCTGAAATAAACAATAAAGATACTTATACGACTATGGTAAAAATCTCAAAAGAAGCCGCCCTCGAATACCACGAGGCTGGCCGCCCCGGAAAAATCGAAGTGAAGCCCACCAAGGCTTACCGTACACAGACCGACCTTTCGCTGGCCTACTCGCCTGGTGTGGCGTATCCCTGTTTGGAAATCCAGCAAGACCCGGAGGCCGCTTACCGCTATACAGACAAAGGCAATTTGGTGGCCGTCATCTCGAACGGTACGGCCGTGCTCGGACTGGGCGACATCGGTGCTATGAGCGGCAAGCCCGTCATGGAAGGCAAGGGACTACTGTTCAAGATCTACGGCGGCATTGACGTGTTCGACATTGAAGTGGCCGAGAAAGACCCCGAGAAATTCTGCGAGGCCGTAGAGAAGATAGCTCCCACCTTCGGAGGTATCAACCTGGAGGACATCAAGGCACCGGAGTGCTTCTATATTGAGGAACGCCTGAAGCGCACCCTCGACATCCCCGTGATGCACGACGACCAGCACGGCACGGCCATCATCTCCGCCGCCGGACTGAAGAACGCGCTGGAGGTGAACGGCAAGGACATCAAGAAGGTGAAGATTGTAGTCAACGGAGCCGGCGCTGCCGCCATCTCGTGCACGAAGCTCTATATGGCCCTCGGCGCACAGAAGGAGAACATCTTGATGCTCGACTCCAAGGGCGTGATTACCTCCGACCGCGAAAACCTGAACGAGCAGAAGAAGTTCTTCGCCACCGACCGCCGCGACGTGCACACACTGGAGGAGGCCGTAAAGGGTGCTGACGTGTTCGTCGGACTCTCCAAGGGCAACGTACTCTCCAAGGAGATGGTGAAGACGATGGCCAAAGACCCCATCATCTTCGCCCTGGCCAACCCCGTGCCGGAGATTTCCTACGAGGACGCCATGGAGGCTCGCCCTGACACACTGATGTCTACCGGCCGCACGGACTATCCCAATCAAATCAACAACGTCATCGGCTTCCCCTACATCTTCCGTGGTGCGCTCGATGTGCACGCCACTGCCATCAACGAAGAGATGAAGCTGGCTGCCGTACACGCCATTGCCGACCTGGCCAAGCAGCCCGTGCCCGACGTGGTCAACGATGTCTACAAGGTAAACAACCTCACCTTCGGCCGTGAGTACTTCATCCCGAAACCAGTAGACCCGCGCCTGATTACGGAGGTGAGTGCCGCCGTGGCCAAGGCTGCCATTGAGAGCGGCGTGGCACGGAAGACCATCACAGACTGGGACGAATACAAGCACTCGCTGTCCATCCTGCTTGGACAGGAAACCAAGCTCACGCAGAAGCTCTACGCCACCGCATCCGCCCATCCGCAGCGCGTGGTGTTTGCCGAAGCCGTTCACCCCACCATGTTGAAGGCTGCCGTACAGGCCAAGGCGGAAGGCATCTGTCAACCCATCCTGCTCGGTAACGACGAAGTGATTGCGAAAATGGCCAAGCAGCTGGACCTCAACATCGAAGGTCTGGAAATCATCAACCTGCGCCACCCCAACGAGCAGGAACGGCGCGAACGCTATGCCCACATCCTCACGGAAAAGCGCGCCCGCGACGGCTACACCCTTCAAGAGGCCAACGACAAGATGTTTGAGCGCAACTATTTCGGCATGATGATGGTGGAGACGGGAGAAGCCGATGCCTTCATCACTGGTCTCTATACCAAGTACAGCAACACCGTCAAGGTGGCCAAGGAGGTAATCGGCATCCGTCCAGAATACAAGCACTTCGGTTCGATGCACATCATCAACTCGCAGAAGGGCACGCTGTACATTGCCGACACCATGGTCAACGAAGACCCCGACACGGAGACGCTGGTGGACATCGCCCAACTGGCCGCAACAAGTGTGCGCTTCTTCAACGAGACTCCAGTCATCTCCATGATCTCCCACTCCAACTTCGGCAGTTCCACGTCCGATGGTGCTAAGAAGGTGCGCCGCGCCGCAGAAATCATGCAGCGACAGAACCCTGATTTGGCCATCGACGGTGAGATGCAACTGGGGTATGCGCTCGATCGCGAGCTCCGCGACACGCAGTATCCCTTCAGCCGCCTCAACGGAAAGGAAGTGAACACGCTCGTATTCCCCAACCTCACCTCGGCACGCTCCAGCTACAAGATGCTGCAGATGCTTGATGCCGACGTGGAAATCATCGGCCCGATCCAGATGGGACTCAACAAGCCTATCCATTTCATCGACTTCGGTGCCAATGTGCGCGACGTGGTCAACATCGTGGCCGTGGCCTCTATCGATGCCTATGTGGAGAAGGTGAAGGGACGCATCAACGCTGCCCAGTAAGGGAACAGAAACGAGACAGAAGGGAGAGACCTGCCGACCATGACGAAGAAACAGCAGCGCGACGAACTGATTTTGGAGCGGTTTAGGGAAAACATGCCCCATCCGACAACCGAGTTGCAGTTCGGCAGTGTCTTCCAACTGCTCGTGGCTGTGATGCTCAGTGCCCAGTGTACGGACAAGCGCGTCAACCAGGTCACCCCTGCCCTCTTCCAGCAGTATCCCGACGCACGCAGCATGGCGCAGGCCGAGAGCGACGACGTATATGACTATATCCGAAGTGTTTCGTACCCCAACGCCAAGGCGGCTCACTTGGTCGCCATGGCTCGTGTACTGACAGAACAACATGGCGGAGAAGTGCCTTCTACGATGGAGGAACTTCTCCGCCTTCCCGGTGTAGGACGGAAAACCGCCAATGTCATGCTCAGCGTGGCGTTCGACCAGCCGGCCATGGCCGTGGACACCCACGTGTTCCGCGTCAGTCACCGCCTCGGACTCGTCAGTCCGTCGGCCACCACGCCACTGTTGGTGGAACAGCAGTTGATCAAAAAGATTCCTGCCGCCGACATCCCCACAGCCCACCACTGGCTACTGCTCCATGGACGCTATGTTTGTACGGCGCGCAAGCCCCATTGTGCATCGTGCTTCCTATGCGACCTCTGCCCCTCCACCTCTACAGCGTCTACAACTTCCTAAGCACCACGGCCGACCGCGCCGGCAGGTAGAGCTTCAACCACTCCTTGCGGTCTTTCACGTACAATTCATCGTAATTGGTCATGTGTGTCATGGTGTCGTCGGCAAAGCCGTTGCCGCCAAATTCCTTGGCATCCGTGTTGAGCACCACCTCGTATGACCCTGTGGGCACGAGGAAGCCGTAGTCGGTATAGGAACGCGTCGGCGAGAAATTAAACACGAAGACCAAGTCGCCGCGCATGAAGCAGAGCACCTGATCGCCATCGTTGTGCCAAATCTCGGTGACGGGCGTGTCTTGGAAATTGCGCTGACTCTTGATCACCTCCAGCATCCTGCGGTCGAAGTCGCCCAGCCAGTGGTAGCACAGTTCCTTGTTGTCCACCAAATTCCACTGACGGCGTGCATACTTGTACGACCAACCATTGCCCTCGCGCGGGAAATCAATCCATTCGGGATGTCCGAACTCGTTGCCCATAAAGTTGAGGTAGCCACCATTGATGGCTCCGATGGTCACGAGACGGATCATCTTGTGGAGGGCAATGCCGCGATGCGCGATGTCATTCTCATCACCCTTCTTGAAGTGCCAGTACATATCGGCATCGATCAAGCGGAAGATAATGGTCTTGTCGCCCACGAGTGCCTGGTCGTGGCTCTCGCAGTAGGAAATGGTTTTCTCGTCTGGGCGGCGGTTCTTCACCTCCCAGAAGATGCTGCACACGTTGATGTCCTCGTCGCGCACCTCCTTGATGGTCTTGATCCAGTAGTCGGGAATGTTCATGGCCATCCGGTAGTCGAATCCATAGCCGCCGTCCTCAAAGCGAGCGGCGAGACCGGGCATTCCCGACACCTCTTCGGCAATGGTGATGGCCCGAGGGTTCACCTCATGGATGAGCTTGTTGGCGAGCGTCAGATAGCAGATGGCGTTGTCGTCCTCATGGCCGTTGAAATAGTCACCGTAGCCGGTAAACGCCTCACCCAGACCATGGGAATAGTAGAGCATGGAAGTGACTCCGTCGAAGCGAAAACCGTCAAAGTGGAATTCCTCCAACCAGTATTTACAATTGGAAAGCAGGAAATGAATGACATCATCCTTGCCATAGTCGAAGCAGAGGGAGTCCCAGGCCGGATGTTCGTGGCGGTCGCCAGGATAGAAATACTGGTTCGGATCGCCAGCTAGATTGCCCAGTCCCTCCACCTCGTTCTTCACGGCGTGGGAGTGTACGATGTCCATGATGACGGCGATACCCATCTTGTGAGCCGTGTCTATCATCTCCTTTAACTCGTCGGGCGTGCCGAAGCGGCTGGACGGTGCGAAGAACGAAGAAACATGATAACCGAACGATCCGTAGTAGGGATGTTCCTGTATGGCCATCACCTGAATGGCGTTGTAGCCGTCCGCCTTGACGCGCGGCAGCACGTTCTCTTGAAACTCGCGGTATGAACCCACCTTCTCGGCATCCAGTCCCATGCCCACGTGACATTCATAGATGAGCAACGGAGAGCGGTCGGGCTTGAAGGTTTTCTTCTTGAACACGTAAGGATGCTCTGGATTCCACACCTGTGCCGAGAACACCTTGGTCTGTTCGTCCTGAACGACTCGCTGACACCAAGCCGGAATGCGCTCTCCCTCGCCACCGTTCCACTTGACCTTCATCTTGTAGAGGTCACCGTGCTTCATGGCCTTTTCCGAGAGCTTGAGTTCCCAGTTGCCCGTTCCTTCGATACGTTTGCACTGATACTTCGGAGATTCCTCCCAGTTGTTGAAATCGCCCACGAGGAATATCTCCGTAGCATTAGGTGCCCACTCGCGGAACACCCATCCCTTGGCCTGTTTGTGAAGTCCGAAATAGAGGTGTCCAGTGGCAAAGTCAGACAGCGTCTTCTTGCCGTTTCTGGTCAACTGTCCGATTTTCCAGAGCGCGTGTTCGTGCCGTCCACGTATGGCATCCTCGTAGGGTTCAAGCCACGAGTCGTTCTTGACAAGTCCGATATGCTTGTCGGCGGCCTTTGTGCCGCGTGTTGTTTTCTTCGCGGTCATGGTCGTTCTTAGGCTTTAACTTTGAAAATGGCTTTCTTAATCTCATCCACACCGGCAATACACGGGGCATGGCCATCCTGCGGAAAGAAGATGGCAAAGCAACCGGGCTGCGCCGTCACGTAGCTCTCGGCTGCCAGTCCAGGAATCTTCGTGATGTCCTTCTCCTCGTTGTAGGCAGCGTCGGGCAATGCCTCGCGCGGCGTGTATCCGTAGGTTTCCGCTGCAGAGAGCGGAATCTGTATGTCAATCATCTTGTTGTGGGTCTCCAGGACGGCCTCATCGGGGGTCTTTCCCTTGGCGGTCTGGATGTTGACGAAGAGGTCATTGCCCACAATCTCGTGCTTGCCGGCCTCAAGAGCGTTGAGGTCGTGCTGGTTGATAAACTCCACCACCTTGGGGAACAGTGGATTCAGCGACTCGTAGTCTTTCAGATGTTTTAGTGTGTCAATAATCATAAGTCTTGTATTTTTAGAGTGGTTTATTTTGTTCTGTCTTCTTCCCGTCGGCCGCGTATGTAGTTCCCCTCGGCGGTGACGTTGCCGTTGGCGTCCTTTTCCACAAAGCGTCCGTCGCGACGGTCGTCCACATAGGATCCTTCGAAGCGTTTACCGCTCTTATCCTCCTCCACGGCCGGACCGTTACGCTTTCCGTGGACAAACTGTCCCTTGAATTTGGAGCCGTCGGCAAAACGCGCCACACCGTGTCCGTGGATGGTGCCGTCCTTAAACTGTCCTTCAAAGACATCACCGTTCTTCATGGTGAGTTTTCCGTGGCCGTTGGGTTTGTCCGCTTTCCATTCTCCTTGGTACACGTTTCCATTCTTCCATACAATGATGCCCTGTCCCTGCTTGTCGCCATCGACAAAAGCTCCCGTGTATTTGTCGCCATTGGCATAACGGAACACACCGTTTCCTGTGCGTTCGCCCTGTACGTAGTCGCCTTCGTAAGTGTCGCCACTTTGGAATTTGTAAACACCCTTACCGTGTGGTGTATCATCTTTCCATAGACCAACATACAAATCACCATTGGAGTATTTGAACACGCCTTTTCCGTCGCGGAGATTGTTGACATAAGTACCATCATACGATGAACCGTCCGGCCAGCAATACACGCCCTTTCCAGACTTCATGTCGTCTTTCCACTGACCTTCGTACCAAGTGCCGTCCCGGAACGTGTAGCGTCCCTTGCCGTTGCGCTTGTCCTGCTTCCACATACCGTCATAAACATCGCCGTTGTAATAGTACATCTTGCCGTGGCCCTGCTGTTCGTCAATATACCAGAGTCCCACGTATTTATTATTGTTTTGGAAATAGAACGTACCTACACCATGCTGGTGGTCTTGAAACCATTCCCCTTCATACTTCTCGCCATCGGAGAAGGTATAGGTGCCCTTGCCCTGACGTTTCCCCTTGACATAGGAGCCTTCATACCAGTCGCCGTTCCGATAGGTGGTGCGTCCGCGCCCGTCGGGCTTTCCTGCCACCATTTCGCCTTGATATTCCCCTCCGTCAGCCGTGACACACGCCCCGACTTTTATCTTCTGTGCCGTTGCCGGTAGCGCAACTATCGTTAACGTGGACAAAAGAAAGTATCTCAGTTTTTTCTTCATTTGTTGTTGTTTAATGGCCATAAAGCGAAACAAAGGTATGAAAAAAAAACGGTTTTCGGTATTTTGTTAGCGTATATTAACGCACCATAAGGATATTTTTGTACCTTTGCACGAAAAATAGACATAAAAACGAGACTAAAGGATGAAATTTACAGCAATCATTCCAGCCCGGTATGCATCCACGCGGTTTCCGGGCAAGCCATTGGCGCTACTGGGCGGACGCCCTGTCATCCAATATGTGTACGAGAAAGCGGTGCAGACACTCGGCGAGGCCTACGTGGCCACCGACGACGAGCGCATTGCCCGTGTGGTGGAGGGCTTTGGCGGACGCGCCGTCATGACCAGTGCTTCCCACAGGAGCGGTACGGACCGCATAGAAGAGGCCGCCGAGATCATCGGCACGGATGCCGACGTGATTATCAACATTCAGGGTGACGAACCATTTGTTGACGCCTCACAACTCAAAACGCTGCAGGCACTCTTCGACGACGGGGAGACACAGATAGGGACACTCGGCAAACGCTTTGACACCATAGAGGCGACAGAGAATCCCAACTCGCCAAAGATTGCGTGTGACCGACGGGGCTTTGCCCTGTATTTCAGCCGATCGGTCATTCCCTTTGTGCGCGGACAGGAGCGCGCATCGTGGCTTGAACATTATCCTTTTCTGAAGCATCTCGGTCTCTATGCCTACCGACGTGAGGTGCTGCGCGAGATTACCCAGTTGCCACAGTCTCCACTCGAACTGGCCGAAAGTCTTGAGCAGTTGCGTTGGCTCGAAAACGGCTATCGCATCCGCGTTGGCTTGACCGATGTGGAAACAGTCGGGATAGACACTCCTGAAGACCTTGAACGGGCTGAACAATTTCTACATGCCACGGCAAATAAGCAATAAAACAACCGATGTTGGACCAATGAATATTCATCAATGAAAAAACACCTGATACTGACAGTCCTCACGGGACTCCTTTCCATCTCTTCCATGACAGCCAAAACAGAAACCATCACCCTGCGCCTGTTGGCCACAACCGATGTGCACGGGGCATTCTTTCCCTACAACTTCATTGAGCGCAAGCCCATGCGAGGTTCCCTCGCGCGTGTGAGTACCTATATTAATAGTCAACGCAAGGCGTTCGGCGACCGCCTCATCCTGCTGGAAAACGGTGACATCCTGCAAGGACAACCCACGTGCTACTACACCAACTATATCAAGCCCGACCTACCCAACGTGGCGGCGGAAGTGGTCAACTACCTAAAATACGACGCGGCAACCTTCGGCAACCACGACGTGGAGACGGGACATGCCGTCTACGACAAATGGATTAAGGAGATGAACTGCCCTACCCTCGGTGCCAACATCATTGATACGGCCACAGGCCAGCCCTACGTCAAGCCCTACACCGTCATTGAGCGCGAGGGTGTGCGCGTGGTCGTACTGGGCATGCTGACTCCGGCCATTCCCAACTGGCTCAACGAAAGTCTGTGGCAGGGATTGTCGTTTGAGGAGATGGTAGGTTCCTGTCGGAAATGGATCAAGATAATCCGCGAGAAAGAAAACCCCGATGTCATCGTAGGCCTTTTCCACAGCGGATGGGACGGCGGCATCAGCACCATGCACTACGATGAAGATGCCACCAAGAAGGTGGCAGAACAGGTGGACGGGTTCGACGTGATATTCTTCGGCCACGACCACCACGAACGCAACGTCACCACTGCCGGCGGCACGGTGTGTCTTGATGCGTCGTGCAATGCGCTGCGTGTGGCGCAGGCTACAGTCACGGTGACCCGCAAGAAGGGGAAAACCATTCGAGTAGAAAAGCAGGGCGAGATTGTCGATGTCTGTCCGCTGGACATTGACCAAACATTCATGCAGCATTTCCAGCCGCAGATAGACAGCGTGTCCGCATTTGTCGGCCGTCGGATTGGCACCTTCCGCCAGACCGTCCGCTCACGTGATGCCTTCTTCGGCTCGGCGGGATTTACTGACTATATCCACCGCCTGCAACTGGAACATACGGGGGCAGACATCTCATTCAATGCACCGCTGACCTTCGATTCGGAGATTAAAGCCGGTCCTGTGTATGTGAGCGATATGTTCAAGATCTATCGCTACGAAAACATGATTTACACCCTACGGATGACGGGCAAGGAAGTAAGGAACATGCTGGAGATGAGCTATGACCTTTGGGTCAACACCATGCAGTCGCCCGACGACCACATCATGCTGCTGACAGACAGTTGGTCGGACAAACAGCGCATGGGATTTAAGAACCTCACCTTCAACTTCGACACGGCGGCGGGCATCGACTATGAGGTCGACGTGACCCAGCCCAACGGACAGAAGGTACACATTCTGCGAATGTCCGACGGCAGACCCTTCGACGAGAAGGCGTGGTATAAGGTGGCCATGAACAGCTACCGCGGCAACGGTGGCGGCGAACTGCTGACACGGGGAGCTGGCATTGACAAGAAAGATATTCCCTCGCGCATCACTTACATCAGCCAGCACGACCAACGCTACTATCTGACGCAGATGATTGAACGCCAAGGAACGGTAGATGCACTACCACTCAACAACTGGCGTTTTGTGCCGGAGGAATGGACGAAACCGGCCATTGAGCGCGACCGTCGACTCATCTTTAAGGAGGACTGAACCATGGCACAGTATTTTGTTTTCTGCAAGTCAGACTTGGTATTGGAACGGGATGGCGACGTTCTGCGCATCCCCACCGAACCACCGACGGAACTCAAGCCCTGGACCACTGTGCTGAATGTGGCAGGAGCAAAAGCGTACTGCATAGACAGTCCGCTGACCGACCATCCGCGCTACGAGATGTGCGGACTGCGACAGAGCTACTACCACCTCTCCACGGAGGACTATCTGCTGGCTGGAAAGTGCCACGAACTGCTGTACTGGAACAACAACACTAAATACTGTGGAGTCTGCGGTGCACCGATGCAGTTCCATACCGACATCTCCAAGCGTTGTACGCAATGCGGCAAAGAAGTCTGGCCGCTGCTTGCCACCGCCATCATTGTGCTCGTCAGTCGGGGCGACGAGGTGCTGCTGGTTCACGCCAAGAACTTCCGAGGGGACTTTTATGGACTGGTGGCCGGCTTTGTAGAAACGGGAGAGACCTTAGAGGAGGCTGTACAGCGCGAAGTCATGGAAGAGACGGGACTGCACATCAAGAACATCCGCTACTACGGTTCGCAGCCGTGGCCTTATCCCTGCGGTCTGATGGTAGGATTCTTTGCCGAATACGACGGCGGTGCCATCCATCTGCAACGATCGGAACTCTCGCGCGGCGCATGGTTCAACCGTCACCATCTGCCTCAGATACCCGAGAAGCTCTCCATCGCCCGGCAACTCATCGACCGCTGGCTGGAACTGAAACACCAAGAAGACCTACAATAAACCCTACGTGCTATGCAAAGAAAAGTCCTACTCATCTACACGGGCGGAACCATCGGCATGAACAGAAATCCGCATACCGGTACGCTGGAGCCGTTCGACTTCGAGCACCTGCTCTATAATGTGCCAGAACTAAAACAGTTTGACACTCGCATCGACACCATACAGTTTGAGCCACCCATCGACTCCAGCGATATGACCCCGGCCCGATGGACAGAACTGAGCCACATCATCGCCGACCACTACGACACCTACGATGGCTTCGTCATTCTCCACGGCACGGACACCATGGCCTATACGGCTTCTGCACTGTCCTATATGCTGGAGAACCTCACCAAAGCCGTCATTATCACGGGCTCGCAGTTGCCCATAGGAATGTTGCGCACCGACGGAAAGGAAAACCTCATCACCTCAATAGAGATTGCATCCGCCAAAGACCACGAAGGTCATTCGCTGGTGCCCGAGGTGGGCATCTATTTCAACGGACGACTGCTGCGCGGCAACAGAACCACCAAGCAAAGTGCGGAGGAATTCAACGCCTTCGAGTCGTTCAACTACCCCCACCTTGTTGATGCAGGCATCAATATCTCCTACCATACCGAACGCATGCTCAAGCCCGACTGGAGCAAACCCATGAAGCCCCACTTCCGACTCGACAACAACGTCATCATCTTCTCTCTATTTCCCGGCATCCGCGAAGACCTCGTGCGGCACATCATCACTACGCCCAACCTGCGAAGCATCGTTATGCGCACCTTTGGCTCCGGAAACGCGCCACAGCGTCCATGGGTCATGCAGGCACTGAAGGAAGCCACACACCACGGCAAGGTCATCATCAACATCAGTCAGTGCATCCAAGGCGCTGTGGAAATGGGACGCTACGACACAGGCTACCAGTTGCAAGAGGCCGGTGTCATCAGTGGCTATGACTCCACCGTGGAGAATGCTGTCACCAAACTGATGTTTCTGCAGGCCCATTATGACGACCCAGAAACCGTCAGCCACTATATGCGACAGAGCATACGGGGAGAAATATCTGTTTAAAACTACAGAATTACAAGGTAAAAGGTGCTTGTTTTAGATTGTGTGGGAACACAGAGAAAAGTTCTGAAAAAATCTTTAGAAATGTTTTTGATTTCAAAAAAAATGTGTTACCTTTGCAACAGTTATCCTGAAAACAATCTTTTTACCTTAAAAAGAGCTAATACCTATTGAAGATTGAAGCGGTTGCCTGTGAGGGTCATCGCTTTATTTTTTTGTCTTAATGTTTGGCTGTATCGGAAAATATTAGTACCTTTGCGCCCGATTTAGTCCGTTTTGGCTCGATCAAGTCACAACACGAGGTTGTGCGCCAGGCGGAGCAACCGTTTATAACATTAAATTAATGTACGCAATTGTAGAAATTAACGGTCAACAGTTTAAGGTTGAGGAGGGCAAGAAACTCTTCGTTAACCACATAAAAGAGGCAGAGGCCGGAAAGACTGTTGAGTTTGACAAGGTACTGCTTGTCGACAAAGAAGGTTCAGTACAGGTAGGTGCACCCACCGTAAGTGGTGCGAAAGTAGTGTGCGAAGTAATCAATCCCCTGGTAAAGGGCGACAAGGTTATCGTTTTCAAGATGAAGCGCCGCAAGGACTATCGTAAGAAGAACGGTCACCGTCAGCAGTACACCCAGGTGGAAGTAAAATCAGTAATCGCTTAAACGTAGGAGGAACAAGAAATGGCACATAAAAAAGGTGTAGGTAGTTCTAAGAACGGTCGCGAGTCAGCTTCGCAGCGACTCGGCGTGAAGATTTTCGGTGGTCAGAAGGTTATCGCCGGCAACATCATTGTCCGCCAGCGCGGCTCCAAGCACAACCCCGGCAACAATGTCGGTATGGGCAAGGACGACACGCTGTTTGCCCTCGTGAACGGAACTGTACAGTTCCACAAGGGAAAACGTGACAAGAGCGTTGTATCGGTCATTCCCGAGGCATAACGCCAACGAGAAACAAAATACTCCAAACAAACACAGAATCCCAAATCTCGCAAGAGGTTTGGGATTTCTGCTTGTATTCTTCTTGTCTTAGGGTCACGCATCCGTTGCAAGTTTATAACTTTTCGCCGATACTGTCAAACACACCCGTTTGGTTTCGGGCAGGTTCATTTTCTGATTCGGACATAGAACGGGTGCAACGTCGAAGAAGCGACTCCCCTACCCGACAGTTTGTCAAGCTCACGCTTCGCCTTTCCATGGTCTCCAGAGAGAATCAGCACGTCAATATACGAAAGTTGGTATTCCACATCGTCAGGTTTCCGTTTTATAGCCTCTTCCCAGTCATAGAGTGCAGGAGCATACTGTTTGATTTCCGTTTCAAAGGTAGCCCGTGCCACATAGACTTCCGCATCCTGAGGGTGCAGTTCCACCGCTGTGTTGAGTTGTGCAAATGCATCGTTTTTGCGCCCCATGGACTGGAACACGAAAGCCAGTCCAAGGCGTGCCTCCTTATTGTCGGGCACCCGTGCAAGCACCCGCTCATAGTCGTTTTTGGCCAGGTCGTAGCGCCTGAGACGCGTATAGGCATAGGCGCGATAGAATAGTGCAGAGAGGTTGTCAGTATCGTGACGCAGAATGAGCGCGTACTCATCCACCGCATATTCCCACTGCTGCAGTTCCAAATTGACAGCAGCCTTGCGCAGATGCAAGTCCGTACTATACGCCAAAACCGCTATCTGTCGGTTGAGCGCATTGAGGGAGTCACGCCACTGCTGGTTGTCCGTCTGGGCGAAAACCGCAGACGATCCAACCAGCAGCAGTGCGAGTATTATGCTTTTCTGATATAATCCACGATCCATGCACCAACCTCCTTTGTGCCATACGTGCCACCGCCTTCCACCTGTATTTCCGGTGTACGCACGTTGGCATCGAGCGATGCGTTGACGGCCTCCCGCACCAGTGCACCTTCCTGGTTGAGTCCGAAGTGTTCGAGCAACATGGCTGCCGAAAGAATTTCTGCCAAGGGGTTAGCCAAATTCTTTCCTGCAGCCTGCGGCCATGAACCGTGTACCGGTTCGAAGAGCGGAGTGTGTTCACCGAGTGACGCAGAAGGCTGCAAACCCATGGAACCCGTGATGCAACTGGTCTCGTCCGTCAGAATGTCACCGAAGGTGTTCTCCGTCACCACTACGTCAAAGAAACGAGGCTCCGTCAGCACCCGCATCGAAGCATTGTCGATAAACATATAGTCGGTCTGCACATCGGGATATTGCGGCTCCATCTCCTTGGCTATCTGCCTCCACAGGCGCGAGCTGGCCAGCACGTTGGCCTTGTCCACCACGGTGAGGTGCTTTCTGCGCTTCTGTGCTGTTTCAAAGGCCACCTTGAGGATACGCTCAATCTCCGGGCGGGTGTAGATGTCGGTGTCGTATGCCTTGTCGTTGTCCTGGTATTTCTCTCCGAAATACATGCCACCCGTCAGTTCGCGGATGACGACGAAGTCGGCTCCTTTCAACAATTCGTCCTTCAGCGGACTCTTGTGGAGCAAACAGTCGAAGGTGGCCACGGGTCTCACGTTGGCAAAGAGCCCCAACTTCTTTCGCATGGCAAGCAGTCCCTGCTCCGGGCGCACCTTTGCCGTCGGGTCGTTGTCGAAGCGCAGGTCGCCGACAGCGGCAAAGAGTACTGCATCCGCTTCCATGCAGATCTCATGCGTCTCATCCGGGTACGGATTTCCCACGGCATCAATGGCATGTGCTCCGCACAAGGCCTCCTTGTAGGAGAACTGGTGTCCAAATTTGTCGGCAACGGCCTCCATGACCGCCACTCCCTGTTGCATGATTTCCGGTCCAATACCGTCACCGGGCAACACAGCAATGTTCAATTTCATAGTGTTATTCTTTTTTTTATTGTTCGTTTTCGATGATGTTCAGCATTTTGAAGGTCGCCTTGATGGCCGCTTCTGTCTGGTCGGCATCCAGTCCGCGTGTGCGCAACAGCCCATTGCCGTGATGCCAACTGATGACCGTCTGCACCAAGGCATCCGTGCGTCCGCCGGGCGGAATGGTCACCGCATAGTTGGCCAGCAACGGGAACGTCCTGTTGAGGTATTTCTTATAGATGTAACGCAGGGCTTTCACGAAGGCATCATACTGTCCGTCGCCTGTTGCCCCCGCCTCATACTGCTTGCCGTTGATCTCCACCTTGACATTGGCACCAGGCTTCAGGCCGTAGGCGGTCGACACGACATAGCTTACCAGCTTCACCTTGTCCTCCGGCGTGTCGTGCTTCAACACGTCCGACACGATATACGGCAGGTCTTCCTGCGTGACGAGTTCCTTTCTGTCGCCCAGTTCCGTGATGCGCTGCGTCACGCGCCGAGTCTGTTCGGGCGTGAGTTCCAGTCCCAGTTCCTCCAGGTTCTTGGCGATGTTAGCCCTTCCACTGTTCTTTCCCAGCGCATACTCGCGCTTGCGTCCGAACCTTTCCGGCACGAGGTCGTTGTAGTAGAGCTTGTCTTTCGAATCGCCGTCCGCATGAACGCCTGCCACCTGTGTGAAAACGTTTTCCCCGACAATCGGTTGGTTGGGTGCCACAGCAATGCCACTGTACCCTTCCACCAGTCGACTGATGTCGTTGAGCTGTTCCTCGTTGATGCTGGTCTTGGCGTGGAACTGGTCTTTCAGGATGGCCTGCACACTCGCCATCGGTGCATTGCCACACCGCTCTCCCAATCCATTGACCGTCACATGGAGTCCCTTTGCACCACTCAGCACGGCTGCCAGCGAATTGGACACCGCTAAATCGTAGTCGTTGTGCGCATGGAAATCAAAATGGCAGTCGGACCAGCGTTTAATCATCTTTCGGAAATATTCGATGACCTGCAACGGGTTCATCACCCCAAGTGTGTCGGGCAGCATGAAGCGGCGGATACCCGTTGCACTGAGTGCGTCCATCATCTGGTAGACATACTCCGGCGTATCTTTCATACCGTTCGACCAGTCTTCCAAATAGAGGTTGACCGCAATTCCTTTCTTCAAGGCATAGTCTACCACTTCCCGAATGTCAGCGATGTGTTCCTCGGGGGTCTTGTGCAACTGCTGGGTGCAGTGCTTGAGCGACCCTTTGGCCAACAGGTTGATAACCTTTCCACCGCACTCGTCAATCCAGTCGACGGAGCATCCTCCGTCCACGAATCCGAGCACCTCTACGCGTTCCAGTTTCCCGATGTTGCGCGCATACCGGCAAATCATGGTCACCGCCTCCTTCTCGCCTTCCGACACCCTTGCCGAAGCCACCTCAATGCGGTCCACGTTGACCCCATTCAGCAGCATCCTGGCAATCATGAGTTTCTCGTGCGGCACGAACGAGACCCCATTGGTCTGTTCGCCGTCGCGCAGCGTCGAGTCCATGATTTCGATGTAGGGAAGCTGGCGTGGCGCGGCGTTTATGCGTTCCGCTGTTCCCATTGTTCAATCTTGTCCTTGTTCTGAAGCAGGAAGTCGATGTCGTCCAGGCCGTTGACCAGGCAGTGTTTCTTGTATCCGTTGATGTCGAAAGTTTCCTGCCGTCCCGTAGCCTTGTTGGTGACGGTCTGTTCGGGCAGGTTCACCTCCACCTCCGTTTTCGGGTCTTTTCCGATGCTGTCGAAGAGCTCCGCCAAAAAGTCCTCGCTGACGACAACAGGCAACACGAAGTTGTTAAGCTCGTTGTTCTTGTGGATGTCGGCAAAGAAAGAACTGATAACTACACGGAAACCATATCCCGCAATGGCCCAGGCGGCGTGCTCACGACTGGAACCCGAACCGAAGTTTTTTCCTGCCACGAGGATGCATCCGCCATAGGTTGGATTATTGAGCACGAAGTCCTTGTTGGGTGTTCCGTCGGCATGGTATCGCCAGTCGCGGAAGAGGTTGTCGCCAAAGAAACTTTCCTCCCTGGTCGTTGCCTTGAGGAAGCGTGCCGGAATGATTTGATCCGTATCCACATTCTCCAACGGAAGCGGCACGCACGTAGACGTTATAATATTGAATTTCTGTTTCATTTTCAGTAAGTTGTATGGTCGTTGTTAAAGCAGTTCTCGGGGGTCGGTAATCCTTCCCGTCACAGCAGCGGCAGCGGCCACCAGCGGCGAGCAGAGGATGGTGCGGCTACCCGGTCCCTGTCGTCCCTCAAAGTTACGGTTGGAAGTTGACACGCAGTATTTCCCTGCCGGCACCTTGTCGTCGTTCATGGCCAGACACGCCGAGCATCCCGGCTGGCGTATCTCGAACCCAGCCTCTTCCAGCACCTTGTCGATGCCCTCTTCGCGAATCTGCCGGTCTACCGCCCAACTGCCGGGCACGAGCCATGCCACTACGCGACTACACTTCTTGCGTCCCTTGGCAATGGAGGCAAAGGCGCGGAAGTCCTCAATGCGTCCGTTGGTACATGCGCCGAGGAAGACATAGTCAATCTCCTTACCGAGCAATTTCTCTCCGGCTTTGAATCCCATATAGTCGAGCGATTTCTGGAATCCTGCACCTTGTTCCTGTGGGATGGCCTCCGTGATGCCGATGCCCATTCCGGGGTTCGTGCCGTAGGTGACACGCGGTTCAATATCCTTGGCATCAAACACAAGTTCCTTGTCGAACACGGCGTCGTCTCCACTCTTGAGCGTCTTCCAGTAGGCCACGGCTTTGTCCCAAGCCTCTCCCTGCGGAGCGAACTCGCGTCCCTTAATGTATTGAAATGTCGTCTCGTCGGGAGCTACAAAGCCTCCGCGAGCACCCATCTCTATTGAGAGGTTGCAGAGCGTCAGCCGTCCTTCCATAGAAAGACTCTTCACCACGTCGCCACCGTATTCCACGAAATAGCCCGTAGCCCCTGATGTGGTCAACTGACTCATCAGGTAGAGGGCCACATCCTTGGCGGTCACTCCTTTTGCCAGCGTTCCGTTGATGGTGATGCGCATAGACTTGGGCTTCTGTTGCAGGATGCACTGCGAGGCCATCACCATCTCCACCTCGGAAGTGCCGATGCCAAAGGCCACAGCCCCCATTGCTCCGTGGGTGGAGGTGTGCGAGTCACCGCAGACGATGGTCATTCCCGGCAGGGAGAGTCCCTTCTCCGGACCCACCACATGGATGATGCCGTTGTCTTTCGACATCATGCCGTAATGGGTCAGTCCGAACTCCTCAGCATTTTTTGCCAGTGTGCCCACCTGCTTGGCGGAAACCGGGTCTTCGATGGGTTTGTCCTGGTCGTGTGTCGGTGTGTTATGGTCGGGCATACAGTAGATGTGGTCCGGTCGGAAACATTTCAGTCCGCGTGCACGCATACCGTCGAAGGCCTGCGGCGATGTCACCTCATGGCAGTAGAGCCTGTCAATATACAGTTGTGTGGGCCCGTCTGCCAGTTGTTGAACGACGTGTTTGTCCCAGATTTTGTCGAAAAGTGTATTCATTTCTTCTTAAACTTATTGATACAGTCAATATATGCTTCCACCGAAGCCGTCACGATGTCCGTATTTGCGCCGAAGCCGTAGTAGATGCTTCCTTCGTACTCCACCTGCATGTGCACCTTTCCCACATCGTCCGACCCCTTGGAGATGGCCTGGATGGTAAACTCTTTCAGTGTCATCTGCTTGCTGATGATTTTCTTCAGCGCCTTGATGGCAGCGTCCACAGGACCGTTGCCCGATGCGGCGGCTTCGAATTTCTGGTCGCTGATGTCGAGTCCTATTGATGCCACACTCTTCACGCCCTTTCCCGTTGTCACCTGTAGGAAGTCGAGCTTCACGGCGTGCGCCTCTGCCGTGTCCGCTCCTGCCAGCATGAGCACGTCGGCATCGTTGACCTCCTTTTTCTGGTCGGCCAGCCGCAGGAATTTCTCGTAGATTTTGTCCAGTTTCTGCTCGTCCACCTCCACGCCGTTCACACTCAAGCGATGTTTCAGTGCGGCGCGTCCGCTACGTGCTGTCAGCACGATGGCGTTGTCGTCAATGCCCACATCCTTCGGATTTATGATTTCGTAGGTCTGCACATTCTTCAGCACGCCATCCTGATGGATGCCGCTGGAATGGGCGAAGGCGTTGCGTCCCACAATGGCTTTGTTGGGCTGCACGGGCATGTTCATCAAGCTCGACACCATCCTGCTGATGGGGTAAATCTTCGTGGTGTTTATGTTCGTCTCGATATTCAGTCCCTTGTGACATTTCAGAATCATGGCAATCTCCTCCAGCGAGGTGTTGCCGGCACGTTCACCAATACCGTTGATGGTGACCTCCACCTGGCGTGCGCCGCCGAGCACACCGCTCAGCGTATTGGCCGTAGCCATGCCGAGGTCGTTGTGGCAGTGGGTGGAGAGAACAGCCCGGTCAATGCCGTCGACGTGTTCCTTCAGATATTTGATTTTCTCGAAATACTCCTGCGGCAGGCAGTAGCCCGTCGTGTCGGGAATGTTGACCACGGTGGCTCCGGCCTTGATGACGGCCTCCACCACACGTGCCAGATACTCATTGTCCGTGCGTCCTGCGTCCTCGCAGTAGAACTCCACGTCCTCCACATATTTCTTGGCATACTTCACGGCGGCCACACCACGTTCGATAATCTCCTCACGGGTGGAGTTGAACTTATACTTGATGTGCGAGTCCGATGTTCCGATACCAGTATGGATGCGTTTGTGCTTGGCGTATTTCAGTGCGTCGGCAGCCACATCGATGTCTTTCTGTACGGCACGCGTCAGCGCACATACCGTAGGCCATGTAACGGCCTTTGATATTTCTATCACGCTGTTGAAGTCTCCCGGACTACTGATGGGAAATCCTGCTTCGATTACGTCCACACCCAGTTGTTCGAGGGCTTTTGCCACCTGTATCTTTTCTACGGTGTTCAACTGGCAGCCAGGCACTTGTTCGCCATCGCGCAGTGTCGTGTCGAAGATAAATAATCTGTCACTCATTGTCTTTTCAGTTGTTTTTTCTTTTCACCTTTTTAATAAAAAGTGCCTTTCGCTCCATCGTCAGCAGGAAAGACACTTCAGTGTTCTCGGTGCAAAGTTACACAATTATCTCCGAACGGCAAAATAATTCTTCACATTTCTATCGTTATTCCTTATAAACCACAACAAATCATCGTTTTTTAACCGCCAATCTGAAAGTTTTCCGGCCAAAAACCTACGAAACTATAAGTTTTGCGTCATTTCTTTTTCCGTGATGGTCTGTTCTTCCATTGTTTCATGGCGTGACGGAAGAAATGATCCTCGGCCTCAACAGCAGCCAGCACCTTGCAGGCCGGCACAACACGCATCATCTTGTTGTGGTATTTCTGTTCAATGGTTTTGAGTTCGATGTTGAGTTTGTCACGCTCTACGAGTGCCTTGCGGCAGGCTTCCGTGTCATTAGGCTGGTGCAGTTGTCTTCTGTCCGTTTGCCGTATCTTGGCCATAAGTGCCCGTTGCTTGTTGTGCATCTCCTTCATCAGCGGTATGAGCTTGGCCGCCTCCTGGGGCGTGAGTTGTGCTTTTTGGGTGACGAACGCGGCGAGGTCTGCATCGAATTTTTCGGGAGAAAAGCCTTGCTTGTTCTGTGCCGCCCCCGTCAGGAGGGAAGCTGCGATGAAAAGGGTGAGTAAGGTGAGTCGCATTGTAGTCTTCATACTATCTTGTCGGTTTTGGGAAACGTGCTGTAGCTGGGGTGCTGTCAATAGCCTTCAAGGCAGGCGTAGATGTCGGTATTGTCCACCACGGCGTAGTCGGCCATATCGTCCACGAACTGGTCACTGGCGGCCTCGGCGGTCTGTAACTCACTGGTGTACTGGTGCGCGGTGTGGTTGAAATAGAGGGATGTTACTGCCACCATAACCACGAGACACGCTGCTGCCGCCCACCACAGGTGCAAGGGGTGTCGAAGTGTCTTCCTGTATTCTGCTTTCTGCACTTCCCTGCAGTCAGCAGTCTCTGGCAGGTTGGCCATGACGCGTGCGCGGAAATCATCAAAATATCCTTCGGGCACGCTGAATGGCTGCCTTCCAGACATTCGCTGACGGATGTACCTCTCTTCGTTCATTGGCATTGCTTTTTGGGTTTTGACGTTCGACGGGTGCGATGGTTTAATCGTGTTGATGGAAAAACGCTGTAATCTTCTTCACGGCGATGTGGTAGGAAGCCTTCAACGCCCCCTCTGACGTATCGAGCAACTGGCTCATCTCGCTATATTTCATGCCGTCGTAATAGCGTAGGGTGAACACGGTGCGCTGCACGTCGGGCAATTGGGCAATGGCCTGTTGCAGCAAGACCTCTGTTTCATCGCCGTCAAAGTAAGGGTCGGCCAGCAATCGTTCGGCCATTTCCGTCTGGATGTCTGCATCCAGTCGCAACGACCGTTTGCGCTGACTGCGCAGGAAGTCCAGACTCTCATTGACTGCAATGCGATAGAGCCACGTGGAGAGCAGCGATTGTTGTTGGAAGGAGTCGATATTGGTCCATGCCTTGAGCATCACATTCTGCATCACGTCGTCGGCATCTTCATGCGTCAGCACGATGCGCCGCACCTTCCAGTAGAGTGGTTCACTGTAGCGCTCCACGATGATGGCAAACGCCGCCCGGCGCTGTTCCGGCCGCTGGAGCATGTCCATCAGTTCCCTCTCGCTGTGTTTCTGCCAGTTCATCGTCATCTGTCAGAACACCACCTTTCTGGTCACCTTCCCCACCTTGATAATATAGCAACCCTTGGGCAGGTTCCATTCCATCCGTTGCGACGGACTTACAATCCTTACCGTCATGAGCAGACGACCGGAGAGCGCGAACACCTTCAGGGTCTGCCCCTCCGCCCCCTCGACACGGATGGTCTGTGCCTCGACGGTGATGCTCACGGCCTCGCTGTCGGTCTCCGCAACTATGCGCCCTTCCACTGTCTCCGCTGCCTTCAGCGAGGAAGGGGCGGCCACAGCCAGCAGGAGGGCGTGCAACAGCAGGATGGCTTTTCTCATAACGCGGATGATTGATCTGTTGATGCTTGGTTTTCCGTTTCTAGAGCGGCAGCGTTTGTAGACACGTCGACGGCCATCCCTTCCGTGGCCAACAGGGCATTAGGGAACACCTCGCGCGCCTCGTTGAGTAGCACGCGCTCATCTTCGCAACGCGAAGAATAGTGACCCAGCAACAATTGTTGCACTCCAGCATCGCGTGCAGTCATGGCCGCCTCGCGCGCTGTGGCGTGCATGTATTTCTCAGCCAACGCCTTGTATTCCTCGCTGTAAGTACTCTCGTGGTAGAGTGTGGTGACGCCCTGCAACTGCCCTGATAGTTCGGGCATATAGCGCGTGTCACTGCAATAGGCGTAGCTGCGCGGCGGTTCTGCCGGTGTGACGAGCCGGCTGTGGCTGACGACAGTGCCGTCCTCGCCTACTCCGTCTGCCCCCGTCTTGATGTTGTTGACCTGCGAGACGGGGATGTGGTAGGCATCGAGCACGTCGCGCCGGATGTGCGGCAGAGTGGGTTTTTCGCGAAACAGGTAGCCGCAACAGGGCGTGCGGTGTGCGAGGGGGATGGTCTCTACCGTCAGCGAGCGGTCTTCATAGACCGTTTTCCGCTGGCGCGTGTCCACATCGTGGAATACGATGTCATAGTCGAAGTCGTGGCAGAACACCTTCATCTGTTGCTGCATCATGTCGGCCAACGGTGCTGGGGCATAGATATCGAGGCGTGCGGTGCGTCCCAGCAGTCCGAAAGTGCTCAGCATACCAATCAGGCCGAAGCAATGGTCACCGTGCAGATGGCTGATGAACACGGCCGACAGGCGCGCGAAGCGTATCTTGGAGCGTCGCAACTGCATCTGCGTGCCCTCTCCACAATCTACCATGAAGAGCTTTCCCCGCAGCTCCACCACCTGCGACGAGGCGTTGTGGCGGAGTGTGGGCAGTGCGCTGCCGCAACCTAAGATATGTACGCGAAACGGTTCCATGGGTGGTCGTCGTTTACTGTTCCTGTTGTTTGGCTTCGTTCCAGAGACGATCCATCTCTTCCAGCGTCATCTCCGTCAGCGGTTTCCCGACCTTGATGCTGTGCTGTTCGATGTAGTTGAAGCGTCGGATGAACTTTTGGTTGGTCTGCTCCAGCGCGTTGTCAGGGTTGAGGTGATAGAGGCGCGCCGCATTGATGACGGAGAAGAGGAAGTCGCCCAACTCCTCCTCGGAGCGCGCCTGGTCTTCGCGGTTGAGCTCCGCCTCCAGCTCGCCCAGTTCCTCGCGCACCTTCTTCCACACGTCCTGCCGGTCTTCCCAGTCGAAGCCCACGTGACGTGCCTTGTCCTGGATGCGGTAGGCTTTAATGACGGAGGGCAGTGCCGTGGGCACACCAGACAGCACGGTCTTGTTACCGTCCTTCTCTTTCTGCTTGAGCTGTTCCCAGTTGTCGAGGATCTGTTCCACGCTTTCGGTCTTCTCCTTCTGTTGCTCGTCGGCGTTCTCGCCGTAGGGCAATGGCTGTGGATGCGGCGCTCCCACCTGCGAAGGATGGTAGACATGAGGATGGCGGTATATAAGTTTGTCGACCAAGTGGTTGCAGACATCCGCTATATCAAACTGTTGTTTCTCCTCGCCCATCTTAGCGTAGAAGCCGATATGGAGTAGCACGTCGCCCAGTTCCTTGCAGACCTCAGCCGTCTGTCCTTTGGCGAGGGCATCGCAGAGTTCGTAGGTTTCCTCTATGGTGTTGGGGCGCAGGCTCTCGTTGGTTTGTTTCCTGTCCCACGGACATTTCTCGCGCAACGTGTCCAGCACGTCGAGCATTCGCCCGAAGGCTTCCATTTTTTCTTCTCTTGTATGCATCATCTATCCATTATCTCCCTGCAAAGGTACGATTAAGCGAAGAGAATACAAAATAAATGCCAATTTATTTTTATTCTTGAACTGACGAACGAAGCAAGGGCAGAGCGGAGCTTGCTCCGGCTATGCCTTGCGAGGAGGAAGAAAACCGCAGGTTAGCGTGAGTACCTTCGGCCGCAGGCCAGAGGTACGATTAAGCGAGGAAAAAACCAAATTTTGGAGCAGTGAATGCAGAGAAAAGCTCGCTTTTCCTCTGCTGAGTCGCGACAAAATAAGCTGAAAGCAAATTTTGGAGCAGTGAATGCAGAGAAAAGCTCGCTTTTCCTCTGCTGAGTCGCGACAAAATAAGCTGAAAGCAAATTTTGGAGCAGTGAATGCAGAGAAAAGCTCGCTTTTCCTCTGCTGAGTCGCGACAAAATAAGCTGAAAGCAAATTTTGGAGCAGCGAATGCAGAGAAAAGCATTTCTCCAGGCAGGGAAATATTTTTTTCGACTAAGTAATCGTAACTATTCAGCGAACCTCATTCATTGGGCTGAATTGAAAATCGGCGGCCAAAGGGAAACCAAAGCCCAGAGCAAGCGATGTCGACGGAAGTCAATGTCGGACTGAAAGCCCAACAGTACATAGCCCAGGGCAAGCGAAGCGACACCCTGGGTAATA
>CAVBXH010000037.1:0-26418 GCA_963599475.1 Acutalibacteraceae bacterium | reverse complement strand
TAGCAAACCGCTTCGGTTTAGTATATTAAAACGCTTTGCTTAAATATAGTGACTTATTTTCAAACCACCATAAAAGAAAATCCGCATAGCTCCATGAGCTATGCGGATTTGCCTATCTATACCTTTCGGTAGTTGTCTCTGCTTACTTCACCTCCTCGAAGTCGGCATCCTGGATGTTGTCGTCCTTGGAAGTATTCTGCTGCGACTGCTGCTGTCCTGCGCCAGCACCTGCACCGGGCTGTGCCCCGGCATTTTGGTACATCTGCTGCGAGGCGGTCTGCCATGCTGCATTCAGCGCGTTGATGGCGGTGTCGATGGCTGCGGTGTCGCCGGCCTTGTGGGCATCCTTCAACTGCTGCAGTGCCTGCTCGATAGCTGGCTTCTGGTCTGCGGGGAGCTTGTCGCCCAACTCCTTCAGCTGATTCTCCGTCTGGAAAATCATGGAGTCAGCCTGGTTCATCTTGTCCACACGCTCGCGCTCCTTCTTGTCGTTTTCGGCATTCTGCTCTGCCTCGGCCTTCATGCGGTTGATTTCGTCCTCGCTCAAGCCTGAGGAAGCCTCGATGCGGATGCTTTGTTCCTTGCCGGTGGCCTTGTCCTTGGCAGACACCTTGAGGATGCCGTTGGCATCAATGTCGAAGGTCACCTCAATCTGCGGAACACCACGACGGGCGGGAGTGATGCCCGTCAGGTTGAACTGGCCGATGCTCTTGTTCTGGGCTGCCATGGGGCGCTCGCCCTGCAGCACGTGGATGGTCACCTCGGTCTGGTTGTCGGCTGCGGTGGAGAATACCTCGCTCTTCTTGCAGGGGATGGTGGTGTTGGCATCTATCAGCTTCGTCATTACGCCACCCATGGTCTCAATACCGAGCGTCAACGGGGTCACGTCGAGCAATACGATGTCGCCTACACCCTCCTCCTTGTTGAGGATTGCACCCTGGATGGCTGCACCTACGGCCACCACCTCGTCGGGGTTCACACCCTTTGACGGCTCCTTGCCGAAATAGTTCTTCACGAGTTCCTGTACGGCAGGAATACGGCTGGAACCACCCACGAGGATGACCTCGTCAATATCGGAGTTGGAGAGCTTGGCATCGGCCATAGCCTTCTGGCAAGGTACGAGACAAGCCTGAATGAGACTGTGTGCCAACTGCTCGAACTGGGAGCGCGACAGCGTCTTCACCAAGTGCTTGGGCATACCGTCAACGGCGGTGATATAGGGCAGGTTGATTTCTGTGGATGTAGAGCTGGACAGCTCAATCTTGGCCTTTTCGGCAGCCTCCTTCAGACGCTGCATGGCCATCGGGTCCTTGCGCAGGTCAACGCCCTCGTCGTTCTTGAAGCCGTCGGCCAGCCAGTTGATGATGACCTGATCGAAGTCGTCACCGCCAAGGTGGGTGTCACCATTGGTAGACAGCACCTCAAACACGCCGCCACCGAATTCAAGGATAGAGATATCGAAGGTACCACCACCGAGGTCGAACACCGCAATCTTCATGTCCTTGTTGGCCTTGTCCACACCGTAGGCCAATGCAGCAGCCGTAGGCTCGTTGACGATACGGCGCACATTGAGACCGGCAATCTGTCCGGCCTCCTTCGTGGCCTGACGCTGTGAGTCGGAGAAATAGGCCGGCACGGTGATGACGGCATCCGTAATCTCCTGTCCGACGTAGTCCTCTGCCGTCTTCTTCATCTTCTGAAGAATCATGGCCGAGATTTCCTGCGGTGTGTACTTACGTCCGTCAATGTCTACGCGCGGATAACCGTTCTCGTTGACCACGGTATACGGCATGCTTTCTGCCTCTTTGCGGCTCTGCTCATAGGTCTCACCCATGAAGCGCTTGATGGAGTAGACCGTGTTCTTCGGGTTGGTGATGGCCTGACGCTTTGCAGGGTCACCCACCTTGCGGTCACCGTCCTTCACAAAGCCAATCACGGAAGGAGTCGTGCGCTTGCCTTCACTGTTGGCGATTACAACCGGCTCGCTGCCCTCGAAAACGGCAACGCAACTGTTGGTTGTTCCTAAGTCGATTCCAATAATCTTTCCCATAATGTATTCTTTTTATTATTTATTATTCGAAAAACGTTGATGCCGACCTATTAGCAAAGCACGTGCCAAACGCCGGAATGGGAGACATTGGAACGACATGGGCATGACATTTTGTCACGCATTCGCGTCGCCCTGTGTCTTGACGGCTTCGATGACCTTCGCCGTCAGTTCCTCGCACAGTTCAGGGTTGTCCTTCAGTAGTTGCTTAGTGGCATCGCGACCTTGTCCAAGTTTCTGGTCTTCGTAGCTGAACCACGAACCGCTCTTCTTGACGATACCATACTCTACGCTGAGGTCCAAGACTTCACCGACCCTTGAGATGCCCTCACCGTACATAATGTCAAACTCAGCCTTGCGGAAGGGAGGAGCCACCTTGTTCTTCACCACCTTGACGCGTGTCTGGTTGCCGAACACCTGCTCGCCGTCCTTGATGGCTAAGCCCTTGCGGATGTCAAGACGCACGGAGGCATAGAACTTCAGCGCATTACCACCCGTGGTGGTTTCGGGACTGCCGAACATCACACCAATCTTCTCACGCAACTGATTGATGAAGATACAGGTTGTATTGGTTTTGGCGATGGTGGCCGTGAGCTTGCGCAGGGCCTGGCTCATCAAGCGGGCATGCAGGCCAACGGCCGAGTCACCCATATCGCCTTCTATCTCCTTCTTCGGAGTCAGCGCAGCCACTGAGTCAACCACTAAGATGTCGATGGCCGACGACCGAATGAGTTGGTCAGCGATTTCCAGTGCCTGTTCGCCGTTGTCGGGCTGCGAGATCCAAAGGTTGTCAATGTCCACCCCGAGTTTCTGCGCATAGAAGCGGTCGAAGGCATGTTCTGCATCGATAAAGGCGGCCACGCCTCCTGCCTTTTGCGCTTCTGCGATGGCATGAATAGCCAGGGTGGTCTTACCCGATGATTCCGGACCGTAAATCTCAATGATTCGGCCGCGCGGATAACCGCCCACGCCCAGTGCGATGTCGAGGTTGAGGCTACCAGTGTGTATGACCTCCACATTCTCTATCTGTTCGTCGCCCATGCGCATGACAGCCCCTTTGCCGTATGCTTTTTCTATTTTCGACATGGCCTCCTGTAGGGCCTTCATCTTCTCGTTTTGTGCGTTGACTGGTTCGTTTGTGATTTCTTTCTTAGCCATGATGAGTATTGAGTATAAGTATTTTTTCAAATAGATTGATTGCCATTGACCGTCAAGAGAGTCAGAGCTCCAGGTCGCCGTCGAACACCTCGTGCCAAGGCAGTCCCTGCACATTGAGCTGTTCCATGAACGGATCGGGGTCAAACTCCTCCACGTTCCATACGCCGGGTTTCTTCCAAAGCCCCTTGAAGAACATCATGGCACCAATCATGGCCGGCACGCCCGTGGTGTAGCTGACGCCCTGCATGCCCGTCTCGTCATAGGCAGCTTGATGCGAGCAGTTGTTGTAGACGTAATAGGTGCGTTGCTTCCCGTCCTTGACCCCCTTGATACGACATCCGATAGAGGTCTCGCCGTCGTAGTTCTGTCCCAAATCCTGCGGATTAGGCAGAACGGCCTTGAGGAACTGGAGCGGCACTATCTTGACCTTGGCCGTCCCGTTGCCGTCGGCCAGCGGAGCCTCATATTCAATCTCGTCGATGCGGCTCATGCCGATATTCTGTATCACATCCAGATACGTGAGATACTGCTGTCCGAAGGTCATCCAGAAACGCGCCAACTTGATGGAGGGGTAGTTCTTTACGAGCGACTCCAGCTCTTCGTGGTGCATCAGATAGCTCTCCCTCGGCCCGATGTTGGGGTAGGTCAGGGCCTTATGAACCGACAACGGAGCGGTTTCCTTCCATTCCCCATCTTCATAGTAGAGTCCTTTCTGGGTAATCTCGCGGATATTGATCTCCGGGTTGAAATTGGTGGCAAAAGCCTTGTGGTGGTTGCCGGCATTGCAGTCCACAATGTCGAGCTGTGTCATCTCGTCGAAATGATGCTTGGCGGCATAGGCGGTGTAGATGCCACTGACCCCCGGGTCAAATCCGCAACCGAGGATGGCGCAGAGACCAGCCTGCTCAAACCGTTCCTTATAGGCCCACTGCCAGGAGTACTCGAAATGGGCCTCATCCTTGGGTTCATAATTGGCCGTATCGAGATAGTTACAGCCACAGGCCAAACAGGCTTCCATGATGGTGAGATCCTGATAGGGCAATGCGAGATTGATGACCAGTTCGGGTTGGTAGCTGTTGAAGAGTGCTTTGAGCTGTTCCACATCGTCGGCATCCACCTGTGCCGTCTGTATCGGCATGGTGTATCCCTTTGCGTGGATAGATTTCACAATCTGATCGCATTTTTCCTTACGCCGCGATGCAATCATAAAGTCGGTGAATACATCGGTGTTCTGTGCAATCTTAAAAGCGGCTACGGTGGCAACGCCGCCAGCACCAATCATGAGTACTTTTCCCATTGTCTTTATTCTTGTTTTTTATGTTTTTGTTTCGTCATTGACTTGTTCATCCCTTGATCTCGTCCCCTCTGATACCGAGTGCAGCCATCAGCGAGTAGCCGAGAATCTCCTGCCGGAAGTTACCGCCGGGCAGGGGCTGCATGCCAAACACGGTAATATGCTTGTCGGGACTGACGTGGCGCAGTCCCTGCCGCACCAGTTCTATGTCCTGCTCCGCATTAGGGACAAGCATCAGCCGCTTCACGTCGGCGCTGTTCCCAAGCATCTGCATGATGTCTATAAAGAGTTCTTCTTCCGTTGCGAAATCCTCCGCTGTCACGCAGCTGAACTGGAACTCACCCAGCGTGTCGCTGAAGGCCTTGCTGTCGAGCTCGCCGTCGAAGACCGCCGGAGCGAAATGCTCCATTCCCTTTTTATCCTTGCTGTGCGTCAGTATCACCTGCGTCTCATGCTGTCCCTCGCGCAACCCACCGTCGAGCGCGATGCAGTCCGCCCATTTGGCCATGTCGGCCTTGGGAATGCGCCGTCCTATGATGCGCTCAAAATTGACAATCAGGTCGAAGGTCACCTTGTCAACATAGTCCGCATCGGCCAGAATGACGTTTTCTTTCCATGTAGTGTGGTTGAAGGGGTTCGGTGTCATGGTGTGCAAAGTTACATTAAAAGCCACAAACGGCAAAATTTTCCAACGATTTATTTCATACCGTTATTTCTCCGGAACCCAAACAGCGGTGGTGCTGCTCGTCATAGACCACGCAGAACTGGCCAGGAGCCACACCGTGTATGGCATCGGCAGAATGGACAACGAAGCGTCCTTCGGATTCATGTTCGATGGTGGCCGGATGGAATTCCGGTGTGTGACGTATCTTAAAGGTGATATGCGTCTGGTGTGGGTCGAGTGGGAGCGTGAGGTGATGGAAGTCGCATACCCGGAAATCCTTCTTGTAGGCAGACTCTGGATCATAGCCGTGGCTGACGTAGAGGATGTTTTGGTCAATATCTTTCTTGACCACAAACCAAGGACCGCCGCCGAACCCCAGTCCGTGGCGTTGTCCGATGGTGTGGAACCACAGTCCCTCGTGCTTCCCGATACGTTTGCCCGTTTCCCACTCAATGACCTCGCCGGGCTGTTCTCCTAAGTATCGGCGTATGTAGTCGTTATAATTGATCTTCCCCAGGAAGCAGATGCCCTGCGAGTCCTTGCGCCGGGCATTGGCCAGATGTTCCCTTTCGGCAATCTCGCGCACCTCCGCCTTCATCATGTGTCCGATGGGAAAGAGAGCCTTCTGCAGTTGCCAGTCGTATATCTGTGCGAGGAAATCGGTCTGGTCCTTCACGGGGTCAGGGCTGGTGGTGAGCCATTTCCTGCCCTCCGCGTCCGTTTCCGTCTGGGCATAGTGTCCCGTGGCAATCAGGTCATAGTCCTTGCCGCACTTGTCGTGGAACGCCCCGAACTTGATGAGCCGGTTGCACATCACGTCGGGGTTGGGGGTCAGACCGGCCCGTATCTTTTCCATGGTGTAAGTGGTCACCTGCTCCCAGTACTCCCGGTGGCAGTCAATGACCTCCAGCTTGCAGCCGTACTTGCGGCTCACGGCAGTGGCCATCTCCAGGTCTTCCTCCGAAGAGCAGTCCCATTCCTCTGTCTCCTCTGGTCCTATCTTAATGTAGAAGCAGTCGGGATGCAGCCCTGACTGAGCCAGTTGATGGAGCACCACGGCACTGTCCACTCCTCCGGACAATAGTACGGTGATGCGTTTCCCTTGTAGTTCCTTTCTATTCATGTATGCCATATTACAGATTTGCCATAGAATCCTGCGACCATACACATTCGTCAACGGGAAGCATAGCGCAGCATGTTCAGCAGCAGTTGTCTGCCCACTGCATCTGCCTTGTTTATGCCCCGCGTGTCAAACGTGTTCATCGATTCGTTCATACCGTCCAGATCCACCTTCTTGGTATAGGCCACCGCACCCTTCAGGCAGGCTGGGATGTCGAGCGTGGTAATCAGGATGCGACCGCGGCCTGCGGTAATTTCCGACAGGGCGGAATACACCTCCTTGCGATGGTCGGAGACACACCCTACGAGCACCTCGCCATTGAAGTCGCGCAGTCCCAGACGGCGTCGGTTATAGGCCGCGAAGCACTGGTACTCCCAGTTGAACACGCAGTCGGTAGGCAGTCCTTCGAAGATGGGATGTGCGCGACAGAAGAAGTTGCCGCCATACCAGGAACGGCCCAAGACCTTGCTGCCGCGATAGTCCATCACCTCCTTGTCGCAGAGCAGGTCGGCCCAACGCTCCGTGTTGTCCACCACGACAAGGGTATGACCCGTATACACCCATTCGAGGATGTCGCTGAAGCCGCTGCCAAACTGCGTCGGTTCAAAAGCACCAACCACCATGAAGTCGCCCTGCGGGCGTCCCTTGTGGTACGCCTGCGTCTGGATACCCTGACGCTGCAGATAGGCGGCCAGCACACCCGTGGTGTCGGCCACGAGGCAAGTGCCCTCAATGCCTTTGGCGTTCATGGCCACGGCATAGATGTCATCACTGCCAGAGGCCACCACACGTCCATGCTGTATCAGCTGCGCCTCTACACGGGTATAGCCAGCGCTGGTTACCGGCCACGACCAACCTGTCGTCAGGTTCTCCCCGTATACCACGCCACCACTGACCTTGACGCGCTGCCGCTTCTGTGCCATGGTGCGTCCATCGGCATCCTTTGCCGTCAGCAGAAGCTGTGCCGAGCCATGTACGTTTTTCCGGTTGACGATATACACGTCAACGGTCGTCGAGTCGCCGACGGCCAGCACCTTGTTCGTGAGCTTCACCGCCAGATAGAGCGGCTGGTTGTAGCGGGCAATGAGTGCGGCATCACCCTTCAGATTACGGTAGTTGTCGACAATGCCCGAATGGTTCTCCAGCTTCATCGACTCCCAGCCGTTGACGGCATACGCATCAACGGTGTTGCTGATATGTACGTTCTCCATCACGCGGCCTTGGTAATAATAGGCCACATTGCCCATCTGCCGCGTCAAGCTATCCACGCACGGGAAGGCCTTGCTGAATCCACGGTCGCGCAGGAACTGGTCGTAGGCATCATACCATGCCAGATAATCCTTGGCCTCCCATCCTGCGGTACGTCCCGAACGGAGAATCTCGTCACGGATCAGCTGCAGGCGGGGCGGCGTACCTATCGCACCCTCTTCGCCCCAATACACGATCTCTCCCTTGTTGTCGGAGAAGCGCAGGTAATCGTCCTTCCCTTTATAGATATAGTCATGGTAGACGCCGGGGCCTCCTGCATGATGGTTGTCCCACCAGCCGATATTGTAGAAGGTGGTGTCGCCCGGCATCAGGTGTAGCTTGAAATGGTCGTCGGGCTGTCCCTCGGGATTCTTGCCGTTGCACGAATTGTAAGTCATGATGCGGGAGGGGTCAAGGGCATGCCCCATCAACATCTCCCGGCGGTCTTCGGCCTGTGGTGCAGCGCCTCGTTCGTTATGCAGGTTGTAGATAATCAGCGAGGGATGCGAACGGTCGCGGCGTATCATGCGGGCCAGCTTCTCGTTGCGGTAACTGAAATAGAACTGGGTATGCTTGGTACCGTCGTCAAAACGACCTGCCGGATACTGGTTGCCGCCCGGTTCTTCGAAATAGAGCAGTCCCAACTCATCGGCGGCATCGAGCACATCCGTATTGCCAATTCCCCGGTGGAAGTTGAGCATGTTCAGACCCAATTGCTTGGCATCCTTCACCTGCCGGTAGGCCAGTTCCTTCGACGGCGTAATACCGTTGTCCGGCCAAAAGCTCCAGGAAATGGATGTCATAAGGGTGATGCGCTGGCCGTTGAGATAGAACTGGCGGTCGCCCTTCACGTCGCGCACCTCAAACCACCGGAAGCCAAACCGCTTCTTGACGGCATCGTTTCCCAGCTTCACCGTCAGCTCGTACAGGTTCGGCTGTTCCACACTCCAGAGCTTGGCCTTCGGCAGGGCAATGGCAACGGTCTTTTCCGCCGCATCCACCGTTCCCTTACTGCTCCATACCACCTGTGGCTTGCCGCACTCCCTCACCTCCAGGGCGTAGGGCGTGGCCGCCGACAGTCCGCCCGCCTCCAGATGCACCTTGACCGTAGAGGGAACGGGAGTGTTCTCCACGAAGACATCATGGATATAGGTCTGGTCGGTGGCACAAAGATGAACGCGTCCTGTGATGCCGCCGAAGCCATGGGACGGGTTGACCAAATAGTCCCCCCAGGAATAGCACTGCGAGTCCTTCCAGTTGAAATTGCCGTTCGGGTCTGTGATGCGTACCGCTATCTCGTTCTGCTGTCCCAACTTGACATAAGGTGTGATGTCCACCTCAAACGGTGTGCTGTTCACCAGGTCGTAGCCCGCGAGCTGACGGTTGACGAACACCTCGGCACGGAAACGTACCGCGTCAAACTGCAGGGTGACGCGCTTTCCCGTCCATTCCGCAGGCACGTCCACCTGTGTGCGGAACCACGACACACCGACATAGTTGCCCGTCACTCCATAGCTCTGGCCGTTCCATCCCCAGAGTTCTCCCTCCACGGTGGCCGGCAACTGCACCTGGCGTTTCTGCGGGCTGTCCAGCAACTGCCAGCCTCCCGTGGGCAGATGCATCGGCAGGTTGGCCACGTTCACGGGAGGCGTGAGCAGCTCGTCGGCCACCCATTCCGCCTTCGGGTCAAGCGTGATGTCCCAATTCTTCACGGACAGGTCGATGCGTTCACGCGCTACGGCCTGCATGGCCACCAGTGTCATGGCCATCAGTAGTTGTCTCTTGATTTGCATGATGATATAGTTTTTAAGTGTTTAATGGTTCATTGTTTTCTTCCCTGTTCTTGGTTTCAGCCGACAAAGGTACGATTAAGCGAGAGAAATACAAAGAAAAACCGCGTTTTTCTTTGTATTTCCGAACGAGAGCTCTCTCCGCGGACGCCCGTTTCGGGTCTCCATATCAGGCCAAAAAAAGTCACTATACCAACTATAAATGAGTTACTATACTAACTCGAAATGGGTTGCTATAGTAACTCATTTCGTTTTAGTATACTAAACCAAAATGGTTTGGTATATTAAACCATAATGGTTTAGTATATGAAACCAAAGTGCCCATCTATAGCCATCCATTTATGTGCCCTGGGCTATGGACTGTAGGCCCTACAGCCCATAGCGTACCAGCTCCGGCCATCCGTCCGGTGTCCAGCGTATCGTTCGCTCCACCAGGATGCTGGCTCCGTTGTGTGCCAGACTATAGCCATGACAGAAAAAACGGTCGCCGTCGGGAAAGGCATAGGCTGCGCCATGTCCCATGGCCTCGTATGTATTCTTGTCACCTTCGAGAATCAGCGTTCCGCCCCCGTCCCTCATGTCCTTGCCGTCCCTGTCGAGGTAAGGGCCTTCCACACTGCTACTCCTGCCCACAGCCACCCGGTAGTTGCTCTTGGTGCCGCGGCAACAGTAGTCCCAGCTCACAAAGAGGTAGTAGTAGCCGTCGTGGCGCATGATGAACGGGGCCTCGATAGCATTGGTACCCGCATACTTGGAGGTGGGGTTCGGCTCCGCCGTAGTGTCGCCCGGGACATGGCGGCGTGCAATGGTGCTGGGCTTCGCACCCTCCTTCACGTGCAGCGTCTTTCGGTCGAGCGGTATCAACTGGATGCCGTCCCAGAACGAGCCCCAGGTGAGCCAGGGCTGTCCCTCACCGTCCACGACGAAATTGGGGTCGATGGCGTTCCACGCATCACGGCCTTCCTTGGAGGCCACGAGGCATCCCTCATCCCGCCAACCATCGGCATCGGCCAGCGTCGTGTTGCTGAGCAGTCCGATGGCCGAGGTGTTCTTGCCGAAGGTAGAACAGGAGTAGGCCAGATACCACTTGCCGCCGTAGCGGATGACATCGGGTGCCCAGATATGCTTCGTGAAGCCCGGTACACTGTCGTGCGTCCACGCCGGGATGTTCGCCTCAGACAGTACGCCCTCCTCTGACAAGGTCCAATGGCGGCGATCGGCGGAGGTCATCTGCGTGATGCCGTTGCCAGTACAGTAGAGGTAATACTTGCCGCCTTCATAGGCCACTACGGGGTCGTGCACCAGCGGCTGTTCCACCGTCTGCTGCGCCTTTACAGCAGAAGCGGCCATCCACACAGCCGCTCCTGCCAATAGATATAAGAGTTTCATCGGTTCAGCCTATTTCTTCTTGCCCCAGTAACTCTTGGTGCCGCTCAGTCCCGAGTAGACCAGCGTCACCTTGCGCGGACTGGCCTCCCAGTCCACCTCGCGCTGCACCTTCAGCTCCACGCCATTGGCGGTGAGCGTGTTGGTCTGTGCGTTGAAGCTCCAGGTGCCACCCTTCCACACGCCAGAAGAAATCTGATGGTTTGCATCCAGCGTCATCGTGGTGGACTCTTTCTGCACACCGTACTTGTAGCCCAGGTCAATATGTTCCCAGGTACCTGCTATCTCGCTGTCGCTGATGGCCACTTGCGGCACTGCACCATAACGCTCTGGCATCACGACAGGCCATCCGCTGGACAACCATTTGATGCTGCGCACACCACCCATCATGATAGCATTGCTGGCGTTGATGCCTGCCACATTCTCTGGGAAACGCTGCTGGGAAGCATAGTACCAGTTGCCATTGCCGTCGTCGAACACGGCACAGTGGCTGATGCCTACCCAGCCGTAGCCGTCGCCGAACTTGTACGGATGGGTCAGCACTGTAGGACTGTCGTTGGCCCCATTGGCGGCATTGGTCACACTGCCGTCCATCGTCTCGTACGGGCCGTCCACATTCTTCGAGCGGAGCACACGGGTGTTGTAAGGCACGGCCAAGCCGTCGTAGGCCACGAAGAGGTAGTAGTAACCATCGTGATAGACGACCTCGGGAGCCTCAGCCCCCTGCCAACGGCTGCCGTTGGTACGGGTGAAGATGGTTTTGCCATAGGGAGCGATGTACTCCGCGGTGCCCCATGACTCCGGCAATTTGGCCTTGACCTTGCCAGTGGACGGGTCAAGCTGTACGGCAGCGATGCCGCTGTGCCACGAGCCATAGATGAGCCAGTGCTCGCCACCGGGGGTGATGATGAACGAGGGGTCGATGGCATTGAACTTAAAGTAGCCCTCCCAGTCGCTGGTGCTCTTGCGGCTCCAGTCCGTGCCCTTGTCGGAGGAGGAGCAGATGACGTAGCCCTTGTCTGTCCACAGGTTGCTGGCCGGATTGGTGGTCTCTGCCACACCGATGAAGGAGCGTTCCGTCCACGAACCGTCAAAGGTAGCGGTGGAGGAATTGCCAGTCTTGATGTAGTTGTCCACCACCAGACAGTAGTACATGCGGTAGAGGTTGTCGTTGACCTTGCGGACACAGGGTGCCCAGTAGCCGTAGTTCGGATTGCTGATGGCACTCAGTCCTTGACGGGAGCGGATGGCGTTCAGACTGTCCCTGGCCCACGAGGGGGCGACCGTCATCGTACCGCCCAGATACTCCCAGTCCACGAGATTCTTGCTGCGGCGCGCATGGAAGTGGCCGTGGCCGGAGTGGGCGTTGCCATAGCTGGCATCCGTCTGGTACATATAATAGTATCCGTCAGCCGCCTTCATCACAGAAGGGTCGTGCACATTGGCCAGGTTCCACTGCTTGCGGTTCTCCCACCCCGCGATGGTGGTGTAGTTGTCCACGTAAGTCGGACACGTGTAGTTCGCCAAATCGTCGGCGGTAGGGTCTGTCGGGGTAGGTGTAGGCGTCGGGGTGGGCGTCGGATCTGGGTCGTCTGTGACTGGATCGTCGCCGCCACACCCTACTGCCAATACAGCAACCAGCAGAAAAGCCCAAAAATGATAGCGTTTCATATCTTCTTTTCGTTGGTCAAAACATCCTTTGATTACTCAAACAACAGATGAGCACCTTCGACAGAGAAGGCAACCTGAAGGTCACTGGGGTCAACGGTGTTGACACCCAAGTAGCTCTGCGCCGACACCTTTCCGTCTGCTCCGGTGACGATGGCCTGGATATCGGCCGTTCCGTTGTTGCAGTTGGTAACGTAGAGCTTCACCTTTGCACCGTTCATCGCTGCCAGCCATGTTGCCCAGTCCCCATGAACAGCCTCATGGGTGCTGACGAGAGTGCATGCGGCATAGCCGTTGCCCCAGCCATAGTTGTCAGCACGGGTCACACAATACTCTGCCAGGTCGGCCTTGCGCAGAATCACCAGGTAGTTGTTCCAAGCGACTGCGCCATTGGTATAGTTGGTGAAATTAAATGCGTAGGTCTTGCCTGCTGGCACCTTAATGTCCTCCGTGAATGCGGCCCACCATCCTGTGCTGCAGTCCTCAGCGCCCAGCGATGTCGGATTCGGAGTGATGGCCGTTACGGCAGACTCCGATACATTCACCTCAACCGTGGTCGTACGGCCATTCTCGGTGGTGATAGTCACCTCGTGCTTGCCTACTGTAGCAGGAACGGCAGAGAAGGTCAGCTTGGAGTGGTCAAGGACAGTGGGTTCGCCCTCCACGTAGGTGGCCGTAACCTCCATACCCGTCGGGTCGAATGCCAAGGTGCGCTCCACACCGTCAAGTGCAGCCGAGGCATAGAAATAATAGTCGGTGCGCGCAGGTGTCTTCGTCACGGTGATGCTCTTGATGCCTGAAACAACGGCGAACTTGACACTGGCACTGATGGTGTTGTCGGCGGTCTTGCCCATTAAGGTATGGCCGAAAGTAGCAACGATATACCGCTCGCCCACAGCGTCAAACACGGAGGTGCCGTTCTCGTCCTGGCCAATGGCTGGAACAATGATGAAGGTCAACTCGCTGGCATCCACTTCCTTCTGGGCACCATCGGAGAAGGTTACCTTAGCCTTGACGATGGATGTCAGGTCTTTCAGCTCCGAACCTTTGTCCACCTCTTCCGGCACATTGACCAGTTCCATTTGCACGGGCTGCTGGTCCTTGGCTTCTGTCACATCCACCTCAGCCTTGTCGAACACATAGTGGCATCCGTCGGTGGTGAAGTCCAGATACAGGTTGTCGGCCTCTACCGGGATGCCGAGGTATTTCTGGGTGGACGTGGTGCCCTTGTTGCCAACGACATCCGCTACGACATCACACGTATTGTCACCATAGTTGGTCACAGTCACGGTCACTTTTGCACCGTCCATCTCAGACAGCCATGCAGCCCAATCCGCAGAGCTGGTATTGCTATGCGTGATATTCGGACAGCCATTTCCGCCTACGGCATCTCCCCATCCATAGTCATCGGAACGGAGCACCGCATATTCGGTTTTGTCGGCCTTGCGGAGCACAATGACATAGTTATTCCAGTTGTTGACCCCTGAGGTGTAGTTGGTGAACGTTGTGGAATAGACCTTGCCGCTCTCGACGCAAATATCCTGGTCGAGGTGGGCAACCCACCAGCCGCTGCTGTTGTCCGTAGCGCCGAGGGTGGTCGGCGAGATGGTGGGCAACGCGCCCTTCTTGCTGTTGGCGATAGAGTCGATCTTCTCGGAAAGTCCTTCGGGACTGTTGATACTGAACATTTCACTGCCCTCGCATCCTGTCAGTGCGGTCAAGCCCATGACTGCCACACCGTATGCTACTGCTAATTGATATAGATGTTTCATGATAAATCTCTTCTAAAATATTGTTGTTTCGAATTACTTGCTCAAGTCCACCACGGGATGAACGGTCCAGCCCCTTCCGAAGAAGTCGGTCGAGTTGTCGGTGTCATAGTTGGCTGAGTTGCCCTTCAGGTTCGGGTTGTTATTCAACAGGGTCTGATAGATGGGCAGGAACTCATGTCCCGGCAGGTAGGTGTCATAGGGGCACTTGTACGTCAGATACGACGGAGCGTCAGCCTGCACCTGTGCGTAAGTGACAGGAGCCTTGATCTCATTCACGTCCACCTTGGGGTTCTTGCAGATCGATGCGTGTTCCTTCAACTGGTTCAAGCGACCGCTGTCGTAGAAGAAGCCCCAGCGGATCAAGTCCATGCCGCGTCCGTTCTCGCAACCGAACTCCTTGGGACGCTCCACGTTGGCAATCTGCTCGAAGAGTTTATCCTTGCTGTTGAAATCGGAGAGCTTCAGGTCAGCCAGGTTGGCACGGTTTCGCACCTGGTTAATCCAGTTGATGGCCTGCTGGGTGGGTCCGTTCACCTCGTTCTCACACTCTGCGGCACGCAGCAACACGTCGGAGTAGCGCATCATGCGGAGGTTGATGCCACACTTCAAGCCCTGTATCACCGTGGCATAGAGTCCCGTGCGCATATTGGTCCACTTCGCGATGGGGATGCCGCCGAAGTTGTTGTTGGTTCTGAGCGTGTCGGCAGAAGTAATCTTCTGGGTATAGGCCACATTGCCGTTTTCAAATCCGTTCCACTCGCTCTCATACGTACCCAGCGTCCAGTAGAGGCGCGGGTCGAGCTTGCCGGCCGTGGTACGCTCCTCCTTGAAAAGATTGTACAGCCAAGGGGAAGCAGACAGGTCTGCCCATCCGCCAAAGTCACCAGGGGCGAAGTTGGTCTCCACTGCATGGCCCTGACTGGCATTGGCACTGACATTGACGGGAGTCCACTCGTCGTCGACGCCCTGTGAACCGTAGTCCAGATACTGCACCTCAAAGAGGCTCTCGTCGTTGTTCTCGTAGGCCGACCCTTCACGGAAGTTGTCACCGTAGTTGTCCATCAGCTTGTACTGGCCGTACTTCTGACCACCGATAATGTCCTTGAGGACCGTCAATGCCTCACTGTACTTGTGACGGAACATCAGCGTACGTGCATAGTAGCCGGCGGCAGCACCGCATGTGGCACGCCCCTTGGCCCATTCGCCACCGGCCTGACGGTTGGGAAGCAGTTCCATGGCCTCCAGGAAGTCCGCCTCGGCCTGGTCCAGCACCTCGTCGCAGGTGTTGTTGGCCCCATAGAGTCCATCCAGCGAAGAATAGGTGGAATAGTCGGTAATCAAAGGCACGTCCTTGTAATATCCGACAAGGTTATAGTAGGAGAAGCCACGGAGAAACAGAGCCTGTCCCTTGATGCGCCGTAACGCCTCGCTGAGGTCAGCATTCTCGCCAGTCGTACGGGAGAGGATGAAGTTGCACACGTTGATGCAGTAGTAATACTCGCGCCACGGCCAAGAGGAAATGTCTGTTGTGATAGGACAGTTCATATCGTCAAACGGCATATACCATACCTGGGAGGAGTTCCATACCTCGTCACCACGGACGGCATCGAGCGTGTAGCCCACACGTCCCGTGGAACCCTCCATGCGGATGTCATGGTAGGCGGCGATGACACACTCCTCCAGTTCCTCTGCCGTATAGCCAAACGACCCGGTGGTCTGCTCGTTGGGGTTAACCAGTTCCAGCTTGTCTTCGCAGGACGTGGTAGCCAATGTGCCGAGACCGAGGAACAATGCTAATGATAATTTATTGAGTTTCATATCGAATATTCTTTTAGGTAATGATTCTTATCGTTCTTGTTCTCACTATCAGAAGGTGAAATGGAGACCGGCCATGAACGTTCTGGCGCTGGGGAAGGAGCAGAAGTTATAGCCCGGAGTGAAGGTGCCGCCAGCATAGTCCACGTTGTAGCCCTTGTAGGCCGTGAAGGTGTAGAGGTTCTGGGCTGACACATAGAGGCGCACACCGCTCACGTAACCGTCAAACCACTTGTCTGGGAAGTTATAGCCCAGCTCCACGTTGGCAATCTTCCAGTAGGCGGCATTCTGTATTTTGCGCTCACTGAAGAGGTCGTTCCATGCCAAGGTGGCATTGTTGGCCGCATAGGTGCGGGGAACACTGGAAATGTATGTGCCATCGTCAGCGTAACGGTTGGCATCCAGCATCACCACATCCTTGTTGCCGTAACCATAGCAGGAGGTCAGGCTGTTGTAGATGTCGTCCGACACATGATAGTTGAGTACGCCGTAGGTGGAGATGCTCAGGTCGAAGTTCTTGTACTCCATGTGGGTGCTCAGACCGAAGTTGACCTTCGGAAGACCGCTGCCCAGTACGGTTTGGTCGTCTGCATTGATGACGCCGTCGTCATTGATGTCCTTATAGAGGCAGTCACCCACATTGGCACCGTTCTGCGTGGCGTGGTTGTCGATGTCAGCCTGCGTGCGGGCAATGCCCTCATACACCCAACCGTAGAACTGGCCGATTTCCTGCCCCACGTATGTGGCGTAAGCCCCCGTGATGTAGGACTCCGTGCCGAAGCCGAGCGAGGTCACCTTGTTTTTCAGGGTACTCAAGTTGGCACTGATGTCATACTTGAAGGCGTGGTCGCGGTTGCGGTAGGTGGCCGAGAACTCGAAGCCGCTGTTCTCCATCGATGCGGCGTTCATCGTCACCGACGTGTTGGCCACACCGGTCTGCTCTGGCACGGGAACACCGTACAGCAGGTTCTCCGACTTGTTCTTGTACCACTCGGCGGTGAACTCCAAGCGGTTGTTGAACATGGCGAGGTCGATGCCCACGTTGGTGGTTTTCTTCTTCTCCCAGGCGATGTTCTCATTCACGTAGGTGGCAATCTTTGAACCCGTCACCTTGTTATTGCCGAAGCTATAGGTCATGTTGTTGCGCGCCATGGTGGCCATATATTGGTACTCGCCGATATTCTCGTTACCCAGTTCACCGTAGCTGACACGTACCTTGAACATATTGATGATGTCGCGGCTGATGGGGAAAAACTTTTCCTTGTCGAAACGCCAACCCAAGGAGATGGAGGGGAAGGTGGCCCAACGGATGCTCTTGGTCAGACGGGAGCTGCCGTCACGACGTACCACTGCAGAGAGCAGATACTTCTCGTCGTAGTTGTAGTTCAGACGTCCCACATAGGAAGCCAAGGTGTGCTTGTACTCATAAGAGGAAGAGTAGGTGTTCTTGGCATTCTGGAGCTGGAGGAAGTACGGCTCGGAGAACTCCACGCCCCATCCAGTCAGGAGGTTGGTGTTCTCTTCCTCGTAGGTCATACCGGCAAGCAGGTCGATATTGTGCTTGCCGATGGAACCGGTGTATTTCAAGGTATTCTCCACCAAGGCATCGCTGTAGTTGCGCGAGCCCTTGGTCAGACGCTCGTTGCTCTTGTCCAGATAGACGCGGTTGCTCTGTATCCACGCCGGAATCCAAGTCTTATCCTTACACTCGGTCTTGCTGTAGGAGAGGTTCACATTATAGTGCAAGCCGTGGTTCTCGCTCTTGATGCCCAGCATGTTGAGCAGGTCTACATCTGCGGAAGCGGTGCCCACGAAGCGGTCCACCAGCGTATTGCGCTGCAGGATATTGTTGATCAGTAGCGGGTTGGAGGCCGAGATATCACCATGCACGGTGTCATAATACACACCATAGCCGTAGGCATCGTAACGGTAGCTGCTGGCAGCACCCACCAGGTCGTCGAGCACCCACGTGGAACTATCGTATGCCTTGATGGTGGGCTGCATCAGCAGGGTACTGCGCAACACGTTGGACACGTCACCGTAGAGTCCCTGCACGTATTCGTTGGCATTGGAGAGGGCCATATTGTCCTGGTCTGAGTGGGAATAAACCATGCTGGTGCGGAACTTCACGAACTTAGTGTCCATGGTGTTGTTCACGCGGGCGGTGTAACGCTCGTAGTTCGGTCCGGCACCCTCCAGCGTTCCCTTCTGGTTGAAGTAGTCGAGCGATACATTATAGGTACTGTGGGCACTGCCGCCGCTGAGACCCACGTTGTGGTTCTGGCGGATGCCGGTCTTGAACACCTCGTTAAACCAGTTGGTGTCGGTAGCGTCCTGAAAATGGTAGTTGCCGTCCTCGCCGAAGCTGTAACCGCCGGGGAGCGTCGTGCCGGAATTGGCACAAGCCTGTCCGAGGTAGTTGCTGTACTGCGCGGCGTTCATTACGTCGTAGACATCACTGGGAATCTGGTCAGCACCGAAATAGCCCGAATAGTCCACCTTCAACGGCTGGTCTTTCTTACCGTTCTTCGTGGTGATGATGACCACGCCGTTGGCGGCACGCGAACCATAGATGGCACCGGCAGAGGCATCCTTTAGAATCTGGATGGTCTCGATGTCGTTCGGGGAGAAGTCACGGATGGTGGTTCCCATCGGCACACCGTCTATCACATAGAGAGGAGCAGTACTGCCGAAAGAGCCGATACCGCGGATGCGCACGCTCGGATCGGCACCGGGCTGACCGTCGGACGTGATCTGCACGCCGGCCACCTTACCTTCCAGCATGGTGGAGATGTTGGAGTTCGACACACGCTTCATCTCCTCCGCATTCACGATGGCCACAGAACCAGTGAGGTCGGCCTTCTTCTGCGTACCGTAACCGACAACGACCACCTGCTCCAGCATCACATTGTCGGAAGAGAGTTGGATGGGCTCCAAGACTGCGCGTCCGCGCACGGCGACCTCGCGGTCCTTGTAGCCCAGATAACTTACGATAAGGGTAGTGTTGGCTTTCACCTTGATTTCGAAGTTACCATCGAAATCAGTCACCACACCCGTCTTGGCATCCTTGGTCTTGACCGTTGCACCAATCAGGGGCTCACCCTGATCATCGACAACCTGTCCCTTGACTGTAATCACCTGGTCTTGTGCTACAGCAGCCATGGCTGGCATCGGCATCACGAATGAAGCACCGCCGATAGCCCCAAGGCATAGCATCATAGAGAATAACTGTTTTCTCATTTCTTTAGGTTTTTATTGTTTGTTAATACTTATATAGGTTTGTTTGGCGGCAAAAGTACGATGAAATACGAAACAGCAGGTGGACAAACGCAATATTAAGGTGGATAAACGGCAAAAATGGTGGACGATAGTATACCGTTTACATATATTCGCCCCTTGTGTCCCTACACAGGCGAAAAACCTAAAAATATCCCAAAATCCCTTAATCCGTGTCAAGCGCGCCCTTATAGGACGACGGAGACACGCCATAGTGGTGAGTGAAACAACGCGTAAAATACTTCGGGTCGTTGAAGCCCACCCGATAGGCTATCTCGGTGATGTTGCGGTTGGCGAAATTCTTTGCAATCATCTTCTTCGCCACGTCCAGGCGGTAGTCGCGGATAAACTGGGCCGTAGGAAGTCCGCATTCCGCATTGAGACGTTTGCTGAGGGCACTGCGGTTCATGCCCATGGACTTGGCCAACTCGTGGACGCCAAACTCGGAATTTCCGTAATTCTCCTCCATGATCTCCATGACCGCGGCCATGAAGGACTTCGTATTCTTCTCCACCTCCTGCTTGTCGGCCTCGATGGTTTTCACCTGACTCTCGTGGTATCTGCGCTGGTTCTCCAGAATCACCTGAATGCGGCTCTGCAACTTGTCCGGGTCGTCACTGTCCTTCAGAGCGGCCTCTATAGGACGGTACAGCGCCACGGCCTCGCGCTCCCGCATCACGGCTAACCGGCGCAGATAGATCCGTCTGCCTACTACCACTATGCCTATCAGGACCAGAGTCAGAAACCACCAGCTCTTCCAGAAATACGGCGTGACGCTGACGGGTACGGAGATGACCTGCTCCTGCCCTGTGCCGAAGGATGAGATGTATTTCACCTCAAACTCGTAATTGCCGGCGGGCAGGGTGGAATAGCGGACGCTGTGCTGTCCCGACGGCAGGCTGGTCCAGTCGCTCTCGTAGCCGCGCATCCGATAGAGGAACATCCCCTGCGTCTCATTGCTGTAGTTCAAGGCTGAAAAACTGATGGTGAACGATTTGTCACTCTCGTGCAGACAGACCTTCTTGGCGATGGAGATGTCTTCGTCCAGATAGCCGCTGCCGGCATAAACGGGCTGGTTGTCCACCAACAGTCGCGTGAAGCGCAGCGTCCCGGGATTATAGGCCGCATGGTTGATGCTGTTCACGGCCATCATCCCGGCATCCGTCCCCAGATAGATGGTGCCGGACTGGCTGCACACGGCACCGTTGAAATAGAACTGCGTACTCATCAGACCGTCTTCCTTGGTGAAACGGCTGAACGTCTCGTTCTTGGGATTGAAGATGGACAGTCCGTTGTCGGTCGCTACCCAGAGCATGCCGTCCCGATCTTCGGCAATGCCCTTCACGGTATTGTTCGCCAGACCGTTGTCGGTGGTAAACGCCTTGACCCGGGATTCGCCGTCCTTATCGTAGTTGTAGCAGTACATGCCATAGCCATTACTGCCCATCCATATCCTGCCATCCTTCGTCTGGCAGAGGGAGAGAATCTTGTCAATGACACCGCTCTTGGGATTGTCCAACTTGTAGGGATGGCGCTTCACTGTAAAGGTGCCGTCGGTGCGGTGGCGCGATTTCAGGTCGACCTCCACCAGTCCCTGCACACACCCCATCAGTAGTTCCCCGCTGGTCGTGATGAGACTGCCGATGCAGCCGCGCACGTCCCGACATCCAGGGAAGGGTTCGGTCAGACGGTTTTGCTTCTGGTCGTAGAAGAACACGCCGTCATTAGTGCCTATCCACATACCGCCGTTCATAGCATCATACGCCAGCGCTCCCACAAAGTATAACAGCGGGTTCTGCTCTTCTATTCGCGTCATCTCGCCGGGCTGCGAGAAGGGCATCACGGCCACACCTCTGCCCCACGTGCCAATCCACAGATGGCCACTGCCGTCGGCGACGAGGGTGGAGACGCTGTTGTGGGGCAGTCGGGAATTGGCGGTGGTGTAATGCTCGAAACCGACACCGTGGGGAGACTGTCTGTTGAGGCCGCCTTCCACCGTACCGACCCAGAGGGTTCCGTCCTCCTCGGTATAGATGGCGTTGACCGCGTTACGGGAAAGGCTCGACGCGTCGCCTGGTACATGGCGGTAATACTCCAGTTGTAACAAGCGGGGCGTCAGCTTGGTGATGCCACCGGTCTCCGTACCGACCCACACCTGACCGTCCTCCGCAAACAGACAGTTGATGAAGTTGCTGCTCAAGGGATTGGCCATACTGCCCGTATTCCAGTGTTCGGTCTGTCCCTGCTTGTCGTCAATGACATCCACGCCGCACAGGGTACCCACCAGCAACTTGTCGTCGGGCGACACGGCCAGTCCGGTCACCATCTCGTGTTGCAGGGTTATATCGGCCGGCTGGCCATGGAACGCACGCTTATCGCTACAGAACAGGCCATTGTTGGTGGCCATCCACAGCCTGCCGTTATAGACCGCGAAGCCTGTGGCATAGCGATTGCCCAAAGGGGCGAACATCGTGGTAAGGTCTCGGGCCTCCAGCTTGTTGCCCTTGACCGTAAGCTCGCTGACCTTCCCGTTGTTACACAGCACGACGGTGCCCCTACGGAACACGTCGGTCAGTCCCAGGTCAGGCGCATTGAACGGGCAGGGCGTGGAGAGGATGCTGTTCACCGCTCCCGAGGCATTGAAAGCGAAACGGTAGAGGCGGGCGCGTGTCAGCATCCATACGTGTCCCTTCGTGTCGCAGTACACCCGGGTACACCCTTCCTTGAAGGACTCGTCCAACAACTTTTCCAAGCTGCTGTCCGCGCAGGCGGGCATGGTAGGCTGCAAGGTGACGAGATTGACCACCTGCGGTCCCTCCTCGAAGGCCACCCACAGCCGCTTGAAATGGTCTTCACACACATTGCGGCAACTGTTGCTGCGCAGTCCGATGGTGGTGCTTCCCAGTCCGAAGTCCGTGAAGCCATAACCGTCATAGCGTACCAGTCCGCCGCCATGCGTGCTGATCCACATGAAGCCATAGGAGTCGCGGAAGATGTCATCCACGAAATTGGTGGGCAGCCCTGCCGAGAGGTCAAGGTAGCTCACATTGTATTCCCGGGGCAGACCGCCTTGCGCATAACTGCCCAAGGCCACCAGTGTCAAGGCCATCAGTAGTTGTCTCTTGATTTGCATGATGGTATAGTTTTTAGGTGTTTGATGGTTCATTGTTTTTCTTCCCTGTTCTTGGTATTGCCGAACGAGAGTACCTTCCATATCAGACCATAAAAAGTCACTATATTTAAGCAAAGCGTTTTAATATACTAAACCGAAGCGGTTTGCTATACTAAACCGCAGCGTTTTACTATACTAAACCAAAGTGCCCATCTATAGCCATCCATTTTGCCTTCATACTGCAATCCGCTTCGCCTTTCCACTATCATCAATCTTTTGCACTTATGGTGAAATGCAAGGTGCCGCCCTGGACGATGTCGTCATGGGACAACCGATATGCCGTGGACGGCTTCCCATTCAGCGTCATGTCCTTGATGTGGAAGGCATCGGGAGTCAGACCGTCTGCCGACAACACGAACTGTTTGCCGCCCTCGAGGTTAAAGGTTACCTTGTCGAAGCTCGGCGCACCTATATAGTAAGAAGGTGTGGCAGGACAGACGGGATAGAAGCCGATGGCTGAGAACACATACCACGCCGACATCTGCCCCGCATCGTCGTTGCCGGACAGTCCGCCCGGCGTGTCGTTGTACTCGGTATTCAGGATGTGGTGCACGCGCTCCTGGGTCTTCTCCGGCGCGCCGGCGGCATTGTAGAGGTAGGCCACCTGATGGCAAGGCTCGTTGCCGTGCCAGTACAGTCCCTCGTCAAACATCCGGTCCAGCCGTGCCACAGGGTCTCCGATGACCTGGAAGAGTCCTTCTACGTTGTGCGGCACATACCATGTATAGTGGCAGGTGGCTCCCTCGGTGATGTAGCTCTTGCGGTGCACCAGGTCTTGGTTGTTCTCCCACTGGCCGTTCTGGTGCCGGCCGTCTGCCCACCCTGTGTTCGGGTTGATGACGTTGCGCCAGTTCTCCGCGCGTTTCATCAGCGTGCCGTAGTCTGCCTGCTTGCCCAACGCCTTGGCCAACTGTGCCACGGCAAAGTCGTCGAAGGCATATTCCAAGGTTCGCGAGGTCTGCTCATCGGTATGGAAGGCCTCTTTCACCCCGTCCTCCATCGGGATATAGCCGTATTTCAGATAGGACTTCAGGGCGCGGCGACCCATGCCGTTCTTGTAGGCATCGAAGGAGGCGGGTGTCTCAAAGGCATTCTTCCGCATCCCCTCATAGGCGGTCTCGGCATCGAAGTTGCGGATGCCCTTCACGTAGGCATCGGCCAAGGCCACTCCGGCGTGGTCGCCAATCATGGCAGCAGTATAGCTGTTCCAACAAGGGAAGATGGGCATCCATCCGCCCTCCTTGTACATCTGGACCAGCGACTGCATCATCTCGCCCGACAGCGTGGGGGTGATGATGTTGTAGAGCGGTAGGGCGGCACGGTAGATGTCCCACATGGAGAAGTCGCCGTAGACCTTTGCTGCTGACGCACCCGGGCGCACGGTCTCTCCCGTGGCAAACCGCGGATAGTCGCCGTTGCAGTCGCTCATCTCGCGGGGCAGGAAGGAGGCGCGGTACAACGCGCCGTAGAACTGGTTGACCTTGGCGGTGTCGCGGTGCTCCACGTCGATGGTGTGCAACCGTTCCGTCCACAGGGTCTGACACTGCCACAGCATGTCCTCGAACGTTCTTCCCTCGGCCTCTTCCTTCAGATTGGCCAGGGCATTTTCCTTGCTGGTAAACGAGCTGGCGGTCTGGAACGCCATCGATTGCAAGGCCTTCCCCTGGAAGGTGAGCCACGCCCCAATACGTTCCTTTCCGGCTATCTGCACGCCTTCCGCCTTGCCGTTGCCGTCAAACACGCCATAGTCCACCAGCGCATGGGAACCATAGCTCAAGACGAAGTGGCCGCTGAACCCAGCGGGTTCCCCCCAGCCCTGATAGATGCGGTGCACGGGGTTGTAGCCATACACGATATGGCGGACGGTGTCCACCTCGATATAGCCCTGACCCTCGTCGCTGTTGGGGTTGATGACCAGATGTACCATGCCGTCGGCATCAGGCGTCACGCGCAGGATGGCGGCATGGCTTAGGGCGGTAAGCTCCGCCTGGAGGTGTTCGTCGCCAAGCCGCACACGGTAATAGTGCGGATGGGACACCTCATCGGCATGGGAGAAGGGGGTGGCACGCTCCTCGGGCTGCAGCCGCAGCTTGCCACCCAACGCCGCTACGGTAAACGAACCGTAGTCCTGCGTACAGCCTCCCACGATCCAGTGGCTGTTGCGGAAGCCCTGCAGGGTCGTGTCCTTATAGTAATAGGGTGCGATACATTTCTTCTCGGTGTCCTGCGTCTGCGGGGTCCAGAAGTTCTGGCCGTTCGGCACGAGCACGGCAGGAAGGGTCTGTCCGTGCTCCTCACTGCCCTTGCCGAACATGCCAGCGGTCTGGGTGTTGGCCTGCGCCGTGCCCACCATGGTATTGATGGCATGGAGCTGGCGGATGTGTTCCAACTGGTGGATGCGCTGGTGCATCAGGTGCTTCACGCCCGCCCAAGCATAGGCATGAGCATCGCCTTCCGCCACGTCATTGTCGGCGATGTCCAGCTCTATGCCCTGTCCGTTGAGCACAAACTTCACGACCACGGAGTCGGACGAATCAATCTTTTTCTTGTAGAACAGCATCTGGAGATTGGCGGCCATCGGCACAATCCTGTCCATGAGATCTACCCCATTGACCGTTGCAATCTCGTAGTCCTTGGCATCCTGCAACTGTCGGTAGTCGGCCTTGACAATGCGCAGGAGGGACAACAGGCGGTAGAGCGACGTGTCATGACCGAAGCGGAGGGTGGCCGAGGGGCGGGCTGCTGCCAGTGCTCGGTCGGCCTCGGTCTCGATATGTTGCCACAGGGAAAGGGCCGAACGGGCGGGAATCTCCTCGTTGGTGGCATAGTTGCCGTTGCAGACGGTCATTCGCAAGTTGTTGTAGTCGTAGATGGCCCGGCACTCCGCGTCGGTGAACAGATCGAACAGGGTTTGTTCTATCTTTTGGGGGTAGGACTTGAAATCCAGTCCCACATCCTGAAGGGAGGAGGCTACGGTATGTATCTCGCTTATCAGCTGCATGGGGGCTTCCACCTTGGAAATATCCTTGAAGAGCTGGTGCAGGAAACGGTCGGGAGACATACTGACGGGTATGTGGGTGCGGTTTTCCAGGGCTTTCACCTCCGGGGAAGCGTAGGCAATCCAGGCCATGTCAGCGGAGTCGGTCTTCACGTCTAGGTCAAGGGCGGGCTGGAGCTGCTGCAACCGCCCGGTGAACGCCGCCATGCTCTTCGCGCAGCGGTCCACCACACTGGAGCGGGCCTGCACACGGTTGCCAGGGGCAAACACCTGCGGAAAATTCCTGTACATCCGCTCGGCAATGCCCTGATGCTGCAGCACACCGAGCGTGCTCAACTTACCGCCGTTCCCCTTGGCGTTCTGCCACACCTTGCCGAGCATCTTCTTGACCTTCTTACCCAACGGGGTCAGGTTGCTGTTGTCCGCAAACTGGTTGAATACCCACTCATAGCGGCTGTCACTGGTCATCCATCGGGAACCGTGCCGTCCGTAGTGGCTGATATAGAAGGGGGTGTAGCCTTCCGGCGCCTGTGCAAAACGGTTGTCGTCTCTGTAATGGTAGGCGTAGTAGATGCCGCCCGTCTGCTGACGCGTCTGCGCCGGAGCACTCCAACTCCAGCAGGCAACGGCACACAGTATCAATATCTTTTTCATCGTTGTATTATTGTTTCAAGTCTATCTTCCTGCTAATTCATTGATGTTTATGTGTGCAAAGTTACACATTAAAGGTGAATTATCAGTCATTTCTCTCCTTTTTTTCTCGTCTGATACAAATCCCGCGGTAAGCAGGTCACCATCGGACTTTCCTGTATATAACTAAAATGTATGAGTCTATTTTAGTTGACCTATATCAAACTCCTGTTTAATTTTTGCATATAGACTTAATTTTTCTTTTAAAAAGTTTGTCAGTTCCCGGAAAAGTTGTACCTTTGCATCCGCTTTCACCAATCGGGCACAGTTCCGAGGGTGCGGGCAAAGAAAAAAGAGAGCGTTCTTTGGAAGCATTACAT
>CAVBXH010000036.1:0-26812 GCA_963599475.1 Acutalibacteraceae bacterium | reverse complement strand
TCACTTTTGAATGGACGTCTTGATCGCAGTCAAAGGGTCCATTCACTTTTGAATGAAGCCATTGATCGCGATCAACGGTCACTTTCCGTTTTTTTCAATCGGCAAGTTCTCGCGCGCGCATATAATTATAAGGTGCGAAACTGCATTTTTCTGCGCTTTTCCCATGATATTTCCACATTTCTTTGTAACTTTGGCAATTATTTGGACATTCCTCCGTTATGAGAATGATGAAAGAACAAAAAACACGGTCGTCACAATGGATCTGCGCCCTGCTCTCGGCAGTGGCACTGACCGCCTGCGTGACACCGAAACACTACAACTACCTGCAGGACCTGCAGCCCGGCACGGAGATGACGACGCCAGAGAGCGGCTACATCCGCCTGCAACCGAAGGACGAGATGGCCATCCTCGTCAAGAGCAACAGTCCCGAACTCGACGCCCTGTTCAACAAGGGCATGAACACCGACCTCAACAGTGGCTATGTGCAAGGCACACAGTATGTGGACGGCTATGTCGTCGACGAGGCCGGCAACATCGATTTCCCGCAATTGGGTCGCGTCCACGTGGCCGGACTCAAGCGCACCGAGGTGGAGCAACTCATCCGGCAACGGCTGGAAGCGGAGGGACTGCTGAAGAACGCCACCGTCAGCGTCAGCTTCCGCAACCTGAGTTATACGGTGATGGGCGAGGTCAGCCACGCCGGGGAGTACGGTATCGGCAAGGACGAGATCACGCTGCTGGAAGCGCTGGGAAAGGCCGGTGACCTGACCGTCTATGGACGGAGAGACAGCGTCGTGGTGGTGCGCAACAACGGCGATCGGCGCACCACGCTCGTGGCCGACCTGACCCGCGGCAAGGCGCTTTATGCCTCGGAGGCCTTCTACGTCCACCAGAACGACCTCATCTACGTGAAGGCCAACCCCACCAAGATGCGGCAGTCCACCACCAACGGCAACGAGTTCCGCTCCGTGTCGCTGTGGCTTACCGTGGCCTCAGTGATCACCTCGCTGCTCGTCCTCATAGCCCGATAAAACAACCGTGACCATGGAAAAAACCGCATACAGCTTTCTCCGGGAGTGCACCGCCCACTGGCGGTGGTTTCTGGCCAGCGGGGCGACGATGACCCTCGTGGCCGTGCTCTTCCTGCTTTTCGCCACGCCGCAATACCGCCGCACCACCGACATCATGGTGAAGGACGAGACCTCGCCGGCCAGCATGCTCGCCAACATGACGGGCGCGGGAATGTTTGCCAACTTGGGCTTCAGCATCACCTCGAACGTGGACAACGAGCTGGAGGTGTTTCTCTCACCAGCACTGATGATGGAAGTGGTGAAGGACAACCAGTTCGACCTCACCTACACCACGGGCAACGGACTCTTCCGACAGGAGCTGTACGGCCAGACACTGCCCGTCAAGGCCGTGTTTGCCGGTGCGAAGGACACCGACCGGATGCAGCTTCGCGCAACGCTGCACGCCGACGGCACGCTGGTGCTGACGGACTTCCGAAAGGACAAGGACAAACTGGACGGGGAGGTGCGCGGTCGCCTCAACACCGTGTGCCGTACACCGATAGGTCCCGTCACGTTGCTGCCTACCGCCACCTTCCCTGCCGCGATGCAGCAGGAAAAGGACTACTGCATCACCATCACCAAACAGCCACCCTACGAGGCGACGGAGCGCATCCTGAAGAAGATGAAGGGCGACGTGCTCAACAACAACACCTCCATCGTGCAGCTGAGCTACGACGATGCCTTCAGCGAACGGGCGGAACGCATTCTCAGTGAGCTGACACGCGTCTACCTCAAAGCGTGGCAGGCCGACAAGGAGCAGGAGGCACAGGCGTCGACAGACTTCATCGACCAGCGCATCGCACAGATTGAGCAGTCGCTCACCGACTACGACGTGCAGCTCGCCGACTACGAGCGCGACAACCTGCAGGACATCGGCGGCACCACACCCGGCATCATGGCCTCCTCCGCCGCCAACATCAACAGCACGGTGCTGCGGCTGAACAACGAACGCTACGTGCTGAAGCACATGCAACAGTTGATGCAACGGGACGGAAAGGACTATCAGGTGCTGCCCGGCAACATCCTACCCGACAACGACAACTTCGCCAAACAAATTGCAGCCTACAACACGCTGGTGCTGAAACGGCAAAACCTCGCAGAGAACAGTAGCGACCGCAATCCTTTGGTGCGCGAACTCGATGCACAGCTGGCGCCCATGCACGAGGCCATTGCCGGGTCTATCACCAATGCCCTGTCGCAGATCGAGATACAGCTCAAGGGCATGGCGGAGAAGGAAAACGAACTGACGGGAAAACTGGTGGACATCCCGGAGAAATACACCAAGGCACTGCCTGCCCAACGGCAACAGAAGGTGGTGGAGTCGCTATATATCTACCTGCTGCAAAAGCGCGAGGAGAACCGCATCAGCAAAGCCTTCCGCAACCAAAACATCCGCGTGGTGACACCACCCATGGGCAAGTTGCGTCCCGTCTTCCCGCGCAAGCTATGGACCCTCGCCGCCGCGTGGCTACTGGCCGTGCTGTTGCCGACGACGGTGCTCTACCTCCGCCGACTGAATCCTACGGAAGAAAGGAGACGCGATGACGCAACGGCTACTGGGGAATGAGTTGAAACGACGCATGGCGCGCGGTGCCTTCTGGACCCTCACGGGCACGGCACTGGGCAAGCTGCTGGTGTTGCTGGCGGGCATCGCCTGCGCGCGACTACTGGGACAGACTGCGTTCGGCGAGCTGGGCATGGTGCGATCCACCATCAACATGTTCATCGTGTTCGGGGCGGCCGGCATCGGGGTCACCGCCACGCGCTTCGTGGCCCGATACCACAGCATCGATCCACAGCGTGCAGCCTCCATCTGCCGGTTGTCCAACGGCTTCGCCCTGGCACTTGGCGTGGCATCCATGGCGGCCATGGTGCTCTGCTCTGGGTGGCTATCCGACGACGTGCTCCATACGCCCCACCTGCGGAACGCCATCGCCTTGGGCGCACTGATGCTCTTCATGTCCATCCTCAACGGATCGCTCAACGGCATCCTGGCCGGACTGGAAGACTTCAAGGCCATCGCGCTCTGCACGCTCGTCGGCAGCGTCGGTGAGGCCGCCTTGATGACGCTCGGCGCCTGGCTTTGGCAGTTGAAGGGCGCCGTGATCGGCTTCGGCCTCGGCGTGGTGCTGCTCTATGGCGTCTATCGTCTGGCCGTCAGCAACGCCTTGCATCAGGCAGGCATCAACCTGCACGAGGCCCACATCCGACGGAAGGACTGGCAACTACTCTTGACCTTTAGCCTTCCAGCCGCCCTCTCGGCCTTGATGGTCGCTCCCGTTTTCTGGGTCATCCGTGCCTTGCTGGTGCGACAGAGCGGCTACGGCGAGCTGGCCGTCTTCGAGGCTGCAGACCAGTGGAAGGTCATCATCATGTTCATCCCCGGTGTCGTCAGCCAGATCGCCCTGCCCATCCTGTCGGGCATGGAGACGCAGGACGGTTTCGGACGCACGCTGCGACTGCACATCCGGCTGATTGCCGCCATCGCCACGGTGCTGGCCGTGCTGCTGGCTGTGGCTGCACCCCACGTCATGTCGCTCTATGGCGACGACTATACCGACCCTGTTGCCTTGATACTGTTGGCCGTCTCGGTGGTGTTTGCCGCCGTGTCGAACGTGATGGAGATGGCGGTGTACAGCATCGGGAAGATGTGGACGTGTCTCGCCTTCAACGTCGGATGGGCCGTAGCCGTTTGCCTGTTTACGGCACTGCTGTTGCCGCTGCAGTGGGGCGCGTCGGCACTGGCCATGGCCGTGCTACTGGCCTACCTGCTGAAAAGCATCGTGCTGGGCAGCTATATCCGTTTCATCCTTCACTGTACAGCCTCATGAAAACGCGCCAAGGATTTGCCCTACTGCTCTTTGCCGCCTCGCTGGTGTTGCTGCAGTTTGTCGGCTATGCCTTCGTGCCGCTGCTGGCCGGGGCGCTCCTGCTGCTGTTTTCCGCTCAGGCCTTCACGCAGGGTGTCCAGTCCACACCGCTGTTTGTGGCCTTTACGATGACCTCGATCGTCATCGGTCTCTTCCTGATGATGGCGCGCCCCATCGAGGTGGCACCGCTAACGCGCTGGATACAGTTCTATTTCCTGGCCGTCATGCTGATGGGCGTGGACGACAAGCGGCGGTTGCTGACGGTGGTCAGCTATGTGGTCTATGCCATCTTCGCCGCCGACCTGCTGGCCAACATCCTGCAGGTGGCCGGGGTGAAGCTGCCGTGGGTCTACCTCACCATCCGTCCCGGCGAACTGCTTCCGCGCTTTCAAGGCATCAAGGGCAACGCGCTCTATTCCGGCAGCATCTCGTTCCTGGCACTTTGCTTCCTGATAAACGAAACGCGGCTGGAGCGTCGCAGACGCTGGACGTTGGCGGCACTGATGGTCGTCAACCTGCTGTTGGCCGGATCGCTGCGTTATTTCATCTCCCTGGGTCTCATCGCAGCCCTCGTCACCTTCCAGCTGTACCGCCACCGGGGACGATTGCTGACCGTGGTCTGCGCCACGATAGGCGTGGTGGTATTGCTGACACGCTGGACAATGGACTACAGCGAGAGTAACTATTTCCGCTGGAAGTTGTGGGGGAACACCATCGAACGCATCAGCGACCATCCGCTGCTGGGCCACGGCTTCCTCTTCCAACGGGTGACGGAGCACACGCGCTTCAGCGTCCGCACCCTGGCCACCGCCGACGTGACCGAGTCTACCATTCTGCTCTTCGGCCTTTGCTTCGGCATCCCCGTGATGCTGTTGTTTATCGCGTCATTGTTCCACACCCTCTCGCGCTTTAACCGCTACCGGCACTATGCGCCCGAGCTGGGACTCTTCCTCGGACTGGCGCTTGACTTCTTCTGGGGCGGAAGCATCGACAATGTGCTCTCGCTCTCCGTATTGCTGATCAGCATGTATCTCATCCATCTGAAACCGCAAACCCTTCCGCAAGCATGACACCCGACTTCTCCATCATCATCCCGACCTGTAACCACCTGCCGTTGGCACGGCGCGCCATCGGGAGTGTGCGTTGCCAACAGGACGTGGAGGTGGAGGTGGTGGTCTGCGACGACTCCACGGACAACGGCATCGAACAGTATGTCCAGTCGCTGGCCGACAGTCGCATACGCTATGTGCACAACCGTCCGGCGCTCGGTGCGGTGAGCAACTGGAACGCAGGACTGCGCCAGGCCACGGGCCACTACTGCATCGTGCTGCATCACGACGAGGCACTGACCGGACAGGACTATCTGGCACGCCTGTGGCAGACCCTGCGACAGACGGATGCCGAGGTGGCCGTATCGGAAGTGCGCGTCATCGCCGACGGACGAAGGAAGCGGCGGTGGATTCCGCGTGGGATAAAGCGGTGGATGCTGCGCCACGCCGAAACCTTGTTCTGCCTCAACGTCGTCGGGCCGTGCGCCTGTGTGGCATTCCGGCACGACAGGATGCAGAGGTTCTGCGAGGAGTTGCACTGGCTGGTCGACGTGGAGTGGTATTACCGGATGTTGCAGACGGGGCGCGTGGCCTACTGCCCCACCCTCGTCATCGAGTCCATGCACGGCCATGAAGGGCAGATCAGCTGCACCATCGACATCATGAAGGCATGGCGTAGCGATGCCTGCATCATCCGAAAGGAGTATCGAAACAAGCCTCTGCTGCGGACGATGATGGCCATAGGAGGATGGCTCATGACCGCCAAGCGGACAGGTAGAAAGATGCTTCACCTCAAAACGCGACAACGATGAAGAGACCGGAGAAAATCGTAAAGTTCATCGGCGGACTGGGCAATCAGATGTTCCAGTATGCCCTCTACGTCGCCCTGCAGCGGCATCATCCCGATGCGGTGGTGATGGCCGACCTGCACGGATTCAATGGCTACCGGCGGACGTTCCAACTCGCGGAGGTCTTCGGCATCCACGTGCGACAAGCGTCCTACGGCGCAGTGGCGCGCGTGGCCTACCCCTATCCCAATTTCCAGTCGTGGCGCATCGGTAGCCGGCTGTTGCCCCAGCGGCATACTATGTGTGTGGAGCCGCGCGACCTTTCCTTTGTCCCCGATGCCGTATGCCGGCAGGGCAGCATCTACTACGACGGCTACTGGCAGCACGAGGCGTATTTCAGCGACTGCCGCACGGCGCTGTTGGAACAGTTCCGCTTCCCGACCTTCACCGATGAAGGAAACATCGCGCTGGCCGAGCGGTTAAAGGATGAAGAAGCCGTGGCCATCCACGTGCGCCGCACCGACTACATCGACAACCCGATGTTTCACAATCTCTGCGCCTCCAGCTATTACGAGACGGCAATACGCCACATCCAGAAACATACTGGGGCAAGACTGTGCTGCATCTTCTCCGACGACACGGCATGGTGCGAGGGAAACCTGCAATCGCTGCTGTCTGGCATGGAAACCATCTTCGTGGATTGGAACAAGGGGACGCGGAGCGTGCAGGACATGCACCTGATGACCCTCTGCCGCCATCACATCACAGCCAACTCGTCGTTCTCCTGGTGGGGTGCATGGCTGGCACCACAGGAAGATGCCGTCAACATCGCCCCCAAGCTGTGGTGGCGACGGGCAGGAGCGGTCTCGCCCGTGCCCGACCATTGGGTTACTATATAATATATAAGGAGTGAAGAAAGAAGGAGTGAAGAAAGAAGAAATGAAGCAACGAATACCCTGCAGCGTACTGCTCTCCGTCTATAGCAAGGAGCATCCCGACTACCTGCGCCAGTGTCTGGACAGCGTCTTCGGACAACATTGTCCGCCCGAGGAGGTTATCCTCGTGGGCGACGGCCCGTTGACGACAGCCCTGCACGAGGTGATTGACCACTATGTGACGCGACATCCGGAGATGCTGTTCGTGCCGCTCCAGGAAAACCAAGGTTTGGGACTGGCTCTCAACGAGGGACTGCGCCATTGTCATCACGACCTCGTGGCACGCATGGATACCGACGACATCTGCTGGCCCGATCGTCTGGAGGTGCAATACCGTTACCTGTCCGAGCATCCCGACTGTGACGTGTTGGGCGGATGGGTGGACGAGTTCTGCGACACACCCTCACAGACGGTCTCCATACGTTGTATGCCCGAACAGCACAGCGATATTGTGCGGTTTGGTCGGCGGCGCTGTCCGATGAACCATCCTACGGTCATGTTCCGCAAAAAGGCCGTGGCATCGGTGGGCGGCTATCGCGGTGTCTATCTGTTTGAAGACTACGACCTGTGGGTGCGTTTGATGCAGGCAGGCTACCGTTTCCACAACCTACAGCGGCCGCTGATACACTTCCGCACATCAAACAGTTTCTTCTCCCGGCGCAGCAGTTGGCGCTACCTCCGTTCGGAAATCGCCATTGAACGCACCTTCCACAAAGAAGGATATATCAGTTGCGCGCAGATGATCCAGAATCTGTTCGTGCGCACCCTCGTCAGACTGCTGCCCCAAAGGTGGCAGAAACGTTTTTACCGTTCCCTGCTCCGCAGAAAAGACCTTGTGCAATGACACCATATACCAACAACGCGGAAATAAAACTCGGTTTTATTTTGTATTTCTCTCGGTTTGCACTACCTTTGCCAACGAAAAGAAGAAAAGGAATATGTATCAACGTATGACAAAACGGAAATGGGCGATGGCCTTATTGGCAATGACACTGATGCTGGTTGCACAAGATGCTGTAGCACAGACCACTGAAAGGGAGGATTCCGTGGCTACCGCCGTGAGCAGTGTCACGGATGCCGACTCGGCCATGGCAGCCATCGATGCCGACCTCAGTGCCACGAGCGCGGCTGCACAAGAGGGTGGCGGACTCCACAAGATGCTGAAGCAGAAATTCATTGAAGGCTCTGCGGGATTCATGTCACTTGTGGCCTTGACACTCATCGGCGGACTGGCCTTCTGCATTGAGCGCATTCTCTACCTCACCCTTTCTGAAATCAATGCCAAGAAACTGCTGGCCGACATTGACGAAAGACTGGCGGTCGACGACGTGGAGGGTGCAAAAGCACTCTGCCGGGAGACACGCGGCCCTGTGGCCAGCATCTGCTATCAGGGACTGCTACACGAACGGGAACCGCTCGACCAGATTGACCGTCAACTGACCAACTACGGGTCGGTACAGATTGGCAACATGGAGAAGGGGTGTCCCTGGATCAAATTCTTCATCGCGGCAGCACCGTCGTTGGGATTCCTCGGTACTGTCATCGGTATGGTGATGGCCTTCGACCGCATACAGACCGCCGGCGACATCAGTCCGACCATCGTGGCGGAAGGCATGAAGGTGGCACTCATCACCACGATCTTCGGTATCGTGGTGGCACTGATCCTCCAGTTCTTCTACAACTACATCCTGTCAAAGATAGAGCATCTGACCTCACAGATGGAAGAAAGTGCCATCAGTCTGCTGGATACCTTATCGAAATACAAGAAATGACATGGGAAACATCGGTGATTACCTTTTAGCTGAAGTCATGTTGTGGCTCATCTACGCTGCAATGGCTGGCGTGGCCGTTGCCACGATGGTGTCGGTGGTGCGTTCCCTGCGCAACCACACGGACAGTATGGCTGAGAGCAACCGGGTGCCGCGCCGTGCCATCGCCTACGGTGTGGCTATCGCCACCCTACTGTTGCTCGTCGTGGCGTGCCTCACAGGGTCTTCTGCCCCCATGATTGTCAACGGAGTCAGCTTCACCGACCGTTTTTGGCTGAAGACCTCCGACGGCATCATCACCGTATCCTTGATACTGACTGTCGTAGCAGTCTGTTGCGTGGCCTACGGGGTTTCTGGCATCAACCGCCGCACCCCTTCGAAAAAATAACTGTCCCCATGTTCATCCGTCGCCGACCACACGAAGTTCCGCAACTCAACACCGCGTCAACAGCCGACATCTCGTTCATGCTGCTGGTGTTCTTCCTCATAACCTCGTCAATGAACAGCGACAAGGGCCTGTCACGCCAGCTACCTCCGGCAACATCCACACCGTCTGCCACCACCGACATCAACCGCAGCAACGTGCTCCAGATCCGGCTCGATGCCGAAGACAGACTGTGGATGGCCGACCGCCCAATAGCGGCCTCCGCCCTCCAGCGTGAAGTGGAGTCCTTTGTGGCCAGCAGACAGTCGCCACGCTACATGATAGAAGTGACCACCGACCGGTGTACCTCCTACAATGCCTATTTCGACACCCAGAACACCATCGTAGCAGCCTTCCGCACCCTGCGAGACCGGATGGCACAGCAACGCTTCGGCCTCCGCCTTGCCCAGTGCAATAACGAACAGCGCGAGACCATTATCCGCCGCTACCCCATGCGCATCAGCGAGGCCGTAACGGACGGCGGCAACCTACCCGAAACAACGGCAGAGAAAGGAGGCAGGCCATGAGTCGCTTCCGCCGCCGCAAGCAAGAAGTGCCGGGACTGAACCTGGCCTCCATGCCCGACTTGATATTTACCGTGCTGTTTTTCTTCATGATTGTCACCCACATGAGGCAGGACGACATCCACGTGCGCTTCACCGTTCCCCAAGGCACCGAGCTGGAAAAGACCGCTCACCGGGGCAATGTCATCTACATCTACATCGGCCGCCCCACCAACAACACAGCACAGGACGACCATGCAGGAACGCGCATCCAGGTGGGTAACCGCATCGTCACCACCGCCCAACTGCCCGATGCCGTGGCCGAAGAACGTGAACAGATGTCGACGGAAGACCGCAGGAATATGACAGTAAACATTCTGGCGGACGGCCAGACCGACATGGGACTCATCAGCGATGTGAAACAGGCCCTGCGGCAGGCCGGTGCCCTCCGCATCAACTATGTGGCCACCAACCGGACGGAAAGGACAGACGAAAGAACAAGCAGAAAGTAACAATCTAAAGGTGAAAGTGCAGAAAATAACGATAAACTGTTGCTATTGTCGCCATTTTTTCATAACTTTGCACGAACCAAAGAAAAGAAATACAATATGGCAACCCAAAAACTTGACAACCTGGACAAACAAATCTTGCGGATGATAGCGGAAGATGCCCGCGTACCGTTTCTGGAAGTGGCACGTGCCTGCGATGTGAGTGGTGCAGCCATTCACCAGCGCATCCAGAAACTCACCAGCATGGGCGTACTCCAAGGGTCACAGTTCATCATCAACCCCGAGAAAATCGGCTACGAGACCTGTGCCTACATCGGCCTCAACCTGAAGAATCCCGAGACGTTCGACCACGTGTTGTCGGAGCTTCAGAAGATTCCCGAAGTCACGGAGTGCCACTATACCACCGGCAACTTCGATATGTTCATCAAAATCTACGCCAAGAACAACCATCATCTGCTGAACATCATCCACGACAAACTGCAACCGCTGGGACTGGCCTCGTCGGAGACCCTCATCTCCTTCAACACGGTGTTTGACCGTCAACTGCCCGTGGCCGACTTCAGCGAGGACTAAGGGCGGGCATAGTCCACAAAAGCATACGCAAAGGCGTGTTTCTCGTCCTTCGGGTGTGCTTCTTTCTTCACCACTCGCCAGTCCTTGTAGTCGGGAAAGAAGGTGTCGGCCTGTTGCGGATCGTCATCTATCTCCGTCAGACACAACAGGTCTGCCCGCTGGAGTGCCTGCTGATAGACACTCGCCCCACCTATTATATATACCTGTTCGTCGGGACGGCAACTGGACAGGGCTTCCTCCAAAGAGGGAAACACCTCACAGCCAGGTATCTCCTTCACCGAACGACTCAACACGACGTTGCGGCGATTGGGCAGTGCGCCCTTTGGCAGACTGAGAAAGGTGTTGTGACCCATAATAATGGTGTGGCCAGTGGTCAAGGCCTTGAAACGCTTCAGGTCGTTGGGCAACCAATACAGCAACTTGTTCTCGAAACCGATGGCACGGTTGCGCGCCACGGCTGCAATGATATGCAATGTCATACGCTCACCTCCGCTTTGATATGTGGATAAGGGTCGTAGCCTTCCAACTGGAAGTCCTCATACCGGAAGTCGAAGATGGACTTCACGTCCGGATTGAGCCGCATCACGGGCAACGGACGCGGGGTGCGGGTGAGTTGCAGCCGTGCCTGCTCCAAGTGGTTGAGGTAGAGGTGGGTGTCGCCCGTGGTGTGAATAAAGTCGCCAGCCTGGAGTCCCGTCACCTGCGCCATCATCTGCAACAGCAGCGCGTAGGAGGCAATGTTGAAGGGCACGCCGAGGAAGGTGTCGGCCGAGCGCTGGTAGAGCTGGAGGGAGAGACGGCCGTCGGCCACGTAGAACTGGAACATCGTGTGGCAGGGCGGCAAAGCCATCTGGTTGACCTCGGCCACGTTCCACGCCGAAATCAAAATCCTACGCGAGTCGGGGTGATGCTTGATCAAGTCGACCGCTTGACTAATCTGGTCTATCACACCGCCGTTGTAGTCCGGCCATGAGCGCCACTGATGTCCGTAGACCGGACCCAGCTCGCCGTCTTCGTCTGCCCATTCATTCCAGATGCGCACCCCGTTCTCCTGCAGATAGTGCACATTGGTGTCGCCCTTGAGAAACCAAAGCAGTTCGTAGATGATACTCTTCAAATGTAGCTTCTTCGTGGTCAGCAGGGGAAAACCGTCCTCCAGATTGTAGCGCGACTGCGTACCGAAGATGCTGAGGGTGCCCGTCCCGGTGCGGTCACCCTTCTGCGTTCCTTCGCGCAGGATGCGGTCAAGTATGTCTAAGTATTGTTTCATATTCGTCTGGTATATGTGTTGTTCTTATTTTCCATTCCTTGGGGTAGAGGTTGTTGGCACGGTTGCCGATGTTCTTGGCTGTGCCGAGCAGATGGCCGTCGAAGCAGATGCCCACCACGCCGCGCGGCACATCACTGCCGAGCGTGAGAGCCTCACGACGCAGATAAGCCATGGCCTGCCGATAGTCCACCTCCACCATGGCAACAGGCGCATCACCGAGCGGCGAAGGGATGACGTTCAGTCCCTGTAGAGCCTTGCGCAACGATTTCATGGCCACTCCCTGCTGCCACTGTCTGGCCTTGCGGAGCACACAGAGGAAGAGTCCTTCGCCCCTACTGATGCCGGGGATGAAGCGATACACGGGTAGCGTGAAGCCCTCCAACAGCGAGCCACTGATGTTCCAGGCGGGCTCCACCTCAACAGGCAGCACCGCTGCACCCAACTCGTCCACCATCCATCGGATATTCTCCTCATTCTCGCGAGTGTTGAAGGTACAGGTGCTGTACACAAAGAGTCCCCCATCGGCCAAACACGCCCATGCATCGGCTACGATCTCGCGCTGCAGTTGGGCACACTGCGCCACGTGCTGCAGACTCCACTCGCGGATGGTAGCCTCGTCCTTGCGGAACATTCCTTCGCCCGAGCACGGCACGTCACACAACACCACGTCTGCCATCACCTTGGCGCGACGGTAGTCTCTCGGGAAGTTGTTGATCACGATATGGTCGGCGTAGCCCCACTTCGCCACATTCTCGGCGAGAATGCTTGCCCGGTTGCGCATCGGTTCGTTGGACAGCAACACGCTACCCTCGGCCAGTGCTGTCCGCATCAGCAACGACTTTCCACCGGGAGCCGCGCAAAAATCCACCGCCAGCACGGGAACATCCGGTAACCATTGTTGCAGGACGGTGTCCAGAAACATGGAGGCGGCCTCCTGCACATAGTAGCAACCGGCATGAAGCAACGGGTCGTAGGTAAAATTGGGACGCTGCGGCAGGTAATAGGCGTGACGACACCACGGCACAGGTTCGCCTACGGCAGTCAGTCCCTCTGCCCTCTTCGGATTGAGGCGGATGCTCACAGGCGGATCTGTTTCGAACGCACGGAGATACCGCGCGAAGCGTTCTTCCCCCATTATCCGCCGACTCTGGACGGTAAATTCTTCAGGTAATGGTGTCATTTGCTTGCAAAATTAAAAAAAATATTGCACCTTTGCAACTAATTGCGCCGCTATCACGTCAAACCAACGAAAATAAAACAAAAACAAACAGAATAACACTATGAGAAAGTTACTTTTCACCCTGGCACTCTTCGCCACGCTCACCGCCGCCGTGCCCGCCACAGCACAAAAGCACCGCCACACGCCACGCACCCAGGCACTGGCAGACACCGCGACATCGAAGGCAACCGCCATCGAAGCCTACTCGGACACCACAGCGACCGTCCCGGACTCCGTCACCGTCAACTTCAATGGCAACAGCGTCCGGTTCGCCACCGACTCTATCTTTGATGACGACGATTGGGAGAGCGATGTAAAAGGGGCCAAATTTGTGATTGCCTGCGTGTTCATCCTCTTCGTCCTTGCCCCCGGCTCGATTATCGGACTCACCCTTTGGTTCATCTACCTCAATCGCAAAAACAAGGTTCGGATGGCGGAAATCGCTGCACAGCACGGCCAGCCTATCCCGGTCAACATGGCCTCAGTCCCCGTCAACGACACCGCGGGCTACGCTCCCGGCATCAGACACTGCTGCCTCGGCATCGGACTGGCCATCTTCCTCGGAATCATTATGGATGAAATGGGATTCGGCATCGGTGCACTCGTCTTCTTCATCGGACTGGGCAAAGTCATCAGTGCCTATCTGACCAAAAGTAAGGAGCACACCGCCGAGCCGGAACACACGACAAACGAAACAGTGAACGACGACACCGCCGCAACCACCGAACAATGACCTCGCTCTCAGACCTTGCACTCGTCACACAGGCCACTGTGTTGGGCAACCGTCGGGCTTTCGACCAGCTCGTCGTGCGCTACCAGTCGCCTGTGCGACGGTTTTTCCTGCACCAGACCTTAGGCGACGCACCGCTGAGTGACGACCTGGCGCAGGACACCTTCATCAAGGCCTGGCTCCACCTCGGCTCCTTCCGCGCCGTGGCTTCCTTCCAGACGTGGTTGATGCGCATTGCCTACAACGTGTTCTACGACCATGTGCGCAGCAGGAAAGCCACCACAGACATCGACAGCGTGGCAGAACCTGCGGACAGCGGGAACGGCCAGGCCACCCTGCAGATGGACATCTACCGTGCCCTCTCCCTGCTCAAGGCCGAGGAGCGCACCTGCATCACCCTTCAACTCATTGACGGTTATAAGATTGACCAGATTGCCCAGATTACCGGCATGAAGGAGAACACTGTCAAGTCCAACCTCTACCGAGGAAAGGAAAAAATGACCAATTATCTGAAACAAAACGGTTATGGATAGAAAAGACGAACAACTGCTACAGCAATTCTTCCAGAAAGCCTCCCAGCAAACCATTGCCGACAACGGCTTCAGCGAACGGGTACTGCGCCGGCTTCCGCCGCGCGTCAACTGGTTCAGCTGTCTTTGGACACTCGGCTGTCTGCTCGCTGCCGCTGCTATGTTCCTGGCCAGCGACGCACTTCCCGTTGCACAGGTGGAAATGGAAATCTTTGTCCACCAACTGTTGGACAAGGGACTCTTCGAACTCCTGCTCACCACGGGAACGCTGGGCTTCGGCCTTGCCGTAGCTGGAGGCTACGAACTGTTCACTTGCGTGAAGGAGGAGCTGTAATCCGCCCATCGGCATCAAACAGACCATAGGTGGTGTCGGTCACACGGAACTCCGTGCGGCGGTTCAGCTGGTTGCAGATTTCCTGCTCTTCGGGCTTCAGTGTCTTGACGAATTCTTCCGTCAAGACATTGTTTTCTTGCAGAAAGGGATAATGTTCCGCCAACCATCGCGTGACGGTTTTCGGTTGTTCCTTTCCACAGCCCACCGCCGTCAGTCGGTCGTTGCTGATGCCCTGCGCCGTGAGATAGCGCACCACGGCCTCGGCACGCCGCTGCGACAACCGTTTGTTGTAATCCCCATTGCCCTTATAATCGCAATGCGCCAGCAATGCAATGGCCACGTGGGGATTGGTGTGGAGGAGCGTCACCAGCGAATCGAGCGACTGCGTAGACTCCGGCCGCAGAGTAGCACTGTCGAAATCGTAATGGATATTGTCTATCAGCACAGGGGCGGTGATGCTGGCCAGTGGAAACTGCAGAACGTACTCCTGTGATGTTTCCACAGCCCCCACCCGTAGCACCTCCTGATGGTTGAGATAACCGAGACAGGAGGCCATCAACACGTAGTCTACATCCGGACGGATCTGCTGCGTGAACGACCCGTTATTCATGACACTGAGTTGGAGATTAGTGCCGTCGTTTCCCACCATATATACTACGGCCTGCGGGAGTTCGTAGCCGTCGCGCTCATATACCCATCCCTTCACGGTCTGCGTAATCTCCGGGCATTCGAAACTGTAGATATGATCCCAGCCGTGTGCATCGCCCCGATTGGAGGAAAAGAATCCCTTGTTTTTGTCACCCTCGAAGGTCATGCCAAAATCGTCGCCCGAGGAGTTTAGCGGATAACCTGGATGTTCGACACTCCACCCCGACGGCAGCGGATGAGCAATGTAGATGTCGAGACCGCCCATGCCCTCATGGCCGTCGCTGGAGAAATACAGATCGCCATTGGGACGGAAGGTGGGGAACACCTCATCGCCGGGAGTGTTGATGGGACTCCCTAAATTCTCCACGGCACCCATCCCGGCCTCCGTCAACGGAACCCGCCACAGGTCCTTGCCGCCCATCCCCCCCGGCATGTCGCTGACAAAATACAGCCACTGTCCATCGGGACTGACCGCCGGATGGGCATAGAGCGACAGGGTGTCGCGGGTCAATGCCAATGGCTGCGGCTTGCTCCATGCCGCATCGGCACGCTGCGATGTGGCGATGGTGGCCAGCCGCGGATAGCGGTCGTCGCTCTGGCAGACGGTGAGATACATGGTGCGCCCGTCAGGCGAGAAACAGCAGGCTCCCTCGTCAGCATTGGAGTTCAGCTCCGTGTCGATGACCTTTGGACGCTGCCAATGTCCCTGCTCGTCTTGCTGCGCCATAAAGATGTCGCCATTCTTCGTGCCGGTGATTCCACTGAGTTCATCGCCTGTCGCTTCGCTGCGGGTGGAAGTGAAGTAAAGGCGGTCGTGGTCTGTTCCAGCCAACACCGGGGAATAATCAGCACGGCGGGAGTTGAACACGTCGGCGCGTCTGACACGATAGCACGACCCTGCCTTCTTCCATTCCGGTGCCTTACAGGCGGAAGCCAAGGCGGTGCGTGCCAGCATATTTTTCGGACAGGAGTCGACGACCTCCGCCAGTAGGCGTGCAGCCTCCTTGTACTGTCCGGCCTTCAGCAACTGTTGCCCCAGCGACAGGCGTGTGATAGAGTCGCCCTGGCCGTAACGCAAAGCATTGCGGTAGGCTGTAATGGCCCGAGCAGTATAGTTGAGTCGCCGATAGCACTCGGCTTGTCGCAGAGCTATCTGTCCACGCTGAGTGCGCTCCTTCGGAGATGTTCGCGCATAAGCCTTGCGGTACTGGCGTGCTGCGTCAAAATAGTCGCCCGTAGCCAGCAACCGATCGCCCTGTCTGACGGAACGCTCCGCTCCACAGGCCACCAATAATAGACTGCCTGTCAGTAGCAGAAGGAAACGCGATAGGCTTTTCATGCGTCTCTATGGTTTGAAAGGCAAGCGCCACTGGCAGTGCTGATAGTCCGAACAGCCGTATGCCGTCTTGCCTTTGATGATGTGTCCCTTTCCGCAGAGCGGACACGGTTGTCCGATGATGCTGTCGTTTGGGGAAAGGACTACCGTCTTTTGTTTGGGTTTGGCCGTCTTGGCCTTCGGTGCAACCTCGGCCTTAGGCGACTTCACCTTTTTGAGTTCCGCATCAGAGAGCACGGTCACCCGGCGGTTGCTGGTGTCGTGCATCACCTCGTTGACAATGTCCGTCACCTGTTGTTTCAGTTCGTCGATAAACTGTGTCGCATCGTATTTCTGGTGTTCGATGTCGCGCAGCTTCTTCTCCCAAATACCCGTCAGCTCGGGACTCTTCAAGAGCTCCTCTCGGATGAGGTCTATCAGTTCGATGCCCGTCGGCGTGGCAATAAGCCTTTTCCTGTCGCGCTTGATGTAATGCCGTTTGAACAACGTCTCGATGATGGAAGCACGACTGGAAGGGCGTCCGATGCCGTTCTCCTTCATGGCGGCACGCAGCGTCTCGTCCTCCACGAATTTTCCGGCCGTCTCCATGGCGCGGAGCAGCGAGGCTTCATTGTACCAGTTGGGCGGCGTAGTCCATTTCTCGGTCAGCGTCGGCTGGTGGTCGCCCGACTCCCCTTTGACAAAGGTGGGCAGGGTGCGCTCCTCGTCCTCGTTTTTCTTCTCGTCCTCCTCCGCGGTTTCTTTCCTGTTGTCCCTCACCACGCGCCATCCCGGGTCGAGGATTTCCTTTCCCGTAGCCTTGAAGTCGATGCCGTCCACCTGTCCCGTCACCGTAGTCGTCGCAAACTTGCAGTCGGGCAGGAACGCGCCGATGAAGCGTCTGGCGACCAGGTCGAACACCTTGCGCTCGGCATCGGAGAGATGCTGTGGCACTACGCCTGTAGGGATGATAGCATGGTGGTCGGTCACCTTGGACGTGTCGAACACCCGTTTCGACTTCTTCAGTGCCTTGCCGCCAATGGGTTTGATCCATTCAGCATAAGGTGCCTCTCCCGCGAAACGCGTCTGAAACAAGCCGTTGAGTGTGGCTGGACATTTCGGATAGACATCGTCCGGCAGGTATTGGGTGTCAACACGCGGATAGGTGGTGTACTTGCGTTCGTAGAGCGACTGGATGAGGTTGAGCGTCATCTCGGCCGAGAATCCGAACTTGCGGTTGCAGTCCACCTGTAGCGAGGTGAGGTCGTAGAGTTGCGGCGGCTGTTCAGTGCCGTTTTTCTTTTGCACACCCGTCACGGTAAAGGGTTTGCCCTCAATGGTGGAAAAGGCCTGCCGCCCTTCCTCCTCGTTGGTAAACTTCCCTTTGGTGGCCGTAAACGTCGTGTCGCGGTAGATGGTGGCCAGCACCCAGTACGGTTCGGGCTTGAAATTTTCTATTTCCTTTTGCCGGTTGACAATCATGGCCAGTGTCGGTGTCTGCACCCGGCCGACGGAGAGCACCTGATGGTTCTGCCCATATTTCAGCGTGTAAAGGCGTGTGGCGTTCATGCCCAGCAGCCAGTCGCCGATGGCCCGCGAGAGGCCAGCCATATAAAGTGGCTGATAGTCGCTTTGGTCTTTCAGGTTGGCGAACCCCTCACTGATGGCCTCATCGGTCATCGACGAGATCCACAGCCGACTGACAGGACAGGTCGCCCCGGCCTTCTGCATGACCCAGCGCTGGATGAGTTCTCCCTCCTGCCCAGCATCACCGCAGTTGACGATGCGTTCCGCCTTCTTCATCAACCGTTCTATCACGGCAAACTGCCGCTTGATGCTGTCCTGCTCTATCAGTTTGATGCCGAACCGCTGCGGAATCATGGGCAGCGAGGAGAGCGTCCACGATTTCCACATGGGCGTATAGTCGTGCGGCTCTTTCAGTGTACAAAGGTGGCCGTAAGTCCAGGTCACCTGATAGCCGTTGCCCTCCATGTATCCCTCGTGACTCGCTGTCGCTCCGATAATCCGCGCAATGTCGCGGGCCACGCTGGGTTTCTCTGCAATACAGACAATCATGCTGTTTCCGGTTGCTTCTATCAATAGTTAAGACGAGGGCAGTTTTCTACGGCTCACAGCAATGCCGACGTGCGGACACGGCTCAACGTCTCCGGCGTCATCTGCAGATAGCTGGCAATATACACCAACGGGGCGCGGAGCACCAACTGCGGACTCTGCTTCACCAACTTGGCGTAGCGATCCTGCGCCGTCTCGAAGCGCAACAGGTCGGCATGCTTCTGCGCGATGATGAGCGACTCCTCCAGAATCTTACGGTAGAGCATCTGGATGTTGACGTTACGGATAGCCTCGTGCTCCAGCGAAGCCTTGGGCAGTGCATAGATGATGGTCGGCTCGAGTGCCACGATTTGCTGTTTCGAAGGCTCTTCACGAAAAAGACTCTCGATGGCCATACAGACATTGTTCTCTGTGGCCATGTATTCGGTCAGTTCCTTGCCGTTCTTGTAATAGAACTGGCGAACCAGTCCCTTGACAATCCAGAAAATGTTTTTGCAGATTTCTCCTTCGCGCAGGATGAGTTCGCCCTTCTGAAACTTCATGGGCACCAGAATGCTCTCCAGCACATCGAGTTCGTCGTGGGTCATCGTGCTGTACCTACGGGCCAGTTCGCGTGCCACGTCGCGCGGCGTTAGTCCAATATTAGTCATAGTCTTTGGTATATTTGTGAAGCATTTCGTTTGTGTTTGTCAGTCCAGCTTAAGCACGGCAAGGAAGGCTTTCTGCGGCACCTCCACATTGCCAATCTGCTTCATGCGTTTCTTTCCCTTCTTCTGTTTCTCCAGCAGTTTCCGCTTTCGGCTCACGTCGCCACCGTAGCATTTTGCCGTCACATCCTTGCGCACGCACTTGATGGTTTCGCGCGCCACAATCTTGGCACCGATGGCAGCCTGGATAGCGATGTCGAACTGCTGTCGCGGGATGAGTTCCTTGAGCTTCTCGCACATGCGTCGACCGAAGGTCACGGCATTGTCCTGATGGGTCAGCGTGGAGAGGGCATCGACGGGTTCACCGTTGAGCAGGATGTCGAGCTTGGCCAGTCGGGAGGGGCGGAAGCTGTCCACGTGATAGTCAAACGAGGCATAGCCCTTGGAGATGGACTTCAACTTGTCGTAGAAGTCGATGACAATCTCGCCCAGCGGCAACATAAAATGCAGTTCGACGCGGTTTCCGCTGACATACTGCTGGTCTATCAATTCCCCACGCTTGTCGAGACAGAGGGTCATGATGGGACCGATGTAGTCGGCTGCCGTGATGATGGATGCACGGATGTAGGGCTCTTCAATATGGTCGATGAGCGTAGGTTCGGGCAGTCCCGACGGATTGTGCACCTCCTTTACCCCACCCTGTTTGTCGTAGCACATATAGGTCACGTTGGGCACGGTGGTGATGACATCCATATTGAACTCGCGGTCCAGTCGCTCCTGCACGATTTCCATGTGGAGCAGTCCGAGAAATCCGCACCGGAAGCCGAAGCCAAGGGCTATCGAGGTCTCGGGCATGAACGTGAGCGACGCATCATTGAGTTGCAGTTTCTCCAGCGACGCACGCAGGTTCTCGTAGTCCGTGGGGTCAATAGGATAGACGCCGGCGAACACCATGGGTTTCACCTCCTGGAAGCCATCGATGGCCTTGTCACACGGCCGCGCCACGTGGGTAATGGTGTCGCCGACCTTGACCTCCTTCGAGTCCTTGATGCCGCTGATGATGTAGCCCACGTCGCCAGTGCGCAGCTCCGCACGTGGAATCATGTCCATCTTGAGCACGCCAACCTCGTCGGCCTCATATTCCATACCGGTGTTGAAGAACTTCACCTTGTCGCCCCGACGGATGACCCCGTTCTCTATCTTGAAATAGGCAATGATGCCGCGGAAAGAGTTGAACACCGAGTCGAAAATCAAAGCCTGCAGCGGCGCTTCGGCATCGCCATTGGGATGTGGGATGCGCTCCACCACGGCATCCAGAATCTGCTGGACACCCTCACCCGTCTTGCCGCTGGCACGGATGATGTCACCAGGCTCGCACCCGATGAGGTCTACGATTTCGTCCTCCACCTCGTCGGGCATGGCGGAAGGCATGTCGATCTTGTTGATGACGGGAATAATCTCTAAGTTATGGTCAATGGCCATATAGAGGTTGGAGATGGTCTGCGCCTGCACACCCTGTGTGGCATCGACCACCAGCAGCGCACCCTCACAGGCCGCTATGGAACGCGACACCTCGTAGGAGAAATCGACGTGTCCCGGAGTGTCTATCAGATTCAGCACATACTGTTCCCCACCATACGTGTATTCCATCTGGATGGCGTGGCTCTTGATGGTGATGCCGCGCTCCCGCTCCAAATCCATGTCGTCAAGCATCTGTCCTTCCGTCACCTGGATGGTCTTGGTATATTCCAGCATCCGGTCGGCCAGTGTCGACTTGCCATGGTCAATATGTGCTATGATACAGAAGTTTCTGATATGTTTCATCGTTTCGTTTGCATACAAATTTGTGCAAAGTTACTAAAAAAAAACGTGTTTCCCTGCGCTTGTCGGTCTTTTTTTAGGATAATTGTGTACTTTTGCAGACAAATCATCGAAAGGATATGGAAACAAATAGGGAGAGACGGCTTCTGTGGCGTACTGGGAAACTCGGAGAAATCGTCCGCTTCGGCATCGTGGGCGTAGTGGCCACAGGCATCCAGTATGGCATTTATTGGCTGTTGCTGGGCCATCTCAACGCCACAGTTGCCAATACGGTGGGCTATCTGGTGAGCTTCGCCTGCAACTTCATCATGACCACCCGTTTCACCTTTCATGTTGCCCCCGACAGGAAGAAGGCCGCAGGCTTTGCCTTGAGTCATCTGGTCAACTGGATGTTGCAAAGTCTCTGCCTCAACATGTTCTTGTGGCTCGGCGTTCCGAAGGAATGGGCTCCGCTGCCGATGTTCGCAGTCTGTGTCCCCGTCAATTTCCTGCTGGTGCGCTTCTTCGTCAAACGGTAGGCCGCTTATGATTCAGTCGAAGAGGCTGAGCGAGAGGTCTTGTTGGCACGGGGTGTCCACTTCCTCTTCTGCATCCGCATCATCGTCCCGGAATTCGAGAACCAACTGCTGTGCCACGTTCTCCCCTTTCGGACTGAGACGGTAATAACCCCAGCGTCCCGTGCTTTCCACCAGCGTCTGGGCAGAACGTGAATGGCGCTGGAGAAACCGCTGCACATAGGTGTGTATGTCCTTGTAGTCTGGCGACGCAAACAGCGACACGTTCATGTTGTAAACGTGTCTGGCAATCGCCCGAACTGACGCCCCGCTGTGGCCGGCCTCAGTGAGCACCCAAAGGATTTGCTGGTCGTAGGTCATACAAAGGCAAGAAGAAAGGCCGACACGCCTCTTGGGTTTGCCGGCCTTTTCCTTATGGGGTTTGTCTTGGATTATGCCAATGTAATCTTGTCGTCTGTCGAAACGAGCTTGCCCTCCTTGAAGAGCCATCCCAGCCCGAGGAAAGTCTCCTCCTCGCTGATTTTTGCGGCCTTGGCAATTTCCTTCACGGACAGTGCCTTTCCGGCGGCTGCGAGAGCCTGATACACATCACCAGCCTTGAAACCGATGTTCTCTGCGTTGACTGCTACTCCGGCAACCTTCTTGGCTGCGGCTTTCTTCGGCTCAGCAGCTGTTACGGTTGCGGCGGCCTTCTTTGTTGTTTTCTTTTCTACCATAATTTTGCTTAATCAAATATAATTGCTATAGTATCTTTCCCGATTGCTGGTGCAAAGGTAGACATTTTTTCCGGTCGTGCGCGTTCACGACAGCAACTTTTTGTATTTTACCCCGTTATTCTTGACGCACGTCAATGGAGAGGTGCAGTTCTTCCAACTGTTTGGCATCCAGTTCACCTGGTGCGTCCAGCATGACGTCGCGCCCACTATTGTTCTTCGGGAAGGCGATGCAGTCGCGGATAGAGTCCAAACCGGCCATGATGCTGACGAAGCGGTCGAGACCGAAGGCCAGTCCAGCGTGGGGCGGTGCACCGTACTTGAAGGCGTTGATGAGGAACCCGAACTGTGCCATGGCCTTCTCGGGGGTGAAGCCGAGTATCTGGAACATTTTCTCCTGCAGCTTGCCGTCGTGGATACGCAGCGATCCGCCGCCCACCTCAATGCCGTTGCACACGAAGTCGTAGGCCACGGCGCGCACGCGCTCGGGGTGCTCGTCGAGCAGGGGGATGTCGTCGGGATTGGGCAGTGTGAAGGGATGGTGGGTGGCCATCAGGCGCTGCTCCTCGTCGCTCCATTCGAAGAGGGGGAAGTCGACAATCCAAAGGCACTCAAAGCGGTCTTTGTCGCGCAGTCCGAGACGGTCGCCCATCTCCAGACGCAGGGTGCAGAGCTGTACGCGCGTCTTGTTGACATTGTCGCCGCTGAGGATGAGCACGAGGTCGCCGTCTTTCGCTCCCGTCTTTTCCTTCAACTGCGCCCACACCTCGGGCGCATAGAACTTATCGATGCTGCTCTTGACGGTGCCGTCGGCGTTGTATTTCACGTAGACCAGTCCCTTGGCGCCCACCTGCGGACGCTTCACAAAGTCGGTCAGCTGGTCCAGTTGCTTGCGTGTGTAGTCGGCGCAACCGGGCACGACGATGCCGCCGATGTACTCCGCCTCGTTGAACACGGGGAAGGTTCCCGTACCTTTCAGCACGTCCATCATCTCGACAAACTCCATGCCGAAGCGCAGGTCGGGCTTGTCGGAACCGAAGCGCCGCATGGCCTCGTGCCACGTCATGCGCTGCATGGGGGGAATCTCCACGCCACGGATTTCCTTGAAGAGGTGGCGCGCCAGGTCTTCGAAGATCTGCAACACGTCCTCCTGCTCAGCAAAAGACATCTCGCAGTCTATCTGCGTGAACTCGGGCTGGCGGTCGGCACGCAAGTCCTCGTCGCGGAAACACTTGGCAATCTGGAAGTAGCGGTCGAAGCCACTGACCATCAAGAGCTGCTTCAAGGTCTGCGGACTCTGCGGCAGGGCGTAAAACTGTCCGGGATTCATGCGACTGGGCACCACGAAGTCGCGTGCGCCTTCGGGCGTGCTACCGATAAGAATCGGTGTTTCCACCTCTATAAAATCCCTGTTGTCGAGGAAGTTTCTGATCAGTATCGTCATGCGATGGCGCAGCTCCAGGTTCTTCCTCACGGCTGTGCGGCGCAGGTCCAGATAGCGGTATTTCATGCGGATGTCGTCGCCGCCGTCGGTATTATCCTCAATGGTAAAGGGCGGCGTGATGCTCTCGCTCAGCACGTTGAGCTGTGTGGCCAATATCTCGATGTCGCCTGTCGGCATCTTCGGGTTCTTCGACTGCCGTTCGCTGACGGTTCCCGTCACCTGGATGCACCATTCGCGCCCCATGCGGTTGGCTTGCTCGCAGAGGTCGGCGTCTGCCGACTCGTTGAACACCAACTGCGTAATTCCGTAGCGGTCACGCAGGTCTACGAAGGTCATTCCCCCCATCTTGCGCGTCCGCTGTACCCATCCGGCCAGTGTCACCTGACTGCCGGCATCGGTGAGACGAAGCTCACCGCAAGTTTTCGTTCTATACATTATCTTGCGTTTTTGCCTGCAAAGGTAGTGCAAAGCGAGAGAAAAACCAAATTTATTTGAGTTTTTCCGAGGTGCAGCCTACCTAAGAGCGTAGCTCAAAGGTAGTGCAAAGCGAGAGAAATACAAAGAAAAACCGTATTTTTCTTTGTATTCTTGAGCGGAAGCACCTTCGGCCGGCAGGCCAAAGGTACGATTTTCTTCTATTTGTTTGGTTATTTGCAGACAAGTACGTATCTTTGTACCCAAGATTAAAACAAACAGTAACGATGAGAACAGCGAACTATTCTGAACTACGTGCCAACATGAGGCACTACCTCAATGGAGTCATCAGTGACAATGAGCCGTTGCTGGTTCATCGTCAGGGTGCAGAGTCTGTAGTGGTCCTTTCACTGGACGACTACAACGCGATGGTGGAGACAGTACACTTGATGAGGTCACCAGCTATGATGAAAGCCATACGTCAGGGAGAGGATGATATTCGCAACGGTCGTTCCACGACGATGCGTGACAATGAGACGGTAGATGAGTTTCTTGCCAGATGTACAGAATAACGCTAAGTGGACGCTGGCAGAACGTGGGTCACTCCTTTATTTATATTTAACGGAAGGGATGGCTGGAGTACGGGATTAATTTCGTAACTTTGCACGCGATTTTTTTGTGCAAGACGATGAAATACAAGAATCTGTTTCTCCTGACGATAGCCCTGCTGAGCGCTACGCAGGCTTCGGCCCAACACAGGACGAGCCGTGGCGCAAAGGCCGTGGCCGACACGGCCCTGATAGTCAAGCAGTATGCCGACTCGCTCGCGCTGCTCAAGCAGCAGCTGGAGGCAGTGCGCCGGGCAAATGACAGCCTGCGCCACGAGCCTACCGACGGGCGTTACTACCGCCTGTTTGTCCCCACCACATTCTACCACTCGGGTGTCCGCCGTCAGCTGACACAGGCCGAAGCGAAGGACGACGAGGTGACAGCGGCCGTTGACGAGGCGCTGTTCCGGCTCTACATGAAGCGACCGGACCTGGTGAGCAACGACGAGACGCGCCTCAAGAAGGCCGGCACGCTGCGCGAGGACGTGAACAAGGAGGTGAAGCAGAAGGTGGACCTGACGCAGAAGATGGAACCGATGCCTGACGAGCCGCTACCCCTGCCCATGGGACTGGTGGTGACGAAGCCCAACTTCTGGAAATTCTCCGGCGATGGCTATCTGCAGTTCCTGCAAAACTACGTATCGGGCAACTGGCACAAGGGCGGCGAGAGCAACTACTCGGCCGTGGGAGCCGTCACACTCGAACTAAACTACAACGACAAGGATCGCGTCACGTTCAACAACAAGTTGGAGATGAAACTCGGTTTCCAGACCTCGCGATCCGACACGCTGCACAAGTTCAAAACCAACAACGACCAGCTCCGTCTGACCAGCAAGCTCGGTCTGCAGGCTTCCAAGAAATGGTACTACACGCTGCAACTGCTGGCCTATACGCAGTTTGCGCGCGGCCTGAAGTCGAACGACGCGTTTACCTACTCCGACTTCATGTCGCCCTTCGACCTCAACCTCGGTGTCGGTATGGAATACAAGGTGAATGCCTGCAAAGGGCGGTTGACGGGTACGCTGAACTTTGCGCCGCTCTCCTTCAACTTCCGCTACGTGGCGCGCGATGCCCTGCTGGCGAATTATGCGCTGGGCAACCACCACACCAAGGAGGACTTCGGTTCGCAGTTTGTCGGCGACCTCAAGTGGCAGATGACTGACCAAGTGACGTGGAAGACGCGCCTCTACTACTACACGTCCTACCACCGTGGACTGATGGAGTGGGAAAACCAGATTCAGATTCAGGTCAGCCGCTACATCTCCGCCAACCTCTTCCTCTATCCGCGCTTCGACGACTCGGCTGGCCGCGACGACAAGCTCGGCTATTTCCAGTTCCAGGAGTACTGCTCGCTGGGACTGAACTACTCGTTCTGACGCACCGAAGAGCAGACCTACTCCGTCATGTCGCCCTCGATGTAGAGGCGCGTCATCTCTACGGCTCCGTTGGTGCGGATGGTGATGGTCTTCTTGAAGTGTCCAGGAAACTTCCCTTCGCCGTTGTAGGTCACTTTGATGGTGCCCTTCTCACCGGGCTGGAGCGGTGTCTTGGTGTATTCGGGCACGGTGCAGCCGCAGGAGGCAATGGCCTGGTTGATGACCAGCGGCTTCTCGCCCACATTGGTGTAGGTGAAGGTGCAGGTCACCACGGGGTTCTTCTCGGAGAACGTCCCGAAGTTGTGCGTCAGTTTCTCGAACTTGATTTCAGCCGGCTTCTGTGCCGAAACGGTGGCCACGCTGCATACAATCAGCAGGGCAAGGAGTATCAGTTTTTTCATTCCTTTTTCTGTTTTGTTAGTAACGACACCGCAAAAGTATAGCTTTTTTTCCACAATCGTGCAAAAATCCCCATGTTTTTTTGCGCACGACTCCGTGCTGTTTTTCCACAAAAGCGGCCGAAGGTTAAGTTTAATTGCCATAGTTGATAATTGTTAGCGGTTAGTGGTTAATGGTTAGTGGTTAGTGGTTAATAGTTAGTGGTTAATGGTTAGTGGTTAGTGGTTAGTGGTTAGTGGTTAGTGGTTCATAGTTAGTTGTTAGGA
>CAVBXH010000035.1:0-27120 GCA_963599475.1 Acutalibacteraceae bacterium | reverse complement strand
ATATATAAATATTTATTAATAATGTATATCTCTATTTTTCATTTTCATTTTTCAATTTAACCATTTAACCATTTAACCGTTTAACCGCCCTCTTCCCCAACTTTCACCACTATACACCCGTGTAATATGCTAAAGTACAGCGCCTTACAATACAACTAATGACACTTTCGCGCACTTTTCCGCCACTTTTCTTGCAGAAACGCCGAAAACATCGTACCTTTGCCGTCGTGGAGAGGAAAAGCGCGCAGAATTTTCACTTTCTCGGGAGAGAGAAAAATCTCGCTCGGCAGGGCGAAAAAACGGAGAATCCAAAAAGGGGAGGAGAAGGTCATCAAGGAAGCCGCCATCCGATCGGGCGTGAGCCGCTTTTTGTCACTTCTTCTTGGGACGGCGGCGCGCCCAGCCGTCTTCGCTGAAGTCGGGTTCCTCACCGCGCAGGCGCATCGTATTTGGATTCATCAGCGAACGCCAGTCGTTCTCCTCATCACGCTTGCGGCGCGGAGCACGGTTGTTACGTACGTCGCTGCGCTGCTGGCGCATGGGAGTCTCCGCTGCAGCGCGATGCCCTCTGCCGCGCCCTGTGTCGTCGGCGTCGTTGCAGCGCACCTCCCGGCGCTTGTAATGCTGTCCGTTGACGGCCTGCATGACGCGATCGGCATCCTTCTCCGAGACCTCCACGTACGAGAACTTGCTCAGCAGGTCAATGTGTCCCACCTGCACGTGGCCCGGCACACACTTGTTGAGGAACTGCATCACCTCACCCGGATAGAAGCCATCGGCTTTGCCGAGGTTGATGAACAGACGGCGGAAGCCCGTCTCCGCCTTGCGCGGACCGCCCTGACGGCTGCGGCGACCAGTGTCTGCCTTGCCCTTGCCTCGGCTTTCGCCCTTTTCCCGTGACGCCTTGCTGCTGCGGCTGTCTGGCTTGACAATCTCGGGCGCATTCTTGTAGTAGTCCAAGAACTTGCCGAAGGTGATGGTCACCATCTTCTTGATGATGTCTTCCTTGTCAATATAGTCGAACTGGCGGTTGATTTCCACCATATAGGGGGCAATCTGTTCCTCGTCGACATCGGTTTTCATGATGTCGTCCATGGTCTTGAAGAGCTGCTTCTTGCAGATTTCCTCGGGGAAAGGCAGTGTGCCGTCGACAAAGTCCTTGCCGATCTGCTTCTCTATCTGCCTCACCTTGTATTTCTCCTTGGTGTGGATGATGGAGATGGAAGTACCTTTCTTGCCGGCACGCCCAGTACGGCCACTACGGTGGGTGTAGCTCTCAATGTCGTCGGGCAGACCGTAGTTGATGACGTGGGTGAGGTCGTCCACGTCAAGGCCGCGGGCTGCCACGTCGGTGGCCACGAGGAACTGCACCGTGTGCTGTCGGAACTTCTGCATCGTCAGGTCGCGCTGCTGCTGGCTCAGGTCGCCATGCAGCGCCTCGGCGTTGTAGCCGTCCTTGATGAGTTTGTCGGCAATGTCCTGTGTCTCCACCTTGGTGCGGCAGAAGATGATGGCAAAGATGTGGGGGTAGTAGTCCACCACACGCTTCAAGGCCAGATATTTGTCGCGGGCATTGACGAGGTAGTAGATATGGTTCACGTGCTCCGCCCCTTCATTGCGGGAACCCACCACGATTTCCTTGTGGTCGTGCAGGTAGTTGAGGGCGATTTTCTCTATCTCCTTGCTCATCGTGGCGGAGAAGAGCAGTGTGTTCCTGTCGGCCGGGACACACTCGAAGATGGCATTGATGCTCTCGGAGAATCCCATGTTGAGCATCTCGTCGGCCTCGTCCAGCACGACGTTGTTCACACGGTCGAGCTTGGCCACGCCACGGTTGATGAGGTCGAGCAAACGGCCCGGCGTGGCCACGATAATCTGTACACCGTGCTTTAGGGTGCGAATCTGCGACCCGATGTCCGTTCCGCCATATACGGCAGTGATGTGCATGCCGCTGATGTATTTGCCGAAGCTGTTCAAATCGTCGGCAATCTGTAGACAGAGTTCACGGGTAGGGCTGAGGATGATGGCCTGTGTGTCCTTGCACGCGGCATCGGTCTTCTGGAGCAGGGGCAGACCATAGGCAGCGGTCTTTCCCGTGCCGGTCTGTGCGAGCGCGATAATATCGTTCTTATTACCAAGTAGATAGGGGATTACTTCTTCTTGTACAGGCATGGGATGTTCGAATCCCAATTCGTCAATGGCGCGGCGAATCTCTTCGCTGACACCCAGTTCTTCAAATGTCTTCAATGTGTATGTAACTTAAATTCGCGTACAAAGTTACAACTATTTCTTGAAAATACACTAACTTTGCACGCTGAAATGAGCAACTATCAAACGATTACACTGGCCAACGGGCTTCGGGTGATTCATTTGCCGTCGGATTCTCCCGTGGTGTACTGTGGCTTCGGCATTCGTGCCGGCTCCTGTCAGGAGACCGACGACAAGGAGGGCGTGGCCCACTTCTGCGAACACGTTACCTTCAAGGGTACGGTACGGCGGTCGGCCCTGCAGATTCTCAACACACTGGAGCGCGTAGGGGGCGACCTCAATGCCTTCACCAACAAGGAAGACACGGTGTTCTATGCCGCTGTGCTGCGCGACCACCTGCCCAAGGCGGTCGACCTGCTGTGCGACATCGTGTTCCACAGCACCTTTCCCGAGGTGGAGGTGCGGCGCGAACTGGATGTCATCTGCGACGAAATTGAGAGCTATAACGACTCGCCGGCCGAACTGATCTACGACGACTATGAGAACCTGCTGTTCCGCGGCCATCCGCTGGGGCACAACATCCTGGGCGACCGCGAGGTAGTGGCGCAGTTCACAGCGGACGATGCACGGGCATTCACCCAAAAGCACTACCGGCCAGACAATGCCGTCTTCTTTGCCTATGGCGATGTGAACTTCCAGAAACTCGTCCGCCTGCTGGAACGGCACGGCAACTGTGCGGACGACCGACTGACCGTCTTCTCCCCCGAGACAACGCCACAGGAGACGACCTATACAGACCCCGACGAACGGATGCACCTTGTCAAGCGGAACACCCATCAAGCCCACGTCATGCTGGGCTGCCGCACCTTTCGTTTCGACGACAAGCGCCGCCTGCCGCTTTACCTGCTCAACAACCTGTTGGGTGGGCCAGGCATGAATGCACGGCTCAACCTCTCGCTGCGCGAGCGCAACGGGCTGGTCTACACGGTGGAGAGCAGTATGGCGAACTATCACGACACGGGGGTGTGGTCGGTCTATTTCGGCTGTGACCACCACGACGTGAAACGCTGCCTGCAACTGGTGCACCGCGAGCTGGACCGACTGGTGCAGGCTCCGCTCAGTTCCCGCCAGCTACAGGATGCCAAACGGCAGTTGAAGGGGCAGATTGTCATTGCGTGCGACAACCGTGAGCAGTACGCCCTGGACTTTGCGAAGTCCTTCCTGCACTATGACAAAACGCGAGACATCAATCTGCTGCTCCAGCAGATTGATGCCCTTACGGCCGACGCGCTGCTTGACGTGGCGCAGTCGGTGTTTGCTCCTGACCGGTTGCAGACGCTCGTCTATGAATAAGCCAGTCTACTCGTTGATGACCTTTTGGATGGTGCCGTCTGCGTTGTAGTAGAGGCGCTGCACCTTCAGCGAGCGCAACCACGTCTTGTCGTTGCTGGGCACACAGTCGTGGTAGAAAAGATACCACTGCCCCCGGTATTCCACGATGGAGTGGTGGCTGGTCCAGCCCACCACGGGGTCGAGGATTACACCCTGGTAGGTGAACGGCCCATAGGGGTTGTCACCGATACCGTAGCAGAGGAAATGGCTGTCGCCGGTGGAATAGGAGAAGTAATACTTGCCGTTGTACTTGTGCATCCACGAAGCCTCGAAGAAGCGGTGCGGGTCGTCGGCCTTCAGGGGCTGGCCGTCCTTGTCCACCACGAGGACTGGGCGGGGAGTCTCGGCAAACTGCTTCACGTCGTCGCTCAGACGGACTACGCGACTGGGCAGGGCAGGCGTTCCCGGAGACAGAACGAGTGGCGTCGTCTTGTCGGGAGCAGGTCCCATCACGACACCCTGTTCACCGGGAACGGGCGTCACGCCATAGTCACCGTACCACTGGAGCTGGCCGCCCCACAGTCCACCGAAATAGCAGTAGATCTGTCCGTCGTCGTCCTTGAACACTGAGGGGTCGATGCTGTACGATCCACGAATGGGTTGCGGCTCGGCAACAAATGGGCCTTCGGGTCTGTCGGCCACGGCCACACCGAGGTGGAACACGCCATTGTAGTCTTTGGCGGAGAATATCATGTAGTATTTCCCATCCTTCTCCACCACATCGTTGTCCCACATCTGCTTCTCGGCCCAGGCCACCTGCTCCACGTCGAGCACGACGCCATGGTCGGTGGCAGCATCGTTCTCCACATCGTCGAACGACAGCACGTGGTAGTCCTTCATCTGGAAGTGGCCACCGTCGTCGTCGAAGGCCGCACCGCTCTCGCGGTCGTGGGAGGGATAGACATAGAGTTTACCATTGAATACATTGGCCGAGGGGTCGGCCATATAGTCTTTCGGGAAAAGATAACGGGGTAATTGTGCCATAATAGTACGTTTTTAATGGGTTATTCGTTGTTATTGTTTGTCATTGTTTCGTTTTCTTCTTACCTTTGGCCTTTCCCGGCTTTTTACAGCAGGAGCCGCCCTCCGGACGCACCACGTTGATGATGGCCTGCACCTCGGGCTTGGGCTGGCCTTGGCGGTCGAAGAGTGTGGCATAATCGGTGCGTCCCTTGATGGGGAAGTCGTTGCGCCACGAGCAACCGTCAGTCAGACACCAGAAATTGACTCGCAGGATGTCATCGCGATGGCGTGTCAGCATCTGGAAGAAGCGCACCCAGAAGTCCTGCACCTCCTGCTTTTTCTCTGCCGTGAGACCGTCTTTGTAGGGGTCCATCTCCGGGCGATAGGCAAAGCGGTCGCTGACATTGGCTCCGGCGAAACCGTAGGGATTGGGCAGTACCGACAGGTCTACCTCGGAGAAGAAGGTCTTCACGCCCAGATTGCGGATGGTCTGGATAGAGTGTTCGTACTCCTCCACATAGTTGTTGCCTTCCAACACCATGTGTCCCTGCATGCCGATGGCCGTAACGGGGAGTCCCTGCCTGATGAGCGGTGCGAAAAAGCGCGCCACGCCCTCCACCTTGGAGGCTTTGTTCATGGAGTAGTCGTTGTAGTAAAGCTCGGCGTTGGGGTCGGCCTCGTGGGCATACTGGAAAGCCAAGGGGATGTAGTCCTCACCGAGAATCTGGTAGAACAGGCTCTTGCGGAGCGTTCCGTCGTCCTCAAACGCCTCGTTCACCACGTCCCAGGCCTGCACCCTACCTTTGAAATGATTGACAATGGTGTAGATGTGCTCGCGCATCCGCTGCTTCAGCACCTCGGGCGACACCAGGTTGCCCTGCTCATCGTAGTGAAACCACGGAGCACACTGCGAATGCCAGATGAGGCAATGTCCCAGCACCTTCAGTCCGGCAGCACGCGCCTTGTCCACAAACTGGTCGGCGAGTGTGAAGTCATAGACGCCCTCCTTCGGGTGAATGACCTCGCACTTCATGCAGTTCTCCGCCACGACGTAGTTGAAATGGCGGACGATGGTCTCCCAGTCCTTGGTCTGGTCGGCAGGGGTGTCTTTGGAGAAATTCTGCTGCATTACTAAGCTCTCAGAATTGGCCTTCACCTGCCATTGGTTGACACTTACGCCCATATCCCAATAGTCGCGATAGGCGGCTCTCAGAGTGGCTGGCTGCGCGAGGGCTGCACCTGCCACCAGTGTGGCACTGGCCACAACAAACATTCTTAGCGGTTTCATTTTCGATTTTATAGATTTGTTCACACCGCAAAGTTACGCCTTTCCTGGCAAATGGACTTGCGCTGGTGTAACACGTTACAGCATCGTGTGTTCCATTTCCAAGAAAAACGTAGAGAAACGCCCCTTTCCCCTTATTCTTTTTCGCGATGGGACGGTTCTTACCAGTTGTCGGTGCGGAACGGGAACAGCGGCAGGCCGCCCGCATTGGCGAGATTGCCCAGCTGGAAGTTGCGGAAGCAGTAACGCACGGCTACGGGTTCTTTCACCTCGGGAGAGGACACGACGATGCTCTCGTTCCAGGGGCCAGGAGCATCCGTCCAGGCGTGACGTGCCGTGGCCTTGTGGAACACGCGGTCCTTGCCGGCCACCTCAAAGCCTTCGATGCCCTCGAAGCGGTTGTAGCCGCCAAACTCATTGTCGAAATGCAGCAGTACCTTGTCGCCGTCAATCTTCATTTCCTTGAACGTCATGCTCTCGCAGATGAGCGATTTCATGCCATAGGTCTTGTTCAGTGCCAGCAGTGCCAGACGCTCGCCCACCTGCCGCTTCTGTGCCGGGTGGATTTGGTCCACCTCGTAGGGATAGACCAGATCTTCGGTGCACACGATGCCGCTGTTGGGAATGACCTTGGCGGCATTGAACTGCTGTTCGCGCAGGCGCGAACCGGCATCACCGTCTGCATCACCGTTGCGGAAGGGGGCAATCTGTACGAAGTAGAAGGGAATGTCGCCCTGTTTGAAGTCGCGCCGCCACTGTGCCACGAGGTCGGCCAGCCGCCGCGTGTACTGTCCGGCAGGGTCGCCCACGTTCGAGCAGCCCTGATAGTAGAGGATGCCCTTGACAGTGCTGTTGAGAATCGGGTGGAACGTGCCGTTGCCCCACAACAGCGGATAGTGGAAGTCCCATTTGAAGTTCTTCCTCATGTGGGTGGAGTCCAAATCCTCCTTCGTGTTCCGCGTCAGATAGTCGCGGTCGAGCCAGCTCTCCACGCGGCTGCCGCCCTTGTTGGCCATGATGAGTCCCACGGGCACGTCGAGGGCCTTGTTGACGGCCTTGGCGAAGAAATAGCCCGTGGCCGAGGCATCGCTCACCTGCTCCGCATTGGCCTCCTTCCACTGGCAGTCGGCATCGTCAAGAGGATGGCTGCTCATGATGCTGGGCACCTTGACATAGTGGATGCCCCGATAGCGGTTAGCCTCCAGCACCACCTCGTTGTAGCCCTCCACGGGGCAGTTGCCAAACCCCTTGATGGGCATCTCCATATTCGACTGGCCTGCGCAGACCCACACCTCGCCGACCAGCACGTTGCTGACGGTCACCACGCCGTCGCCGTCGTCAAAGTAGATGCACTGCGGGGTGTAGCTGGCCTTGGGAGACTTCACGGTCAGCAGCCACTTACCGTCCTTGCCGGCCACGGCCTCGCTCAGCTGGTTGCCCCACGAGGTGGTGGCCTTCACCTTGCTCCCGGGCTTGGCCCATCCCCAAAGGCGCACGTCAGACTGTTGCTGGATAATCATGTTGTCACCAACCAGGTGCGACAGCTTCACTTTTGCCTGTGCCCCGAGGGTCAGACTGGCCAGTAAGGCCCATGTCAGAATACTTTTCTTCATGATAGTAGTAAATGGTATTGTTGTTTTTAGTGGTGCAAAGATACGGATTTTCCCAAAATAATCCGTACCTTTGTCGATGAAAATATCAATTCCTATGAAGAAACTGCTTTTTTTATTGTTGCTGTTCGCAGCAAACACGGCCACTGCACAGCAGGGCCTGACGGTGAACCTGTGGCCGGAGGGGCCAAAGACCAGTAACGGAATACCCAGCGACTCCGCCACGGTGACGGTCTTCCTGCCGGGGCAGGATGTGGCTACTGGACGCGCCATTGTCATCTGTCCCGGAGGCGGCTATTCGCACTTGGCCTTCGAACACGAGGGAACGGCGTGGGCACCGTTCTTCAACAGCATGGGCATTGCCGCCATCGTGGTGAAGTACCGTATGCCGCATGGCGTATGGACCGTCCCTGGGGAGGATGCTGAGGCGGCCATCCGTCTGGTGCGTCACAACGCCGCGCGCTGGAACATCGACCCGCGTCAAGTGGGCATTATGGGGTTCTCTGCCGGCGGCCATCTGGCCTCTACCGTGGCCACCCACGCCAAGGGCGAGTCGGCTCCCGACTTCCAAATCCTGTTTTATCCTGTCATCTCCATGGAAAATGGAATTACGCACCAAGGCTCGCGCAACAATTTGCTGGGAAAGACACCCAAGCAGGAGCTGGTGGAATACTACAGCAACGAGCGACAGGTCACGGCCACTACACCGCGCGCCTTCCTGATTCTGGCCCATGATGACGGGGCGGTTCCGCCGTCCAATGCCGTGGGCTATTATGAGGCACTCTGCCGTGCCGGTGTCTCTGCCGCGCTCCACATCTATCCCACAGGCCGTCACGGCTTTGGCATTCGCCAGTCGTTCCCCTGGCATCTCGAAATGATGACGGAACTGCGCAGCTGGCTGCACAGCTTCTGACGACTTGCCTAAGACTTGCTTGGGACTTCAGTCAGACTTTACAGCAGGGACTTGATGTCGGCCTCGATGTCGCGCACCTGCTGGCTGCGCTTGCGCAGGGTGTTGGTGCGGTCGATGAGGAAATAGTCGGGCACGCTCTGCACGTTGTACAACAAGAGTGATTGGGAGCTAAGACCCTGTACGTCGCGCACGCTGATCCACGGCAGTGCGGCCGTCTGTTGCTTCCAGAAGTGCTCGTCGGAATCGAGCGACACCTGATAGATTTCCAGTCCCTGGGCGTGGTATTTGTTGTAGAGCTCGCGCAGCAGGAGGATACGCTTGGGCGAGTCGCTGGTGCCGAACACATGGAAGTCAAGCATCACCACCTTGCCCTTGAGGTCGCTCAACCGGCGCACGGCACCGTGGTTGTCGGTCAGTGTGAGGTCTATCAGCCCCGTGGAAGAAATCTTACCGGCATCGATGGTCTTTGCACGTTCAGCCTCGCTGATGCGCACATTCTTCAAGCCTTCGATGGCGATGTTGTGGAGGTTTGTGCCGCGCTCAGCCCCGGGATAATAGGTATCCCAACTGGTGGCCACAGCGGCAAACATCTTGATGTCGTCCTTGTTGCTGCGCGGATTGAACAGCAACGTGTTTCCCAGCGTCTGGAACAGGGCGAAATAGGCGTAGGGACGATAAGGCTCCTTGAGGATGTAGTCCACCTTCACCTCATTCTTATAGGCTTCGATGACGCGCAGGATGCTGTCGTTGCTCTGATAGATGGTCAGCGCAGGGTTGCGCTGGATGGCGATGACGCGCTGCTGAAGCTCCATCTGCTTGAGGGCGAGTTCCTTGATTTTCTGGCAGTTGTCCGAACCGGAGATTTCGTACTGGGCAGCCATCTGCGGATACTGCGCCTTAACGGTCACTGTCTCGGTAGAGTCGATGCTGACGTTGATAATCTGGTCGGCAATGCGGAGACGGTAGAACTCGGGGGCTTCGTTTCGTGCCCCGGCAAAGCGGAATGTTCCCGCCTCGTCCAGTTTCACGGAGTCCACCACACTGATTTCTTCAATGCCTACGTTCTCAAAGTAGAGCACCGAGTCCTTGGCATTGGCTACCGTGCCCTCTACATGGAATTTCTGTTCACCACAGGCGGCCAGTGTCAACACGGCCACAGCCATCATTGTATACTTTTTCATTTTCATAGCTATCGTTTCTCAGGTTTTCTGTGCAAAGGTAGTGTAAACCGATCGAAAAACCAAATTTTGGAGCAGCGAATGCAGAGGAAAAGCTCGCTTTGCCTCTGCTGAGCCTCAGAGATACACTACTTCATGGACCGTTTGCCCAACTCCCAGCAGGCCACTGCCGACGCTGCCGCCACATTGAGCGAGTCGACGTCGTGGCACATGGGGATGCGCACGACATAATCGCTTTCCGCAATGACCTCCTTCGGCAGACCGTCGCCCTCCGTTCCCATGACGATGGCCAGACGAGGCTCGGCCTTCAGGCACGGGTCGTCCAGCCCCACGGACTGGTCAGTCAGTGCCATGGAAGCAGTCTTGAAGCCGTAGTCGTGCAACTGGCAGACGGGGGCGTCCAGCCATGTCCACGGCAGAAGGAACACCGTTCCCATGGAGACGCGTACGGCGCGGCGGTTGAGTGGGTCACACGAGTTGCGCGTCAGCAGGATGCCGTCCATGCCCAGCGCGGCCGCCGATCGGAAGATCGCTCCGATATTGGTAGTGTCCACCACATTGTCTATCACCACGATGCGGCTGGCGTTACGGCAGACAGCCTCTACCGGCAACTCCGCCTTGCGCTTCATGGCACACAGCACGCCCCGAGTCAGCGTGTAGCCCGTCAGCTCCGCCAACAACTGGCGCGGCCCCGTGTAGACGGGAATGTCGCCAATGGCAGCGATGATATCGCTGGCGTCTCCCGCAATGTGGCGTTCTTCGCAGAGCAGTGCCACAGGATCGTAGCCGGCCTGCAAAGCGACACGAATGACCTTCGGACTCTCGGCAATGAAGATGCCGTTCTCGGCTTCCGTGCGCTGGCGCAACTGCGCCTCCGTCAGTGCGCTGAAGATTTCCACACCTGGGTGGGATAATGTTGAAACAGGAACTATCATGGGGTCTTCCTTCACTATATTTCCTGCAAAATTACAGTTTTCATTCGGAAAAGCAGGTCTTTCGGCAGAGAAAATATTTTCTCTCTCCAGGCAAGATTTTCTGCCAGGGCGGATTTCATGGGTAGAAACACTAAATGAAGAAGACATGAAAACGATGAAATTATCCGCTTTGGCACTGGGGCTGATGGCCGCTCTGCCTGTATTGAATTCCTGCGACACCGACTCTGACTATGTGGATGTACGGCGTCCCACCGCACTCGTAACAGTTTATCCGGGCACATCCACTGGGTTCACCATGCAGCTGGACGACAAGACCACACTGGTGCCTACCAACATGACAGCATCGCCCTTCGGCGAGAAGCACGTGCGCGCCCTCATCAACTACACGGAAGAGAACGCCACCAACGGCAGCATCCGCAACGTCCACGTCAACTGGATTGACAGCATCCGCACCAAGCTGCCCGTGGAGACGCTGGGCGAGGACGACGAGAAGCAGTACGGCAACGACCCCTTCGAGATTGTACGCGACTGGGTGACCGTGGCAGAAGACGGCTTCCTCACCTTGCGCATCCGCACCCGGTGGGGCGCTCAGTTGGGCGGCAAGGCCACCCACGTGCTGAACCTCGTGGGCGGTGTCAACAAAGACAACGTGTATGAGTTTGACCTGCGCCACAATGCCAACGGCGACACGAACGGACCGCAGACGGGTGACGCACTCATCGCCTTCGACCTCAACAACTACTGGACGGAGTTGCCCGACAACGTGAAGATAAAAATCAACTGGGTGTCGTTCAGCGGCGAAAAGTCGGCCGAGTTCTCGCTGAAGATGCACGAGAGCAGCACGACGGAGACAGACGTGGAACAGGCCCCAATGTCCCGATACGTGAAATAAAGTCCGACGGGTAGGACAAATCCAGCAAAAAAACCGTAACTTTGCAGGCTGACAGACCATAGCATCAACGGCAACGGAATGTTTGCAATCGCACACCACCGGGAAGACAGTGAGGAGCGCCTGTTGAAAAAGGTGCAGAAAGGCGACTTGGCTGCGGCTGAGTCGCTTTACAGGCTTCATGCGCGCTATCTTTCCGCGCTCTGCTCGCGCTACCTGACGAACGACGAGGACATCAAGGACGTGTTGCAGGACAGCTTCCTGAAGATTTTCTCCTCGATAGCGGCGTTTCAGTACCGGGGCGCAGGATCCCTCCGAGGGTGGATGGCGAAAATCACGCTGAACGAGACGTTGAAATTCCTGCGGAGTGCCAATCGCCTCAACACCGTGGACGTGGACGAACAGCAGCTGAACGTGGCGGACGACAGCATAGAGACGGAAGACATCCCCACCGACGTGCTTCACCAGTTTGTCCGCGAACTGCCCGACGGCTACCGCACCGTGTTCAACCTCTACGTCATTGACGACAAGAGCCACAAGGAGATTGCGCAGCTGCTCGGCATCCGGGAGAACACCTCCGCCTCACAGCTGCACAAGGCCAAGGCCATTCTGGCCCACAAGATAAGACAATATAGAACCCACTATTCCGCTTGACCATGAAGAGAAACTGGGAAAAAGACCTACACGACCGCCTGGGCAGCCATGAGCAGGATGCCCCCGACGGATTATGGGAAGAGATCAGCCGACAGATGGCTGACGTGAAGCAACGGCCGCAACGGGACAGGAAGCCCACCCTTTTCCTCACGCTCCCGATGCGACGCGCTGTGAGTGTCGCCGCAGCCGCCTGTCTGGCACTTGTCGTCGGCTACCATTTCTACGGCAACAGTACCGACGGAACGGGCAACACGGGCTATACGGCAGAAATGGCAGAAATGGCAAAAATGGCAGAGACGGCAAAGACGGCTGTCGCCCCATCCTCATCCGCTCCTTCACCGAAGCAGCATAGCGCGCCATCATCGACGACCAAGGAAACGCCAGGTAAACCGCTGGAGACAGCACCGCAACGCGAAGAAACAACGCCTGTCTCGCCTTCCGCCACACCGGAAGAAGACCACCGTCAACAGCAGGAGTTGCAGCAGAAACAGCAGCAAAAACCCGTAAGAGAGACAGACCGTCGCCACCTTATGGCCGATGCAGAAAGCCACCACCGCCACAGGAGACCGAACGCCCTCGACTCGCGCTGGGTGCTGGGCACTGCCGCCACAGCAGGAATGGGCTCCTCGCAGACGGTCAGCTCGCACGGAATGCCCATCGTTGCAGCAGGCTCCGATGCCGCCAACTGGATGGGCGACCCGGAGATGGGCTTCTACGTCTACAACCAAGGCCGCGAGACCAAGACGGAGTACACGCACCACCTGCCCGTCCACTTCGGTCTCAACGTGGCCTACCGCCTCACCGACCGCCTCAGCATCGAGAGCGGACTGAGCTACACGCAGCTCTCCTCCGACATGAAGGATGGCACGGAGAAAAACTATTCCACAGGCAGTCAAGAACTGAACTATGTGGGCGTTCCTGTGAACCTGAAATACCGGGTGTTGACCTACCGCCGCCTCCGCCTGTACGCCTCCGCCGGACTGCTCGCCGAACAGTGCGTGTCGGGCAAGGTGACCAAAGACATTGTCCTCAACGGCACTTCCACGAAGACGGAAGAAAGCGACGTGTCCTCGAAACCGCTGCAGCTGTCGGCCAACGCCGCCGTGGGCGTGCAGTTCGACCTGTCCGGGAGCGTCGGCATTTACGCCGAACCGGGACTGAGCTATTATTTCGACGACCGATCGTCGCTCAGCACCATCTACAAGGAAAAGCCCCTCAACCTCAACCTCAACGTGGGACTTCGGTTCACCTTGGGCAAATAAGCCCCTGAAAAATTTGGCAGGGAGGTGGAAATGTCGTAATTTTGCACCATCAAACGAACGTTAGTATGGTGCTGAATTATATTTGGATTGCATTCTTCGTCATTGCTTTTGCCATTGCGGTGGTGAAGCTGGTGGTGTGGGGCGACTTCGACGTGTTCCCAGCCATGATGGACGCCACCTTCAGTTCGTCGAAGACCGCCTTTGAGATTTCTCTAGGCTTGACCGGCGTGCTGTCCCTGTGGCTCGGCGTGATGAAGGTGGGCGAGCGTGGCGGCGTGGTCGACGCACTGGCCCGCGTGCTGTCGCCCGTGTTCTGCAAACTCTTCCCCGACATTCCCAAGGGACATCCCGTCACGGGTAGCATCTTCATGAATCTGGCTGCCAACATGCTGGGACTGGACAATGCCGCCACGCCGTTAGGGTTGAAGGCCATGGAGCAGATGCAGGCGCTGAACCCGAAGAAGGACACGGCCTCCAACCCGATGATCATGTTCCTCGTGCTCAACACCAGCGGACTGACCCTCATCCCCGTCAGCATCATGGTCTACCGCGCACAACTGGGAGCCGCCCAGCCCACCGATGTCTTCATCCCCATCCTGCTGGCCACCTTCTTCTCAACGCTGGCCGGTGTGGTGATTACCTCGCTGTTCCAGCGCATCAACCTGTTGAACCGCGTCATGGTGGTCACCCTTGGCGGAGCCTGCCTGCTGGTGGCCACCATCATTTGGGGCTTCTCCCAACTGGACGGCGAGACGATGAACCGCGTCAGCACCACCGTGGCCAACATCCTACTGATGACCATCATCACGGGATTTATCCTGGCCGGCGTGCGCAGGAAGGTCAACGTCTATGATGCCTTTATCGAAGGGGCGAAAGACGGTTTCCAGACCGCCGTGCGCATCATTCCCTACCTCGTGGCCATCCTCGTGGGCATCGGCGTGTTCCGGGCTTCGGGCGCGATGGATCTGCTGATTGGCGGAATGCGGTGGGGCGTGGAACAGACCGGGCTGAACGCCCAGTGGGTCGATGCCATGCCTACGGCACTGATGAAGCCTCTGTCGGGCAGCGGTGCGCGTGGCATGATGGTTGATGCCATGACGACCTACGGAGCTGACTCCTTCGTGGGACGCCTGTCGTGCATCTTCCAAGGATCTACAGACACCACCTTCTACATCCTTGCCGTCTATTTCGGCAGCGTGGGCATCAGCAAGACGCGCCACGCCGTGGCCGGCGGACTGCTGGCCGACCTGGCTGGCATCGTGGCCTCCATCTTTATCTGTTACCTGTTCTTCCATTAAAACCGAAACACCCATGGCAAGTCTCAAATCCCTGGCGAAAGAAACAGCCATCTACGGACTGAGCAGCATTGTAGGCCGCTTCCTCAACTATCTGCTTGTGCCGCTCTACACGGCCTCCATTAGTGCCGCCAGTGGCGGCTACGGAGTCATCACCAACGTCTATGCCTACACGGCCCTGCTCCTCGTCATCCTCACCTACGGCATGGAGACCACCTTCTTCCGCTTTGTCAACAAGGAAGGAGAAGACGCGCATAAAGTCTACACCACCGTGTTAAGCATGGTGGGCTGCACCTCCCTGCTGTTCATTGTCTTGGTATTTATCTTCCTCAAGCCCCTAAGTGCCGCCATGGGCTATGCCGACCATCCGGCTTACGTATGGACGATGTTCGTGACCGTGGCCATCGATGCCTTCCAGTGCATTCCCTTCGCCTATCTAAGATACCGGAAACAGCCTTTGAAGTTTGCTGCCCTAAAGATGCTGTTCATCCTTGGCACCATCACCTTGAACCTTATCTATTTCGCCTTCATGGGCGGAACGGACGTGGTTTACGCCTTCTACATCAACCTCCTCTGCACCTCTACGATGACCCTTTTCTTCTATAAGGAGTTGAAGGACGGCTTCTCCGGGCCATACGCCTCATGGGCAGAGACCCGGGGGCTCATCAAGAAGATGCTGTCGTACGGCTGGCCCATCCTCGTGCTCGGCATTGCTGGCATCCTCAACCAAACGGCCGACAAGATTCTCTTCCCTTACATTTATGAGAAGGGCGATGCCCACACCCAGCTCGGCATCTATGGGGCCGCCAGCAAGATTGCGATGATTATGGCCATGATAACCCAGGCGTTCCGCTACGCCTACGAGCCTTTCGTGTTCGGCAAGGCAAAGGACAAGGACAACCGCCAGACCTACGCCTCGGCGATGAAATACTTTGTCGTCTTCACGCTCCTCGCCTTCTTAGTGGTGGTAGGTTATATGGACGTGCTTCGCCACATCATCGGCCGCGACTACTGGGCAGGACTGAAGGTCGTGCCTGTCGTGATGGCGGCGGAAATCATGATGGGCGTGTATTTCAACCTCAGTTTTTGGTACAAGCTCATCGACAAAACCATCTGGGGCGCCTATTTCTCCGGCATCGGTTGCGTAGTGCTGATTGCCGTCAACGTCCTCTTCGTGCCGATATATGGCTACATCGCCTGCGCCTGGGCCGGCTTCGCAGGCTACGGCACGGCGATGATCCTCTCCTACCTGGTCGGACAGAAGAAATACCCCATCAACTATCCCGTGAAGGAAATCATGGTGTACGTCGTCCTCGCCCTCATCCTCTTTGCAGGCATGACCGAGGCCAACAAACACTGCTCCACCCCTGTGGCCTGCCTCATCAACACCGCACTCCTCCTCGTCTTCATCGTCCGCCTCATCCGAAAGGACTTCCCGTTGAAGAGCCTACCCGTGGTCGGGAAATATTTCAGAAGATAAAAAAAGTATTGGAGGCCGTGAACTGGCCTCCAATACACCTTATTACAATAACGTCAATTACTATTCCGAAAGAGCAGGCGCTTCGGCAGCGCGGAAGCTGTCGAGGTCTTCCATCTGGAAGTGCTGGATGTAGGCAGCCTTGCCGAGTACGTCCTCCTCAGCCATGCGCACATAGACGTTGGCCGACTTCTCGAAGAGTTCGGGTGCACGCGTGGCATCGTCGAGGATGAGGAGCGACATCACGATTTCGCAGGTCATGTCGTAGAGGCGGCGTGCCAGGAAGTCGTGGGCCTCCTGACTGTTCAGCTCCTTCACGCGGTTGAGGGCGGCCTCGTAGACAGGAATCAGCTGCTCCACACGCGCCTTCAGCGGCTGGAGCGACGCTGCCACCTCAGCGGTGGCCATGTCCTGAATGTTCTTGAGCATGGTGCCGTTGGTGATGTAGCGGATGGCGGCCACCACCTGCAGCTGGGTCGTGCCCTCGTAGATGGAGAAGATGCGCGCATCGCGGAACAGCCGTTGGCTCTTGTACTCCATGATGAAGCCCGAACCACCGTGGATGCTGATGGCATCGTAGGCGTTCTGGTTCGCGTATTCCGAGTTCATGCCCTTCGCCATAGGCGTGAAGGCATCGGCCAAGCGCTGGTATTTCTTCATCTCCTGTTTCTCCTCGGGCGTGAGCTTGCGGTCGCGCTCAATGTCCTCCAGTGCCTTGTAGATGTCGACGTAGCGAGCCGTCTGGTAGAGTAGGGAGCGTCCGGCATCCAGCTTCGCCTTCATGCGCGACAGCATGTCGTAGACTGCCGGGAAGTTGATGATCTTCTCGCCGAACTGGGCACGCTCCTTGGCGTAGGCCAGTCCCTCGTTGTAGGCTTCCTGTTCCACGCCGACGCTCTGTGCAGCGATGCCGAGACGGGCACCGTTCATCAGTGCCATCACGTATTTGATCAGTCCGAGACGCGTGCTGCCGCACAGCTCAGCCTTGGCGTTCTTGTAGGTCAGTTCGCAGGTGGGAGATCCGTGGATGCCGAGCTTGTGCTCGATGTGGCGCACGTCGACACCGCCCTGGTTTTTGTCGTAGATGAACATCGACAGGCCGCGTCCGTCCCTTGTGCCCTCTTCCGATCGAGCCAGTACGAGGTGGATGTCAGAGTCGCCGTTGGTGATGAAACGCTTCACGCCGTTCAGTCGCCAGCAGTCCTCCTTCTCGTCGTAGGTGGCCTTCAGCATCACGTGCTGCAGGTCACTGCCGGCATCCGGCTCGGTCAGGTCCATCGACATCGTCTCACCGGCGCAGACGCGCGGGATGTACTTCTGTCGCTGCTCCTCGGAGCCGAACTCATAGAGCGTGTCGATGCAGCTCTGGAGGCTCCAGATGTTCTGGAAACCAGCATCGGCAGCCGAGATGACCTCGCTGAGCATGGAGAACACTGTGTTTGGCAGGTTCAGACCACCGTAGCGGCGGGGCATAGACACGCCGTGCAGTCCGGCCTTGCGCGTGGCGTCGAGGTTCTCGAACGTCTTCGAGGCGTAAATCATGCGTCCGTTCTCCAGGTGCGGCCCTTCCAGGTCGACGCTCTCGGCGTTCGGTTCGATGATGTTGGCCGCCACGTCGCCCGTGATGTCGAGAATCTGCTTGTAGTTCTCGATGGCATCGTTGTAGTCGACGGGTGCGTCCTCGAAGTGGTCTTTGTCTTCGTAGTTTTTCTCCTTGAGAGCTACGATGCGCTCCATCAACGGGTGGTTGAGGTGGAACGCGATTTCGGGATGATCGCTATAATAGTTCGCCATGTTATTTCGAATTTTGCTTGTAATACTTGATGAGTTTCGGCACGACTTCCTCGACGGTTCCCACGATCACGTAGTCGGCAATCTTGTTGATGGGTGCATCGGGGTCGCTGTTGACGCTGATGATGATGCCCGAGTCCTGCATGCCGGCGATGTGCTGAATCTGTCCGCTAATGCCGCAGGCAATGTACACCTTGGGGTGGACGGTGACACCCGTCTGGCCAATCTGGCGGTCGTGGTCAATCCATCCGGCATCGACGGCAGCGCGCGAGCCGCCCACCTCGCCGTGGAGCACCTTGGCCAACTGGAAGAGCTGGTCGAAGCCCTCCTTCGAACCGACACCATAGCCACCGGCCACCACGATGGGCGCACCCTTGAGGTTGTGCTTGGCAGCCTCCACATGGTGGTCGAGCACCTTGACGACGAAAGCCTCCGCCGACACGTATTTCGCCACCTCCGGGTAAACCACCTCGCCCTTGGCCTGTCCTTCGCAGACCGCCTTCTGCATCACGCCACTGCGCACCGTAGCCATCTGCGGACGGTGTTCCGGGTTGACGATGGTAGCTACGATGTTTCCGCCGAAGGCGGGACGAATCTGATAGAGCAGGTGGTCGAAGGTCTTGCCCGACTTCTTATCCTCATACGAACCGATTTCCAGTTCGGTGCAGTCGGCCGTCAGTCCGCTGGTCAGCGACGACGACACGCGCGGCCCGAGGTCGCGGCCGATGACGGTAGCGCCCATCAGGCAAATCTGCGGCTGCTCCTCCTTGAAGAGGTTGACGATGATGTCGGTGTGGGGCGCGGAGGTGTAGGGGAACAGTCCCTCACCGTCGAACACGAACAGCTTGTCGACGCCATAGGGGAGAATCTGATCCTCCACCTTGCCCTTGATGGCCGTTCCAGCCACCACGGCGTGCAGCTCGACACCCAGCTCATTGGCGAGTTTGCGACCCTTGGTCAGCAACTCCTGAGATACTTCCTGTACCTGCGTACCTTCTATCTCAACATATACAAATACATTATTCATCTCGCTTATCCAATAATCTTTTCGTCCAACAATTCCTTAACCATTCCCTCGATGTCGGCATCGGAGGCCGTCAGCGTCTTCGACTCCTTGGCCTGGAACACGATGTTCTTCACAGCCTTCACCTTGGTGGGCGATCCTGACAGTCCACACTGCTCCACGTCGCCGTCCACGTCGGCCACACCCCACTGGTTGAGGTTTAGGTAGGGGCGTTCAGCGTAGAGGTAGTCATAGGGCGTTCCTTCCTGCGGACGCTCCAGCGGACAGGTGGCGCGCTTGTACTTCATCACCAGCTTGGCGTTCTGCGGACGGCAGGGCGCAGCACTGCCGTTGACGGTGATGACCACGGGTAGGGGAGCCTCCACGGTCTCCACACCGCCGTCGATGATGCGGCGGATGGTGGCCTTTCCGTCCTCCACCTTGAGGATTTCCTCGGCATACGTCACCTGGTTGAGACCCAGCTTCTGAGCCACCTGCGGACCCACCTGTGCCGTGTCGCCGTCGATGGCCTGACGACCGCCGATCACGATGTCCACGTCACCGATTTTGCGGATGGCCGTGGCCAGCGCATAGGAAGTGGCCAGCGTGTCGGCACCGGCGAAGAGGCGGTCGGTCAATACCCACCCCGTGTCCGCGCCACGGTACAGTCCCTGACGGACGATTTCTCCTGCACGCGGGGGACCCATCGTGAGGATTCCTACGGTCGAGCCTGGATGCTGCTCCTTTAGGCGGAGTGCCTGCTCCAGGGCGTTCAAATCTTCAGGATTGAAGATGGCAGGCAAGGCGGCACGGTTCACGGTGCCTTCTGCGGTCATGGCGTCCTTGCCCACGTTTCGGGTGTCTGGCACTTGTTTGGCCAGAACGACAATCTTTAAAGCCATATAATTCTGATTTGTTGAATGTCTGAAATTTGGTGCAAAGTTAGTCTTTTTTGGGCAGGTAGCCAAATAAATTCGGAAATAACCGCACTTTTGTTTTGTACTTCGCGCTTTTCTTCGTAACTTCGCACTTCCAAGAGAGATGATAGACCGGGCGACCATCGACAGAATTATGGATGCCACCAACATCGTGGATGTGGTGAGCGAGTTCGTTAGCTTGCGCAAGGCGGGAGTTAACTACAAGGGCTTGTGTCCGTTCCACGACGACAAGACCCCGTCGTTCATGGTGTCGCCCTCGAAGCAGATCTGCCATTGCTTCGCCTGTGGCGAGGGCGGCAATGCCGTCAACTTCCTGATGAAGCACGAGCAGATCACCTACCCCGAGGCACTGCGCTGGCTGGCACGGAAGTACAGCATCGAGATTCAGGAGCGCGAGCTGTCCGCCGAGGAGCAGAAAGAGCAGGGCGACCGCGAGTCGATGTTCCTCGTCAACGAGTGGGCGTGCCAGTACTTCCATGAGATTCTGCAGAACGACGTGGACGGGCAGGCCATCGGCAAGCAGTATTTCCGCAGTCGCGGCATCCGCGACGACATCATCAGCAAGTTCCGGTTGGGCTTCGCCCTCACCCGGCGCGACGCCCTGCTCAAGGAGGCGCTGCGCAAGGGCTACAAGGAGGAATACCTGGTCAAGACGGGACTATGCTATTCCAGCGAACACGGCACCTTCGACCGCTTCGCCGGACGCGCCATCTTCCCTTGGTTCAACGTCAGCGGCAAGGTGGTGGCCTTCGGTGGCCGCAAGCTCGATGCCGCCACCAAGGGCGTGCAACAGAAATACGTCAACTCGCCCGACTCCGACATCTACCACAAGGAGCGCGAGCTCTACGGCATCTTTCAGGCCAAGAAGGCCATCGTCAAGTGCGACTGCGTCTATATGGTGGAGGGCTACACCGACGTGATTGCCATGCACCAGTGCGGACTGGAGAACGTGGTGGCCAACTCGGGCACGGCGCTCTCCGTCTATCAGATTCGTATGTTGCACCGCTTCACGCAGAACATCGTACTGCTCTACGACGGCGACGCGGCAGGCATTCATGCTGCCATGCGCGGCACGGACATGCTGTTGCAGGAGGGCATGAACGTGAAGGTGCTGCTGCTGCCCGACGGCGACGACCCGGACTCGTTCGCGCGAAAACACACGGCGGAGGAGTTCCGGCAGTACATCGACGACCATCAGGCCGACTTTATTCAGTTCAAGACCGACCTGCTGCTGAAGGGCGTGCGCGACCCGCTGAAGCGCGCCGAGGCCATCAACTCCATCGTGCGTTCGGTCAGCGTCATTGCCGACCCCATCGTGCGCTCCACCTATCTGACCGACTGCGCGCAGCGCCTCGGCGTGGAAGAGCGCACCCTGATTGCGCAGACCAACAAATACATGGCCGAAGGGCGTGAGCGGCAGACCGCCGCCCCGCAGGAAGATCCGACCGCGGAGGAAGCCCCTGTGGAAACGCCTGCCGAAACGGTTGCCGCGCCCCCTTCCAGTGCCACGGCCGAGGTGGAGCGACTGCTGATCCAGCAGGTGGTGCGCCACGGCGAGACCGTCATCTTCGACAACCTGGAAACGGAGGACGGCCAGACCGTCAGCCTAAACGTGGCACAGTACGTGGACTACGAGTTCAGCAGCGACGGCCTCTCCTTCGCCAACCCGGTCTACAACACCATCCTGCGCGAGGCCGTGGAGCAGTCTGCCCGCGACGGTTTCCGCGCCGAGACCTATTTCACCCAACACCCCGACGTGGACATCAGTCAACAGGCCACGCTGCTGGCCGTCGACGACTATCAGTTGGGGCGCGGCTTCGAAATGAAACACACCGAACGGACGCTGCGCCAGCAGGTGCAGCACCTCATGCTCGACTACCGCTACATCATCATTGGCGAGCGGCTGAAGGACATCAACCGCCAGCTCCGTGAGGCGGCAGGCGACATGGAACGGGCGCGCCCGCTGATGCAGTCGTACATGGATGCCAGCAAAATCTACCAGGAGCTGGGCCGGCAACTGGGACGCAACTGACCCTAAACACCTGAAGCCATGGTAGCCGATTTCTTCCATCTGACGCTGACGGTGCTGGCCGTGACGGCCGTCGTGGTCGTCGTGGTGCTCCACATCGCCGCCACGCTCCACGTGCTGTTGGACAACCGCCAGCCCGACAAGACCATGGCCTGGATGATGGTCATCATCTTCCTGCCCGTCGTCGGCCTGCTCTTCTATTTCTTCTTCGGCATCAACTACCGGCGCGAGAAGACCATCAGCCAGCGGTCGATGGATCAGTTGACGAAACACTCCATGCTGGAGTTTGTCGGACAGCAGAACCTCCACGTGGCCGAGCGCCACAAACAGTTGGTGGATCTCTTCGTCAACCAGTCGTTCTCCCTGCCCTTCAAGGACAACAGCATCGACATCATCACCGAGGGCAGCACCTTCTTCGACCGCCTGCTGGACGACATCCACCGGGCGCGCCACCACGTCCACCTCTGTATGTACATCTTCGAGGACGACAGCGTGGGTCGTCGGGTGCGCGAGGCACTCATGGAGAAGGCGCGCGAGGGCGTGACCGTGCGCGTCATCTACGACGATGTGGGGTGCTGGCGCGTGCGCAACCGCTTCTACGACGAGATGCGCGAGGCGGGCGTCAGCGTGTGCCCCTTCCTGCCCGTGCGCTTCCCGTCGTTCACGGGTAAGGTCAACTACCGCAACCACCGGAAGATTGTCGTTGTCGACGGCCGCGTGGGCTACATCGGTGGGATGAACATCGCGGAGCGTTACGCCAAGGGCACGCCCGGAATGCCGTGGCGCGACACGATGCTGCGCCTGGCGGGCAGTGGGGTCTATGCCCTCCAGCGCGCCTTCCTCGTCGACTGGTACTTCGTCGATCGCACACTCATCAGCGACCGCAGCTACTATCCGCCGCTGGAGGCCGACAGTCCCCGGAACGACTGTCTGGTGCAGGTGGTGACGAGTGCGCCCACCTCGCCCTATCCGGAGATTATGCAGGGCTACGTGCGCATCATCCTCACCGCGCGCCGTTACGTGTATATAGAGACACCCTATTTCATGCCCAACGACCCCGTGCTCTTCGCGCTGAAGACGGTGGCCATGACGGGGGTCGACGTGCGCCTGCTGTGTCCGCGCCGTGCCGATGCCTGGCTGGCCAGCTGGGCTTCACGGTCTTACCTGCGCGAGGCGGAGGAGGCTGGCGTGAAGGTCTATCTCTACAACGGCGGTTTCCTCCACGCCAAGATGCTGGTGTGCGACGATGCGCTCACCACCTGCGGCTCCACCAACGTGGACTTCCGTTCCTTCGAGAATAATTTTGAAGCCAATGCCTTCATCTACGATGAGGCCACGGCACTGCAGATGAAGCGTGTCTTCCTGCGCGATTTGGATCAGTCCGTGGCGTGGCGCGACGTCACCAAGCGGGCGCACCCGTCGTTTGCCGTGCGCCTGTGGGAGAGCCTCACCCGACTGTTCTCTCCGCTGCTCTGAACAGCGTGAAGTTGACGCTGCCGTACTGGCGGTGCTCCACAAACTGCGGATGTGCGGAGAAGTCATAGTCCTTGCCGTGCTCGAAGACGAAGAGGCCCTCCTCCTTCAGTAGTCCTTTCTGCAGCACGAGGTCGGGAATCTGCGGCAGTTCCTTGAGGGCGTAGGGTGGGTCGGCAAAGATGAAGTCATACTGCTGGTGACACGACTTGACGAAGCGGAACACGTCGCCCCGCACGGGAATACACGCGTCCGTGCCCAACTTCTTCAGACACTCCTGGATGAAGCGGTGGTGGTCGCGGTCCATCTCCACGCTGACCACCGTGCGGCAGCCCCTCGACACGAGTTCGAGGGCGATGCTCCCCGTGCCCGAGAAGAGGTCGAGTGCCGTAGCCCCATCAAAGTCCACGTAGCCCGTCAGCACGTTGAAAATGTTCTCCTTGGCAAAGTCCGTAGTGGGGCGCGCCTTGAACGACCGCGGAATGTCGAAGTGTCGCCCCTTGTATATTCCCGTGATGATTCTCATCTTCCTTTCACGAATAAAGTCATGAGGTCATAAGGCATCCCGGCTATCTGCGTCACGGCAGCGCGGTTGAAGTCGCTGGAGGGACGGATGACGTGGGCGTGCTGCACATATTTCCGTGCCTCCTCCACCAGCCACTGCCCCTCCGGCAGGTCGCCCACGAGGAACAGCGCGTCGCTCTCGGCCTGCAACCCCAACTGCTTCCAGGCGTAGAGCAGGTAGTAGAGCGCGTCTTGTGCGTCGCGCCCGTCGAAGGTGTTGCAGAACTTGAAGCGGTTCTGTCCGTAGCAGAACACCTCCAGCCGCTGGTCGTGGAAATAGCCGTACAGCTTGGTGTTGCCGCCCAGGTAGCTCTGCTGGTGCAGGTGTCGCCACACGGGAGCCATGGCCGCCATATAGCGTGCCTCGGGATAGTGGTCGGCCATGACGTTCTTGATGTTCCTATTGACGGCAAACAACACCACGCAGTTCAGGTCGTCCATCACGGTGAACCCCACCTCGTCCTGGTCGCGCCCCGTGAAGGCGTGGCGGAACAGTGTCTCCTTCTCCGCCTCTTTGAACAGTCCTGTGGGCACGGCCAGCGTTGGCGACACTACCGACACCAGCACGTGGCGGTAGTCGTCGGCCAGCAGCTCCTCGCTGCGGAAGGCTTCACGCAGGTTGGCAGACATCGAGATGCCGCTTTTCAGTGTGTAGGGCTGGAAGGAAACCTCGCCGTTGTCGCCGTCCGAGACGGAAAACGACAGCGCCTTGCGGCTCATGCGGATGATGAGTCGCCCACTGGGAATAGTATGGTTACGGTCGTGCATCATTGTCAGGTGTGTCAGTGTCTGACGATGCTCAACAGGCACAGCACGGCCAGTATCAAGGCCACCAAACCCAGTATCACATTCGTCGTTCGGTTGGACATATTTCGTGCAAAGGTAGTGCAAACCGAGAGAAATACAAAATAAAACGCCGTTTTATTTTGTATTTCCGAGGTGCAGCCTGCCTAAGAGCGTAGCTCAAAGGTACGAATAAGCGAGTGAAATGCCAAATTTTGGAGCAGCGAATGCAGAGAAAGCTTGGAATATTTAGGAGTAATTTGGCCTTTACCCAAGATGGAGTTATAGATAATGGGCAATGCCTCCATCCGCACGACTACGATATAATCCTTAGAATACGCTCCATAAGTGCTTTGGTGGATTCTACAATGACCTCTTTGCTGGGTATTGCTCCGTATGAGAGTGCCCCGACCTCTGTCTGGTAGAGAGGGGAAATCTTCTGCCATAACCCATCGAAGTCAGTAAACAAGATGGAGGTACGAAGGTTTGCCTCTCGCCATAATGGAGGTCTGTCGAACTCCTGCTTGTCATGGTCTATCAGGTCGAGTAAGTCCTGCGGGAAAGCAGTTTGCAGGTATTCTTTGCACTCGCTGTCTTGTATCAGGTAGTGCAAGTCGTAGAAATGTCGTATCTTGGAGGACAGCCCCTGTATAGCGTCATCCTCAAAGGAAAAGCGGAGCAGGGAAACTACTTTCTCGCAAAGGGTGCGGCGCTTGTCAAGCACATTGAGCATAAACGGTTCCATATCAAACTCGGCAATCAGATTGTCCGTACCTTGCTGTCTCATCATATCGGCAATAAACGTGTTGACCGATTTCCTGACGTATGGATAGGGATTGCCATAAGTGTTGATTTCCACAATGACGTGATTGCCGAGGAACTGGTAACGGCTGTTTCCCTCACGGATAACCGTATCATAGACATGATAGGTCTTGCGGTAGCGGTTGCTTTTGATGGTCTCGCTATTTTCTTTCTCTGTGAGGTCGGCTGTCGTATCTTTCCCAATGTGCATTACCAACTTCTTCAACTGGTTCTGGCTCATACCTTCTGCAAGGATGGCAAAGTCAACGTCAGAGGAAAATCGCTTTATCATTCCGTATGCTTTGGACAATGACGTACCGCCTTTCCACACGATACGGTCAGCATTGGGGTGACGAGACAGGTTCTGTAGAATCTGGCATATCCAGTAGTCTTTCTCGACAAATTCCGGGGCGATGGCCATCACCTCTGAAGTCCTTCTGACAGCATCTGCAAACAGTTGCTTGTTCTCATGTAGTTTCATGCGATATTCCAGGATTTGCGATTGGGTAGAATGTCTTCCGACACACCTATGTTATATATGGTAGTAGGATGCAGCGTTTCTTTTAGTTGTGCAGCCAGGTCCTTGTTGCCATTCAATTCGAGGATAGCACCTGTGAGGGCGCGAGTCATCGGAGTATACTTCACAGACAACTTTGATAAAAGGGCTACGTCCTTGGCAGACAGGTTGCCGATGATAGCAATCAGTCGCCTGACAGTTTCATTGGCAGTGGCATCTGGAATGGCTTTGACGGCCTTAACCGCATCCAGTATCTGCAGGAGAGGAATGTTTGTGCGGGTAATAGGGTTAGGCTGTAGCACAAAACGAATGTCATAGTTTCCCCTCCGCTTCTTGTTCCGATGGTAGTTGCTACCCATCTCTATCAAATTTGAAATTTGAGAGGTCAGCCCCATCCGGTTCCACACGGCATACCCCGTGAGATAGCCTATGGGCTTGCCGTTCTTTACCAGCAAGTCCTTCACCACTTCCTCACGACTGGGCTGCAGCGCACCGAATACGGTCTGTCGGGGCTTATAGTATTTCCCCTTGCTTACTTTCACTACCAGCCCCCGTTTCTCCATGCGGCTTAGCTTCACCCTGACATTGTCATACCAGTCAGGAGGAAAACTGAGGTCTGCAACAGAAAACACACGGTCATCTTCCATTGCAAGCACCTTTTCTTCTATGTCATGTGCTGCTACCATTATAGTGAAGCTAAAAAACGGTGCAAATATACAAAGAATGTTCGGTATTATGCATTGAAAATCGAACAAAAGAGTCTTGGTTAAGAATTATTAACCATCGTGGTAAGTTGCGAGTATACGTAAATTTGCACTTGCTTGTTGAATTCACGCTTTAGATTCTTAATTCTTAATTCTTAATTCTTAATTGTCCATCCCTTCATTCTCCACCTCTCACCACGAGGTGGAAAAACAGGCCGTTTTGTGGGTGCAAAGGTAGTGCAAAATCGCGAACCGCGCAACTTTTTGATGTAAAAAATACACCTTAATGATAAAATATACCCGAATGGGGGGGGTATTGAACCGGAATTCGATGCTTTTTGCTGAGTCGGTTGCAGGGGATAACGTTCAGCGTTACAGGAGCTAAATGACGGCATTACGGGGGCTAAATGACTGTGTTACGATAGTCAAGTGACTGCGTTAGCGGTGACAGATGAC
>CAVBXH010000034.1:0-27784 GCA_963599475.1 Acutalibacteraceae bacterium | reverse complement strand
TGTGCTCTTCTTCGATGAACCCCACATTCAGCATGACACGGCTTCTCACGCGGCCTGTTAGGTCACGGAAAGACTCCTTGATGCGGTAATAGAACTCATCTTTTCGGGTCTTCGGATTGTATCGGGGTTGGGGCATGAAGTGCATCGTAGGTGCAAAGGTACAACAAACTTCCGAGTTTCCTGTGTACTACAAATGCGTTTGTGAAGATGCCAACATTGAATATCAGTCATTTGCGGTGATAAAGTCTCCAAAAAAAACTTGATTTTTATAAGATGGGGTCAAACTTGGGTTAACACCCAAAGGTAGGCATTTTCTTGGAATTATGCAAGCAATTCGTGCTATATTTTGTTAAATATCAACAATTTGCGCTTAATTAGCAGACCCTATGTAAGTTTGCACTCGGAGCACCCAAGGAGTACCCTCGTATCAGTCGGCGAGTTCCCAAGGACTTGTACCAACAGAGGTTCGATACATGCACAATAGATGTGCGATAGTTGTCCGTTCATCATCGAACAAATATCGAACAAATAGCGGACAAGTATCGAACAAGTATCGGACAACGGTTGGTGCTGCTCGCTGGGAACAGCGATGCTACAACGGTGATGAAGCCGGGAACGCATCATAATATGAAAAAGGGGAGGGACGCACACTGCGTCCCTCCCTATCTTATTTCGTGGTATTAACAAGTGTTTTGCTTATACGATGCCTTGGCTCATCATGGCCGAAGCTACCTTCATGAAGCCTGCCACGTTGGCACCCTTCACGTAGTTGATGTAGCCGTCAGCCTGCGTGCCGTATTTCACGCAGTTCTCGTGAATGTCGTTCATGATGCGCTTCAGATAGTTGTCCACCTCTTCGGCCGTCCAGCTCAGACGCTCCGAGTTCTGCGACATCTCAAGACCAGAGACGGACACGCCGCCGGCATTCGAAGCCTTTCCAGGCGCATAGAGCAACTTGTTGTCCTGGAAAATCTTGATGGCCTCGGGTAGCGAGGGCATATTGGCACCCTCTGCCACGGCAATCACGCCGTTGTCAACGAGAGCCTGAGCCTGTTCGCCGTTGATCTCGTTCTGCGTGGCGCAGGGCAGGGCGATGTCGGCCTTCTCGTGCCAAGGACGCTCGCCGGCATGATAGACGGCGTTGGGATATTCCTCAGCATACTCCTTGATGCGTCCGCGCTCCACGTTCTTCAGCTCCATCACGTAGGCCAGCTTGTCGGCGTCAATGCCGTCCGGGTCGTAGATGTAGCCGTCGGAATCCGACAGCGTCAGCACCGTGGCACCCAGTTGGATGCACTTCTCGGTGGCATACTGTGCCACATTACCAGAACCGGAGATCAGCACCTTCTTGCCCTTCAGTTCAATGCCGCGTGTCTCCAGCATGGAGTTCAAGAAATAGACCGTGCCGTAGCCTGTGGCCTCGGGGCGAATCAGTGAACCGCCGAAGGGAATGCCCTTGCCGGTCAGTACACCCTGGAACTGGTGAGTGAGCTTCTTGTACTGGCCGAACAGGTAGCCTACCTCGCGACCGCCAACACCGATGTCGCCGGCGGGAACGTCCTCGTCCGGACCGATCACGCGGTACAGCTCGTTCATGAATGCCTGGCAGAAGCGCATCACCTCAGCGTCGCTCTTGCCGCGCGGCGAGAAATCCGAACCACCCTTTGCACCACCCATCGGCAGTGTCGTCAGCGAGTTCTTGAAGGTCTGTTCGAAGGCCAGGAACTTCAGGATACCCAGGTTTACGCTCTTGTGGTAGCGCAGACCGCCTTTGTACGGGCCGATGGCGTTGTTGTGCTGGATGCGGTATCCCATGTTGGTCTGCACATTCCCCTTGTCGTCCACCCATGTCACGCGGAACTCATAGACACGGTCGGGCACGCAAAGGCGCTCAATGAGGTTGGCCTTCTCGAATTCCGGGTGTTTGTTGTACTCCTCCTCGATGGTTGGAAGTACCTGACTGACGGCCTGGATATACTCCGGCTCGTTGGGAAATCTCTGTTTCAGATTTTCTACAACTTGTGCTGCATTCATAATCTTTTTCTTTTTTTGGTTTGAAAATTATAATTTTATTGTGTTTTGCGCTTTGCGGTTGCAAATTTACATTAAAAATCCGAATTATCAAACAAAAGATAGGAAAATATATCGTTTTTCTTTCCGGTTGATAGTCGCAGGCTTATTGATGGTTTTTTATGCCGTTAAAGTTTGGAGATAAACTTTTCCCAGTCTACAATGAACCGCAGGTGTGTGCCTTCTCCAAGCAGTGTATCTCCGGCATAGGCTGCAATCTTAAACTCAATCTTCTTGCCGTCCACCCGGGTCACTTCTGCGACGGCGGAAACCTTGGTGCCCATCTTCGATGGTCGCAGGTGGGACGATTCAATGTGTCCGCCCACCGTGGTACAGCCTTCCGGCAGTTCGCAGGCCACGGCCAACATGGCGGCATTCTCCATCAAGGCCATCATAGCAGGGGTGGCGAGTACGGGCATATCGCCCGACCCCATCTTGCTGGCGGTAACACTGTCGGTTACTGTCAGCTCACTCGTGTGTTTCAATCCGATTTCTATCATTGTTATGTCGTTTTAATTGGTTGCAAAGATACCTCATTTTTACCCTTGACTTAGGGAACGGTAGAGGGCTTCGTACTGTCGAGCCACCTGCACGTGGTCGTGGTGGCGGGTCACATATTCGATGCTTTCGCGCTGTAGTTGGGGAAGGCGTGTTGGATGAAGTACCAAGTCCTCCAGTGCCCGATAGACGCATGCTTCAGACGGTTCTACATTGACGATGGGGCGCAGCTGCCGCTCGTGGATGATGTCATAGTTCTCCGGCTCACCGCCTCCCACCACCACGAGACCTTTTGACATGGCCAGTAGCGAGTTCATGGACGGCGTGTAGCTGTAGAGCTGGTCGAGGATGACATCGGACTGGTCCATGAGGTGTTGGTATTCCGCAAAGGGCACGGAGACGGCCTGGCGCAGTTCCACGCGCTGGGGATACTGCTGCACGATGCGTTGTGCTGCGCGCAGCATGATGTCCGTACCCTTGTAGGCACTGCGCTTGCGGTCAATGCCGATGAAGAGGCGCAGACGACTGCTCGGCTCACGGTGGGGCGGTGTCTGACGGACGATGGGAAGGGGAATGAACCGCGTCTTGTCGGGATAGTGTAGCCGATAGCACGCCAAGTATTCGTAGAGGCAGGCCACGATGACATCGCAGTCGTCGGCCATATAGCGGTTGAGCCGTTCGTGGGAAGTGCCTACCCACGTGTCTATCAAATCCTTTGAAGCCGCATCGGTGCGCAGGGTGTCGCCGATATTGTGGTCGCTGTAGCGCAGGGGCTTCTGTTCGGCGCAGGTTCTGCACCACACCGCATCTATGCCGAAAGCCCCGAGCACCATTTTGCCGTTGTGGCGGCGCAGGAAGCGATAGATGGGGAAGAGGCGTTCGGGACAGAGGTTGAAGCAGATGGGGTTGACGAGTTGCACGATGTCGTAGCCCGTAAGGCGCGGCAAAATGCGTGTCCACAGGCGCAGCAGATAGCGTATGCCGTCCAGATGGGAGGGCGAACGGCGGACGATGGAGATGTCGCGCGGATAGTTGCGCCAACTGTCACCATCGGACACCACGGTCACCTCATGACCCAGGTGGCGCAGCCCCAAGGCCAGGTTGGCATGAAGGCCACTGTAGTCGTTGACAAGGAGGATGCGCATAGGGACGGTCAGTGGTGTGGTAGGAGCGGTAGTGCGGCCAGCAGGGCGCGCCGTCCCAGACGGTTGCCGACGAGGCGGCGGAACCACGTGTATTTCTTGGAGTAGGGGCGGTCAGGCAACGGGAATAGGCCATGCTGGCGAAGCTGTTCGGTGGCCTTATCGAGAGCACTGGCCGATCGCGTCAGCCGAATGGTGTTGTAGAGATAGTCCATAGAAAGCTGTGCCACGCGCCGCTCCATGGCCGGGCGGTCGGCAGGTGGCAGCGTGTCGCAGTCCCGATAGAGCTGTATGATGACGGCCAGCGTGTCGTCCAGGCGCTTGCTGACCGTCTGGTGGTCGGTTGCCCGCGTGATGGAGTCTGCCCGTCTGCGGTAGTAGTAGGCCTTGTAAGGCGTGTCGTACACCGCCTCCGCCCGGAGCAGGAGTTGTGGCGTGAAGGCCTCGTCCTCGTGGTAGATGCCGGGAATGAAGCGCAGACTGCCGAGAATGCGGTGGGAGAAGAGATAGCCACAGGCAGCTCCGCGAATACTGTTCTCGCGCATCAGACGGCTACCGCTGACGGGAGTCACCACAACGGGTTGAAAGGTAGGTGTTATGCGGTCTGTGCAGTGGAACATCACCATATCGGCCTCGCGGTAGCGCACAATGTCAAGACACTGTTCGTAGGGTGGTGCGATGAGCATGTCGTCTGCATCAACAAACTGGATGAACTGTCCGCGCGCCATGTCAAGGCCCCGATTGCGGGCCTCGCTCAGTCCCAGGTGTCGCTGTCGCACATAGACGATGTCGTCGAGGCAGTCTGACAGACTGCCGATGGGACTGGTGACCGACCCGTCGTCAACAACGATGATCTCCCGTTCGTTGCTGCTCAACGAGAGGGTCATGATGCTGTCCAGGCACGCCTGAAGCATCGTGATGGGTTCGTCGTGGTAGGTCACGATGAAGCTGATGAGGGGACAGGGCTGTCGGAGGTCGGTGGAGACGGGAACGGTCATGGTATTCGGTCAGAGATAGATGATGACGAAAAACGAGAGTAGCCATCCGGCGATGCACGCCTGAATGAAATGGTCTTTGACCAGTACCTTGGTGGGACTGCCGCTGCGCTGGTACACCAGCATGTTCTGCAGGTAGCGCAGAAGACCTGCCAGTACCCAAACATTAGTGAGATAGACATAGGGCGATCCGAAACGGCTGACCACGCTGTCGCTCATGGTGTAGATGATGTAGCACACCAAGGTGACGGTGCCCACGATGGTGACGGAGAGGTCGATGAATGGTGCGTTGTAGCCCGCGATGCTCTTGCGCGGCATGATGCCAGTCTGCTCGTAGATGCGGTAGTCGTCCTTGCGCTTGCCGAAGGCCAGAAACAGGGCCAGCAGAAAGGTCATCATTACGAGCCACCCCGACACGACGATGCCAGTGGCGATACCGCCTGTCAGTACGCGCATCACAAACCCTGCGGCTACGATAGCCACATCGAGGATGGCGTAGTGCTTGAGGCGGATGCAGTAGGCCACGTTCAATAGCCAGTAGCCGGCCAGCATGGCGCAGACAGTCCACCGGGAACTGGCGGTGAAGGCGGCTGTGAACAGTCCGGCCAACAGGGAGCCCCCCATGACGACATAGCCCATAGCCACGCTGACCTTGCCGGCGGCAATGGGGCGGTTGCATTTCCGTGGATGGTGGCGGTCACTCTCCACGTCCTGGATGTCGTTGAGGCAATAGACGCTACTGGACACGAGGCAGAAGGCCACAAACACCCACAGCGTCTGCATGAAGCAGGAAGCGTCCAGCAGGTTGTTGCCGAAGAAGATGGGAGCAAAGACAAAGAGGTTCTTGAACCACTGCAGCGGGCGCAGGAGGAGGATGGCATCTCTCATGGTCGGGGACGGTTAGTGGCGTTTCCTGCGGAAGAGCGTGCGGTAGCCGCGCATCAGTTTGCGCACGAGCAGGAAGGCATCGAACGCCGTGATGCTGTTGGCGACCAGTGCGGACACGAGTTCCCTGCGCGTGTTGGCCTTCTGCGGAGTGACGAGTTGCTGCCAGTGGCCGCTAATCTCGTCGCGCGTCTGTGCCAGTTCCTCCTGTGGATGGTTGTCCGTCAGAAGGTTGGCCAGCAGCTTGACCAAAGGCCGTTCAATCCATTGTTTGCGGAAGACAAAGACCACTATAAGCAGCACCAGATGGGCGAGACTGACCAGCAGGAAGGCCGTGGGCAACCCCATGGACTCAGCCAGCCAGTAGGCCACTGCAAAGGAAAGGTACAGCAGGACGGCCACGGCCAACAGGAAGCCGACAGCAACCAAGGCGGCCACGGTCAGCACCTGTACCAGCTTTTCGGCCACGTCAAACTTGACACATTCCTTTTGGAGTGTCAAATAGCGGCCAACGGCCTGCACCAGTTGCCCGATGGTCTCCACATTCTTGTCGCTCGACAGCATCATCCGTTCACTTCTGGTGCGGCATCGGCAATGTCGGCAGCAAGGTCAGACATCTCCTTGCGGCTGAGTTTGATGTTGTGCTTCCGCATGAAATCGTCCAGCGCGTCGGTAATCTTCTCGCGGGTGTCAGATCCCTTTTCCGGAGCAATGAGCAGTCCGATAACAGCCCCGGCCAGTGCACCGCCGAGGAAAGCGCCGAGAAATCCTAAATTCTTCATAGTTGTCTTGTTTTTTAATGGTTGATGTTATTTGTTGCTGCAAATGTAACCATTCTTTTTGAAAATGGTGTGTTGATTCGGTGTAATTTTGCTTAAAAAGTGCGTTTTTCTTCCATTTAACAAACTTTATGCAGGTTTTTTCGCGTAGTTTGACTGATAATTAGTAACTTCGCAGGTGATTTTAATCAGCATCATCAATCAAACAAATAAAAGACAATGAAGAAACAGATTATCTTGTGTGCAGGATTGTGTGCCGCCATGGCATTCACAGGTTGTAAATCAAGCGACAGTGCCTACAAACAGGCTTACATGAAGGCCAAACAGCAGGAAGAGCAGCAGCAACAGCAGCAGCCTACCCAGACAGAAGCCCCTGTCGTAGCACCGGTGCAGACCCGTCCTGCTGACAATACCCGTGTGACGGACAATGGTGACAACGTGAACGTGCGACAGGAGAATGTGACACTCATCAGCGGAAGTGGTCTGAAGAACTTCAGTGTGGTGGTTGGTTCGTTCTCGCTTCAGGCCAATGCCGAGGGACTGCAACAGCAGTTGCGCAATGCCGGATACAATGCACAGATTGTGCGCAACACCAACGGCGGCACTTTCCGCGTGGTCGCTACTACGTTTGACACCAAGGCTGAGGCTGCCGCCAGTCGCAACGACCTGCAGAGCAAGTATGAGGGGGCTTGGTTGCTCTACAATAAATAAACCGACAGGAGCAATCCGGCCGTAAAGAGTCAGACAGCGTGCGTATCCTGTCCATCGATTACGGAAAAAAACGAACGGGGCTTGCCGTCACCGACCCACTGCAGATTATTGCAGGCGGGTTGGCAACGGTGGCCACGTCTGATTTATTTCAGTATCTCACCGACTACATTGCACGGGAACCCGTGGAGCGCATTATTATCGGCGAGCCACGCCAGCCCAACGGGCAGCCCAGCGAGAACCTCGCACGCGTGCAGCAGTTTGTGAACCGTTGGCGCAACGCCCGGAAGGATGTACCCATCGAGTTCTTCGACGAACGCTTTACGTCGGTGCTTGCCCATCAGGCGATGATTGACGGCGGACTGAAGAAGAAAGCTCGGCAGAACAAGGCATTGGTGGACGAAATCAGTGCCACGATTATCCTGCAGGACTATATGCGCGCCCGGAAACTATGACGGCAACTAAACAGCAATAAACAAGCATGACATTACCTATATATATATACGGTCAACCCGTGTTGCGGAAAGTGGCACAGGACATTCCCGCTGACTATCCCGAGCTGGACAAGCTCATCACCAACATGTGGGAGACACTGGCAGAGAGCGAGGGTATCGGACTGGCCGCACCGCAGATTGGTAAGGACATCCGTGTCGTGGTGATAGACCTGGACGTGATCAGCGACGACCTGCCCGAGTACAAAGACTTCCGTAGCGTGTTTATCAATGCCCACATCGTGGAGTACGACGAAAGCAAGACGGACACCATGGAGGAGGGCTGTCTTTCGCTGCCTGCCATCCACGAGCGCGTGACGCGACCCACACGTATCCGCGTGCAATGGCTTGACGAGCAGTTGCAACCGCACGACGAATGGGTGGAAGGCTATTTAGCTCGTGTTATGCAGCACGAATTCGACCACTTGGAAGGAAAGGTCTTTGTAGACCGTATCTCTCCGCTTCGCAAGCAACTGATAAAAAACAAGCTACGTGCGCTGCTTCAAGGAAAATTCCGCTGTGGCTACAAAACAAAGGTGGCGGTAAAGAAGTGACCAGGTAAGGAATACAATATAACGAACAGGAGGGTATGATGATAGTGCACAGCGGCAGATGGATAACGAGTGGCAAAGGTCTGGCAGGACTTCTGCTCGTGGCTGTGTTTGCGCTGTTGCCCGTGAAGGCAAGGGCGCAGTTCAACACCGACCGGCTGCTCATGGTAGGACAGTCGGCATTGTACTACGAGGATTATGTGCTCTCCATTCAGTATTTCAACCAGGTCATCTCGGCCAAACCCTATCTCTATGAGCCTTGGTTTTACCGCGGTGTGGCCAAGTTCTATTTGGACGACTACGAGGGTTCAGAGGCGGACTGCAACGAGGCACTCAGTCGCAATCCCTTTGTGGTGGGAGTTTACGAACTGCGCGGTCTCTGCCGTATCCGGCAGGACAATTTTGCCGGAGCCATTAAAGACTACAACCAAGCCCTGCGCTACGCCCCTGAAAACCGCAACATCTGGCACAACCGTGTGCTCTGCCACATCCAGCAGAAAGACTATGATGTAGCGTTGGCACAGATTGATACCATGCTGACGCGCTGGCAGCGCAATGCCAAGGTGTATGCCATGCAGGCCGAGGTGTATATGCTTCAGAAGGACACCACGCAGGCACTGACCTCGCTCGACAAGAGCATTGCCATTGACCCCTATGATGGGGCCTTGTGGAGTCAGAAGGCTATTATCAGTATGGCGCGACAGCAGTGGAAGGAGAGCGACGAATACCTAAGCAAGGCCATCCATTTGATGCCCAAGCGGGTGGACTGTTATGTGAACCGTGCCATTGCCCGCTTCAATCTGAACAACCTACGTGGCACGATGGCCGACTATGACACGGCGCTCGACCTCGACCCCAACAATTTCCTGGCTCACTACAACCGTGGACTGCTGCGGGCGCAGGTGGGCGACGACAACCAAGCCATCCTTGACTTCGACTTCGTGCTCAATCTCGAACCCAACAACTTGATGGCACTCTTCAACCGCGCCCTGCTCTTGGAGAATACGGGAAACATCCGGGGGGCTATCCGCGACTACACGAAGATTCTCGGGGAGTTCCCCAATTTCTGGTTCGGCCTGCAGCACCGTGCAGACTGCTACCGAAAGCTGGGACTGACGAAGCAGGCGGAGCTTGACGAGTTCCGCATCCTCAAGGCGCAGATGAACAAACGGTTGGGCATCCAGCCGCGGCTGTCGAAGAAACAGATGAGAAAGCGCAGTGACCTTGACATCGAGAAATACAACCAGTTGGCCGTGGAGGATGTGCAGGAGGTGGAGCATGAATATCAGAGCGAATACCGTGGACGCGTGCAGAACCGCAAGGCCACGCTCGACTATCTGCCCATGTTCGTTCTGTCGCTGCAGAAGGGCGCAGAGCAAGTGCGCGTGGCGACGGCCTTCGACCAGTTGGTGGACGACTACAACCGTAGTGGCTACAGTTCGCGGCCACTGTATGTGGAACGCCAGCTTCCCACCCTCGACGAGATAACGACGAAACGCTATTTTGCACTGATAGATTCCGTGTCCAGCGGCATCGACAAAAGTAAGGATGTGCGCACGAAAGCTGCACTCCTCCTCACCCGTGCCGTGGCCTATGCCGCCACCCAGAACAACGAGGGGGCTATCGACGACCTGACAGCTGCCGTGCAGCTGGATTCCACCCAGGTGCTGGCCTACTGGCAGCGGGCGGTCTGCCAGTCGCGTCTCAATGCCTTCAAGGCCTCGCAAGGCACGGACATGAGTATGCAGACGGCCAATGTGCTGGCAGACCTGAGCCACGCCTTGCAGCACGACGAGAGTGCCTACCTCTATTATAACAGGGGCAATGTCTATGTGGAACGCAAGGACTACCTCCATGCCATTGACGACTACTCCCGGGCCATCACGCTCGACCAGCATCTGGCGGAGGCCTACTACAATCGAGGGCTCGCTCGCTTGGCTCTCCAACAGCAGTCACAGGCCATTGCCGACCTCAGCAAGGCCGGAGAGTTGGGACTGTATGCGGCCTACAGCATCATCAAGCAGTATCGCAAATAATATATATAAAGAAGAAAACGCAAATCAAATATGGCAAAAAGAAGATGGCACTGCAAACCCGGTGAACAGCCTACGGAGTTTGACAGGAAAATCATGTATATGGAGAACAAGGGCGCGCTGGTGCCCACCCGGGAGTTGGTGAAGACCCCGGACCAGATAGAAGGTATCCGCCGCGCCGGTGTGGTTAACACGGGGGTGCTTGACTTGATAGAAAAAGAAATCCATGAGGGTATGTCTACCCTCGAAATCGACCGTCTGTGTCGCGACTACTGTGAAGCCCACGGGGCTGTGCCCGCCTGCTTGAACTACGAGGGTTTCCCCATGAGTGTCTGCACCAGCATCAATGAGGTGGTGTGTCACGGCATTCCGAAGGCCACTGACATCCTTGAAGAGGGCGACATCATCAATGTCGACTTCACCACCATCCTTGACGGCTATTATGCCGATGCCTCACGAATGTTCATCATCGGAGAGACCACTCCCGAGAAGCGGAAGCTGGTAGAGGTGACCCGCGAGTGTCTGAAAATCGGTATGGAGGCCGCCAAGCCCTGGGGCTTTGTCGGCGAGATAGGCAAGGCCATTGAGAAGCACGCCAAGAAGCATCACTATGGGGTGGTGCGCGACCTGTGCGGGCATGGCGTAGGACTGCAGTTTCACGAAGAACCCGAGGTGTGCCACTTCGCACAGAAAGACCCGGGCATGCTCCTCGTACCGGGCATGGTGTTCACCATCGAACCCATGGTCAACATGGGTACATGGGAGGTATTCGTCGATGCGGACGACCCGTATGGATGGGAAGTGATAACGGAAGACGAGCTGCCGTCGGCACAGTGGGAACACACCCTGCTGATGACGGAGCACGGCGTGGAAATACTGTCACATTGAATAAGAATGGAACAGAAAGATATTTATATATTGGGCATTGAGTCGAGTTGCGATGACACCTCGGCTGCCGTGCTGAAGAACGGCATATTGCTGTCGAATGTCACGGCTTCACAGGCAGTCCATGAAGCCTACGGCGGTGTGGTGCCCGAGCTGGCCTCGCGCGCCCACCAACAGAATGTGGTGCCCGTGGTCGACCAAGCCATCAAGAAGGCTGGCATCGTCAAGGAACAACTCTCTGCCGTGGCGTTCACGCGCGGTCCTGGACTGATGGGGTCATTGCTGGTTGGTGTGAGCTTCGCCAAGGGTTTTGCCCGCTCGTTGGGCATCCCATTGATAGACGTCAACCATTTGCAGGGACATGTCATGGCACATTTTATCAAGGAACAGGCCGACGACCACAGCCAGCCCCCGTTGCCCTTCCTCTGCCTGCTTGTCAGTGGCGGCAACTCGCAGATTGTCAAGGTCAACGCCTACAACGATATGGAAGTGTTGGGACAGACCATTGACGACGCGGCGGGAGAGGCCATCGACAAGTGCTCCAAGGTGATGGGACTCGGCTATCCCGGCGGTCCCATCATTGATCGGCTTGCCCGTCAGGGTAATCCGAAGGCATATCACTTTGCAGAGCCGCAGATTCCAGGACTGGACTACAGTTTCTCGGGACTGAAGACCTCCTTCCTCTACAACATGCGGAAATGGGTGGCCGACGACCCTGACTTCATCGAGCACCATAAGGAGGACATTGCCGCATCGCTTGAGTTTACCATTGTCGACATCCTGATGAAAAAGCTCCGCCTGGCCGTCAAACAGACGGGCATCAAACACGTGGCCGTAGCCGGCGGTGTCAGTGCCAACAACGGTCTGCGCAATGCGTTCCATGACCATGCCAAGCGTTTCGGTTGGACGGTCTATATTCCGAAATTCAGCTATACCACCGACAACGCCGCCATGATCGGCATCGTCGGCTATTATAAGTATCTCGACGGCGAGACGTGTCCCATTGACGCGCCTGCCTTCAGTAAAGTCACCTTCAAATAAAAACAGAACAATATGGATTTTGAAAGTAAAATCATCAGTCGCGAAATCAGCCAACTGCTTTGGGAACTGGAGAAAACGGTAGGCACTGCCGAGAGCTGCACGGGCGGACGCATCGCCGAGGCTTTGGTAGCCACCCCTGGAGCCTCCAAATACTTCAAGGGTGGGGTAGTGTCCTATGCTGACGAAATCAAGGAAAGTCTGTTGCACGTCGATGCACAGGTGCTCGAAGAGCAGACCGCCGTATGCGAAGAGGTGGCACGTCAGATGGTAGTAGGTGCCTGTCGCACACTCAATACCGACTATGCCATTTCCGCTACGGGCTTTGCTGGACCTACGGGCGGCACGAAAGACATCCCCGTGGGCACCATCTGGCTGGCCTGTGGTGACAAGGAACGGCAAGTGACCGTCAAGGTAGAGGAGGACCATGGACGCGACATCAATCTCGCCATCGCAACCAACACGGCTATGCAAATGTTTCTCGATTTCCTGAAAACTTTTGCACCCGATGATCAGTAAAAACCAGATCAAATGGGTTCGCAGTCTCGAATTCAAGAAGAACAGACGCAGTGAAGGACTTTTCGTGGCTGAGGGGCCCAAGGTGGTGGGCGACCTGCTACGTGCTGGCTTCACGGTGCGCCAGCTCTTTTCCACCTCCCCCATGACTGCCGACACGCAACTCGTCACGGATGACGAACTGCGGCGTATCAGTTTCTTGCAACATCCGCAAGAGGTGGTCGGCGTGTTCCACGTGCCTGATCGTCCTGTGCCGCCTGCCCCAGAAGGCCATTTGTCACTGGCGCTGGACGATGTACAAGACCCTGGGAATGTCGGCACCATCATACGCATCGCCGACTGGTTCGGCATCGACTGTATCTACTGCTCACCGTCCACCGCCGACGTGTACAACCCCAAGGTGATGCAGGCCACGATGGGCAGCATCGCTCATATCCCTATTATATACACGGACTTGCCACAACTGCTGGACGGACTGCCCGACGGCTTTCCCGTTTATGGCACGTTGCTCGACGGCGATGACATCTACGGCCAGTCTCTGACCAACGAGGGCATCATCGTGATGGGCAACGAGGGCAACGGCATCTCTGAGTCCGTCCGCCGCTGCGTCAATCGCCGACTGCTCATCCCCAGTTTCCACCAAGACGGCGAGTGCGCCGAGAGTCTCAACGTAGCCATTGCCACCGCCATCACCTGTTCGGAGTTCCGGCGAAGAAGGAGCTGCGGAAAATAAGCCAGTAAAATAAAGAACTGAGTGGCCGAAATGCGATATACAAGAGTGTTGTTGACGGGAATTGCTGCACTGGTGCTGTGCGGTTGCTCTGAGACCAAATACGTGCCGGAAGGCGACTATCTGCTCCACCGCGTGAAGGTGGAGTGCGACAGGAAATACCGCGACGTGAATGTCGCTGACCTCAAGTCGTATGTGCGGCAGAAAGGCAACACGCGGTGGCTCTCCTCCGTGAAGCTACCCCTGGCCACCTATTCGCTGTCGGGGCGCGACTCGTCGCGATGGATCAACCGCACGCTGAAGAACATCGGCGAGGCTCCCGTTGTCTACGATACGCTGAGCACCCGTCGCACGATGGGTGACCTGCGGATGCGGCTACAGAACATGGGCTATCTGCGCGCCACGGTCGACACGGTGGTGAAGGAAAAGAAACGCAAGGTCAGCGTGACCTACCGCATCCGTCCCGGACAGCCCTATCTCATCGGGAAGATGGACTATGAGGTGAGGGACACTGCCGTGGCCCGGCTGTTGCGGCTGGACCTGCCGGAGAACAGGGGGCTGCGGGAGCACATGCGCTTCAGCGTGGAGAACCTTGAACGGGAGCGCAACCGACTGGTGGACGAGTTGTCCAACAGGGGCTATTTCCGCTTTAACAAGGACTTTATCACCTTTCGCGCCGACTCTGTGGCGGGTGGGAGAGACATCACGCTGACCCTCGTGCTCCACGCCAACACCGACCGCGACGGGCGCGAGGTGCCGCACCAGTGCTACCGCATCGGCAAGGTGACCCATCTGAGCGGCGACAGCGAAGACTCCACCATCCACCTCCGTCCGGGCGTCTTGTGGCGCAACACGCTCATCCGTCCGGGAGCGCTTTATTCCGCTCGGAACCTTCAGAACACCTACACCCGTTTCGGACGGCTCGGCATCGTCAGGTACACCAGCGTCTCGTGGGACGAGCACCCCCAGGAGAATCTGCTGGACTGCAACATCCATGTGAGCACCAACAAACCGTCGGTCATCTCGTTCCAGCCCGAGGGAACCAATACGGCCGGTGACCTCGGAGCCGCCGTGACGCTGGCCTACCAAAACCGCAACCTGTTCCGTGGCGCAGAGAATCTGACGGTAGAGCTGCGCGGCGCGTTCGAGGCCATCAAGGGACTGGAGGGCTACGGCAACGACAATTTCGAGGAATACAGCGTGGAGACGCGCCTCACCTTCCCCCGCTTCATCGTCCCCGGCCTGTCCAGCCATTTCCGGCAGCGCGTCAATGCCACCAGCGAGGTGTCGATGCTCTACGACCTGCAGAACCGTCCCGAGTTCCACCGCCGCGTCTTTGCCGTGGCCTGGAAATACAAGTGGAACGACAGCCGTCACCACGACCGCTACCGCATCGACCTGCTGGACCTCAACTACGTCTCGATGCCATGGATCAGCGAGACGTTCCGCAACGAATACCTCAACGACACGGGGAGCAAGAACGCCATCCTCCGCTACAACTACGAGAACCTGTTCATCATGAAGTTCGGGGTGGGATACACGTACAACAACGGGCGCATCGCCGTCAAGGCTAATGCCGAGACGGCAGGCAACCTGCTCCACGGACTGGCGCACGGCCTGCACTTCCACAAGAATGCGGACGGCCAGTACACGCTGGTCGACATTGCCTATGCGCAGTATGTGAAGGGAGACCTCGACTTCACTCGCAACATCCAGCTGGACTACAACGACCAGCTCGTGTTCCACGCCGGACTGGGTGTGGCCTATCCCTACGGCAACAGCACCATCCTGCCCTTCGAGAAACGCTATTTCTCTGGCGGCGCCAACAGCGTGCGCGGATGGAGCGTGCGCGGACTGGGTCCCGGCGCTTACGTGAGCAAGGACGGGCGCATCGACTTCATCAACCAGACGGGCGACATGAAACTCGACCTCAACGTGGAATACCGCACCCACCTGTTCTGGAAAATCGGCGGTGCACTCTTTGTGGATGCCGGAAACATCTGGACGCTGCGCGCCTACGACGACCAGCCCGACGGACAGTTCAAGCTGGACGAGTTCTGGAAGCAGTTGGCCGTGAGCTACGGCATGGGATTCCGCCTGAATTTCGGATATTTCATCCTGCGCTTTGACATGGGCATGAAGGCCGTCAACCCTGCCTACACCACGTCGAAGGAACACTATCCCTTGCTCCATCCCGACTTCAGCCGCGACTTCGCCTTCCATTTTGCAGTGGGACTGCCCTTCTGATGCGCAGCCCCACGATTTCGGGCGCAAGGCCGATGTTTTAAAATATCCAAAAAGACGCGCCGAGATGGGAAGGATGTGATTTCTTTTTTGTACTTTTGCACGCAAAATCACAACAAAATGCTAAAATTTATATCCTTTGGCAGCGGCAGCAGTGGAAATTGCTATTTGTTGACCACACCGACGGATGGACTTTTGATAGATATCGGAGTAGGACTTAGAGGGCTGAAAAAGAGCTTCAGAGATTATGGGATGAGCTTCTCGCAGGTGCACCATGTACTTGTGACTCATGACCATGCCGACCATGTCAAGTCGGTGGGAGCCTTCAGCAAGGAATGTCTGGTGCCGGTGTACACGACGAAGGCGGTGCATGAAGGCATCGGCAAGAACTATTGTGTCCAACAGAAAGTGCCGGAAGGCTTGAAGTGTTACATCGACAAAGGAGTGTCCTTCACCATTGGCGACTTCACGGTGACGCCCTTCGGTGTGCCGCACGACAGCACGGACAACGTTGGCTACATGATAGAGGCGGAGGGCGTGGCCTTCTGCATGATGACCGATGTGGGCTACGTGACGGACGAGATGAAGCAGTACATTACCAAGGCCGACTATCTGGTGATAGAAGCGAATCACGATGTGGAGATGGTGAAGAACGGTCCGTATCCGCCCCATCTCAAGCGGCGCATCCTCTCGCAGACGGGGCATCTGAGCAATAAGGAGTGCGGCGAGGCACTGGTGGAGAACATGAGCGAGCGGCTGAAGCATATCTGGCTCTGCCACCTCAGTCAGGAGAACAACCACCCGGAGCTGGCCCGCAAGACCGTGGAGAGCATCCTGCGCAGCCACGGCATTGCCGTGGGAGCCGATGTCCAGTTGGAAGTGCTCAAGCGCAAGAGTCCGTCGGGCGTGTTCGATTTGGTCTGAACACTGCTCAGGTTTGCAGACAAAATGTTACGATATGAAAAAGTTTCTTAAAAGGTAAGGGAACGCAAACCTTTTTAATATTATTTAGAAGGTCGAATGGATACATTCCACTTGGAATTGATTACTTTTGCATCACAAAAAACAGAAACTAATAATTAAACATAACTATGGCAGAATCAATCGACATCCGCGAACTCAACATCCGGATAGAACAGCAAAGCGGCTTCGTCACCAATCTCGTGACGGGCATGGATCAGGTAATCGTAGGGCAGAAGCATTTGGTGGACTCGTTGCTCATCGGACTTCTCAGCGACGGCAACATCCTGCTGGAAGGTGTGCCGGGACTGGCCAAAACGCTGGCCATCAAGACCCTGTCGCAGCTGATAGACGCTTCGTACAGCCGTATACAGTTCACCCCGGACTTGTTGCCGGCCGACGTGACGGGTACGATGATTTACTCGCAGAAGGACGAACGCTTCCAGGTGAAGCAAGGCCCAGTGTTTGCCAACTTCGTGTTGGCCGACGAAATCAACCGTGCGCCTGCCAAGGTGCAGAGCGCGCTGCTGGAGGCCATGCAGGAGAAGCAGGTGACCATCGGCAAGGAGACCTTCGACCTGCCCACGCCGTTCCTGGTAATGGCCACGCAGAACCCGATAGAGCAGGAGGGTACCTATCCGTTGCCCGAGGCACAGATGGACCGTTTCATGCTGAAGGTGGTCATCAGCTATCCCACGCTTGAAGAGGAGAAGCGCATCATCCGCGAGAACATCGCCGGAAAGTTGCCCGAGGTGAAGCCCGTGACGACCGCCCGCGAGATTCTCAATGCGCGCAACGTGGTGCGCGAGGTGTATATCGACGAGAAAATCGAGCAGTACATTGCCGACATCGTGTTTGCCACACGCTATCCCGACCGCTACGGGCTGAAGGAGCTGAAGGACTTCGTGGCCTACGGCGGCAGTCCGCGTGCCTCTATCAATCTGGCGAAGGCCGCCCGTGCCTATGCCTTCATCAAGCGCCGCGGCTATGTGGTGCCGGAGGATGTGCGCGCCGTGGCGCACGACGTGCTGCGCCACCGCATCGGACTGACCTACGAGGCCGAGGCCAGCAACGTGACCAGCGAGGAAATCGTTTCGAAAATTATCAATAAAGTGGAAGTGCCTTAATGGAAACCGCTGAAATACTGAAAAAGGTAAGGAAGATTGAAATCAAAGCCCGCGGACTGAGTACCAACGTCTTTGCAGGGCAATACCACTCCGCCTTCAAGGGGCGCGGTATGGCCTTCAGCGAGGTGCGCGAGTACCAGTATGGTGACGACGTGCGCGACATCGACTGGAATGTGACGGCACGTTTTCACCGTCCCTACGTCAAGGTCTTTGAGGAAGAGCGCGAGCTGACCGTCATGCTGCTCATCGACGTCAGTGGATCGCTCGACTTCGGCACGCAGGGACAGCTGAAGCGCGAGATGGTGACGGAGATTGCCGCTACGATCGCCTTCAGTGCCATTCAGAACAACGACAAGATCGGCGTAATGTTCTTCTCGGACAAGATTGAGAAATACATCCCGCCCAAGAAGGGACGTAAGCACATCCTGTACATCATCCGCGAGATGCTGGACTTCCATCCCGAGAGCCGCCGCACGGATATGGAGGTGCCGTTGCAGCTCCTGACGAGTGTAGTGAAGCACCGTTGCACAGCCTTCATCCTCAGCGACTTCTACGACCAGAAAGACTTTCAGCGCCCCTTGCAGATCTGCAACAGGAAGCACGATGTCGTGGCCGTGCAGGTCTACGACCGCTTTGCCCAGTCGCTGCCCGACGTGGGACTGATGCGCGTGGTCGATGCCGAGACGGGCTATGAGCAGTATATCGACACCAGCAGCAAGCGGTTGCGGCGCGCCCACGAACAGTATTGGAACAGCACACAGCAACACCTGCGCGAGACGATGAACAAGAGCAATGTCGACATGATCAGCATCTCGACGGGCGAGGATTTCGTGAAACACCTTTTGCTGTTGTTTAAAAAGAGGAGTTGACCACTATGAGACAGTTCATACTATATCTGCTTGTCTGCCTACCCGTGCCGATTTTGGCACAGGTGGACGTGGAGGCGCGCATCGATTCACTGGAGATGCTGATTGGCGAGCAGGTGCACGTGACGGTGACGGCCACCGTGCCCCAGCAGTCCCAGGTCACGTTGCCCACGTTCAAGCCGAGGCAGGAAATCGTGCCCGGCGTGGAGGTGCTGGTCACCAGCGAGGAACAGACCGCAGAGGTTGCCGACGGGCGACAGTGCGTCAGCCGCGTCTACACCTTGACCTCCTTCGACGGAAAGCTCTACTACCTGCCACCGTTCCGCGTGAAGGTGAACGGCAAGACCTATTCGACCAAGAACCTCGCACTAAAGGTGCTGGAGATGGAGGTCGACACGACGAAGCTGGACAAGTTCTTCGGACCGAAGGACGTGCAGGACAACCCGTTCTCCTGGAGCGAGTGGGCCTTGCCCTTCTGGCTGAGCGTCTTCTCGCTGCTACTCATGGCACTGGCGGGCTATCTCGGTCTCCGTCTGCGCGACAACCGTCCCATCATCAAGACCCTGCGCATCGTCAAGCGGCTCTTGCCCCACCAGAAGGCGATGGCGATGATTGCGCAGATTAAGGCCGACCGCATGGTGGCCTCCGACAACCCGAAGGAATATTACACGAAACTCACGGATACGTTGCGCAAATACATTGAGGAACGCTATCATTTCTCGGCCATGGAGATGACCAGTGGCGAGATCATAGAACGCCTGACGACCACGGGCGACCAGACGATGATTGACGAGCTGCGCCAGCTCTTCACCACCGCCGACCTCGTGAAGTTTGCCAAGTATTCCACCCTCATCAACGAGAACGATGCCAACCTCGTCAATGCCATTGCGTTCATTGACCAGACGAAGCAGGAGACTGTCGCCCAGGAAGAGGTGAAGAAGCCCGAACTGACGGAGGCAGACCAGCGCTCGCAGAAGACGCGCCGACTGCTGCGGCTCGTCATTGGTGTGCTGGTGGTGGCGTGCGTGTCGATGCTGGCCTACGCGGTCTATCAAGTACTGCTGTTGGGCGAGTGGATATAAAGAGAAACGACCATGGAATTTGCAAATAAAGAATACCTGCTGCTGTTGATACTCCTGATACCTTATATAATATGGTATCTGATGTATCGGAAGAAGACAGAGCCTACCGTGCGGTTGAGCGACACCCATGCCTACCGCTATGCGGCGCGCAGCTGGAAGGTGACGCTGATGCCGCTGCAGATGTTGTTGCGGCTGGCGGTTTTCGTGCTGCTGGTGTTGATACTGGCCCGCCCGCAGACGCACAACTCGTGGAAGAACAAATCGGTGGAGGGCATAGACATCATGATGGCGATGGACGTGTCTGGCTCTATGCTGGCAGAAGACCTCAAGCCAAACCGCATCGAAGCGGCCAAGCAGGTGGCTGCCGAGTTCATTGCCGGCCGTCCCAACGACAACATCGGACTGACCATCTTTGCCGGCGAGGCGTTCACGCAGTGTCCGATGACCACCGACCATGCTTCCGTGCTGAACCTGCTGCGTGGCGTGCGCACCGACCTGGCCACGCGCGGACTCATCGAGGACGGAACGGCCATCGGCATGGGACTGGCCAACGCCGTGAGCCGCCTGAAGGACTCGAAGGCGAAGAGCAAGGTCGTCATACTCCTTACCGACGGCAGCAACAACCGCGGCGACCTGTCGCCGATGACCTCGGCGGAGATTGCCAAGAGCCTCGGCATCCGCGTCTACACCATTGGGGTGGGCACCAACAAGGTGGCTCCCTATCCGATGCCCGTGGCCGGCGGCGTGCAGTATGTCAACATTCCCGTGGAGATTGACAGCAAGACGCTGAGCGACATTGCTGCGGCGACGGACGGCAGCTTCTACCGCGCCACCAACAACAAGGAGTTGCAGAACATCTACCACGAGATTGACAAGCTGGAGAAGTCGAAGCTGAACGTGACGCAGTTCAGCAAGCGGTATGAAGCCTACCAGCCCTTTTCCGTGGCCGCCTTCGTGTTGCTGCTGTTGGAGATGCTGTTGCGCTTGACCCTATTCCGAAAACTACCTTAAAAATACTGGAGCATTATGTTTCGATTTGAAGACCCTATATATCTCTATCTCCTCGCATTGATACCCGTGATGGTGTTGATAGGGGTGTGGACGGCCTACAGGCAGAAGCGTCGTCTGGCGCGGTTTGGCGATGCGCGCCTCGTGCGTGCGTTGACTCCCGACGTGTCGCGCCACCGTCCTCGCGTCAAGTTCGTCCTGCTGCTCTCGGCCTTGGCCTTGATGATTGTCATGCTGGCGCGTCCGCAGATGGGGACGAAGATCAACCGCGAGAAGCGGACGGGCATCGAGACCATCATCGCCATGGACGTGTCCAACTCCATGATGGCGGAGGACGTGACGCCGAGCCGTCTGGGACGTGCCAAGATGATGGTGGAGAACCTCGTCGACCACTTTACCGACGACAAGGTGGGCATGATTGTCTTTGCCGGCGATGCCTTTGTGCAGCTGCCCATCACGAGCGACTACGTGTCGGCGAAGATGTTCCTCGGCAACATTGATCCGTCTATGATTAGCGTACAGGGCACAGACATTGCCGCCGCCATACGGATGGCCGTCAACAGCTTCACGCAGGAGCAGGGCATCGGCAAGGCCATCATCGTCATCACCGACGGCGAGGACCATGAGGGCGGAGCACTGGAAGCGGCCAAGGAGGCCAAAGACAAGGGGATGCGCGTGTTCGTGTTGGGCATCGGTTCACCGAAGGGTGCTCCCATTCCCATGAACGGCACGCAGGACTATATCAAGGACGAGACGGGACAGACGGTCATGTCCGCCCTGAACGAAGAGATGTGTAAGCAGGTGGCGGAGGCCGGCGGCGGTGCCTACATCCACGTGGAGAACAACGCCAACGCGCAGGAACAACTCAATGCCGAGCTGAACAAGCTGTCCAAGAAAGAAACGTCCATGACCGTGTACAGCGACTTCGACGAGCAGTTTCAGGCCGTGGCCATTCTGGTGCTGTTGCTCCTCATTGCGGAAGTCTGCATCTTGGAGGTGCGCAATCCGCACCTCGGCAAGCTCCACCTGTTCAGCCGCAAAAAGACAACGGTCGCCGTCCTTCTGCTGTTGGCCACGCTGAGCGTGCAGGCACAGACAGACCGCGACGGCATCAGAAAAGGCAACCGACAGTTCCGCGCCGGCAACTATGCCAAGGCGGAAACCAGTTACCGCAAGGCTCTGGAGCGCAACAGCCGCAATCCGCAGGCCGTCTACAACCTCGGCAATGCCCTGCTGATGCAGCGCAAGGACTCTTCCGCCATTCAGCAGTATCAGAGTGCGGCCAAGCTCGAACAGAACCCCTATCGTCGCGCACAGGCTTACCACAACATCGGCACGATTTGCCAGACCCTCAAGATGTACGGCGAAGCCATTGATGCCTACAAGGAAGCACTGCGCAACAATCCCGACGACGACGAGACGCGCTACAACCTGGAGCTGTGCAAGCGTCAGCAGAAACAGCAGCAACAGCAGCAGAAGCAAGACGACAAGCAGAAACAGGACGACAAGCAGAAACAGGACAAGAAGGAAGACGACAAACAAAAGAAATCCCAGCAACAGGAGAAGCAACAACAGCAAGAGCAGAAACCGCAGATGAGTCGGGAGAATGCCGAACAACTGTTGAATGCAGCCATGCAGGAGGAGAAGAATACGCAACAGCGCATCAAGAAACTCCAGCAGCAGCCGCAACGCCGCCGTTTGCAGAAGAACTGGTAGGCGCAGACTGCTTAGGCAGGGAAAAATAATTTCCTGGGCAGAGAAAAAAAACTTCCTAGGCAGGGAAAAAAAACTTCCTAGGCAGGGAAAAAAGAAAACGACAATAGAACCATGAACATGAACATACAGGACAGGACAAGGCGAAGAGGACTGCGGTGTTTGCCGTTGGCCGTGCTGCTGCTGGTGTGCACCACAGCACTCGGACAGAGCATCGTGGGGCGCGCTCCAGCACAGGTGGCCGTCGGCGAGCAGTTCCGTCTGACCTATACCGTCAATACCGACGACGTGGAGGAATTCCGCGCCGGAAACATCCCCGAGGCACTGGAGGTGCTGATGGGACCCAGCACGAGTTCGCAGTCGAGCTTCCAGATGGTCAACGGCAAGACCTCCAGCTCCTCGTCCGTCACCTTCACCTACATCATCTGTGCCAACAAGGGCGGCAACTACACCATCCCTGCCGCGCGGGCGAAGGTGGGCGGAAAACTGATGCACTCCAACGTGCTCCACCTGAAGGTGTCGGGCAGTGCATCGTCGCAGCAGCAGAACCGCGGACAGCGTTCCGGAGGCAACAACGCTCAAGCGTCTAACGGGCATATCTCTGGCAATGCACTCTTTATGAAGGTCAGCGCCAACAAGAGCCGCGTCCATGAGCAGGAGCCGATCCTGCTGACCTACAAGGTCTATACGCTGGTCAACCTGACTTCGCTTAATGGTAAGATGCCCGACCTGAAGAGTTTCTACACCCGCGAGGTGCCGCTGCCGCAGCAGAAGAGTTTCCATATCGAGACGCTCAACGGACGACCTTACCGCACCGTGACGTGGCAGCAGTATGTGATGTTCCCGCAGACCACGGGAAAACTGGAGATTCCGAGCCTCGACTACGAGGGTATGGTGATGCTGGAGAACCGCGACGTAGACCCGTTCGAAGCGTTCTTCAACGGCGGTTCCGGCTACACGGAGGTGAAGAAGGTCATCAAGGCACCGGGACTGACCATCACTGTAGACCCGTTGCCGGCGCGCCCGTCCAATTTCTCGGGCGGCGTGGGCACGTTCTCGCTCTCTGCCAGTCTGGACAAGGACAAGGTGAAGGCCAACGACCCCGTCACCCTGCGCATCGTGGTGAGCGGTGTGGGCAACATGAAGCTCATCAAGCAGCCCACCGTCGTGTTGCCGAAGGACTTCGACCAGTATGACGCCAAGGTGACCGACAAGACGAAGTTGACGACCAACGGCATTGAGGGCAACATGGTCTACGATGTGCTCATCGTGCCGCGCCATCAGGGCACCTACGAACTGCAACCCTTGGAGTTCGTCTATTTCGACACGAAGAGTGGCAGCTACAAGACGCTGCACTCACAACCCTTCACGCTGAAGGTGCAGAAGGGTAGTGGCAATGCCTCGCGCACGTATGCCAGTGAGGAACTGCAGCAGGTCAACAAGGACATCCGCTACATCAAGACGGGCGACATCCGCCCCGCGACCCTCGGCGACACCTTCTTTGCGTCTGCGGCCTATTGGATCGTGCTCGCCTTGTTGCTCGGCACGTTCGTCACCCTCTTCGTGGTGTTCCACCAGCGTGCCATCGACCGTGCCGACATCGTGAAGATGCGCGGCAAGCGAGCCAACAAAGTGGCTTCGCGCCGCCTGCGCAAGGCCGCCAAACTGATGAAGGCCAACAACCAGAATGAATTCTACGATGAGGTGCTGCGCGCCCTCTGGGGCTATGTCGGCGACAAACTCAACATCCCCGTGGCCCAGCTCTCGCGCGAGAACATCAGTGCCCAGTTGAACGGACGGGGCGCGGATGCCGACACCATCCAGCTCTTCCTCGGTGCACTGGACGAGTGTGAGTTTGCGCGCTACGCACCGGGCGATGCCCATGGCAACATGAACAAGGTGTACGATGCGGCTGTTGAGGCCATTACATCCATTGAAAAAGGAAGAGAGGTGAAATCATGAAGAACTATCCGCAATACCATACAGACCGTAATTCGGCACGGTGTGTCGTGTGGAAGCTGGTGCTTGCCCTGCTGCTCTTGGCCGTCCTGCCCGTGCAGGCGCAGCCCGTGACGAAGGCGGCCGCCGACAGTGCCTATGCCCAGGAGCGTTACCAGCAGGCCATCCTCCTCTACGAGCAGTTGCTGCGGAAGGGCGGCGATGCCGACCTGTACTATAACCTCGGCAATGCCTACTACCGCACCGACAACATGACGCGTGCCGTGCTCAACTACGAGCGCGCGCTGTTGTTGTCGCCCGGTGACGAGGACATCCGCTTCAACCTGCAGATGGCGCAGTCGAAGACCATCGACCGCATCACGCCCGAGACGGAGATGTTCTTCGTCACGTGGTATCGATCGCTGGTCAATCTGATGAGTGTCGACGCATGGGCGTGGACGGCACTGGTCTCGCTGGCCGTGGCCATTGTCCTGGCACTCGTCTATCTCTTCGTGGATATGGTGTGGCTTCGGAAGACGGGCTTCTTCGGTGCCCTTGCCCTGGTGTTCGTGTTCTTCCTCTCCAATCTCTTTGCCTGGCAGCAGCGCGACAGGCTGATGCACCGCACGGGTGCCATCGTCATGACGCCGGCTGTGCCCGTCAGAAGTACTCCGGCCAAGAACGGCACCACGCTGTTTACGCTCCATGAAGGCACGCGCGTCACGGTGACCGATGCTTCCATGAAGGGCTGGCGCGAGATTCGCTTGGCCGACGGCAAGCAGGGATGGATTGCCGTGACCGACATCGAGATGATATAATAATCCCGTTACAGCATGGAGACCCTCATACAACTGGACCAGCAACTGCTGCTGTGGATCAATGGCAGCGACTCGTTGTTTGTGGATCGCTTGGCGATGGTGTTTACCAATGCGCGCACGTGGATTCCGCTCTATGTGGCCTTGTTGTATATGGTGGTGCGCGTCCATCGCAACGTGCGGCAGGTGGTGCTGATACTGGCCGCGGCAGGACTTTGCGTGCTCTTGGCTGGCACCGTCGACGACACGATCGTCAAACCGCTGGTGGCCCGTTGGCGACCGACGCACGACCCGGTGATTGGTTCTCTTGTCGATGTGGTGGATGGTTATCGGGGCGGCAACTACGGTTTCTTCTCTGCCCATGCCGCCAACACGTTCAGCCTGGCCGTATTCTTCTCCCTGTTGGCGCGCAACCGTTGGTTGACCGGATTCCTGGTCAGCTGGTCGCTGCTCAACTGCTGGACGCGCATGTATCTCGGTGTACACTATCCGGGCGACATCCTCGCTGGACTGTTGTGGGGCGGACTGGTCGGATACGTCGTCTACAGACTGTATCTCCTTGTGGCGCAGCCTGTCGCCTACGAAGGACGCTTCTGTCTGGTGCCCGTTGTCGTGCTGACCTTGACGTATGCACTGGTGGTTCTTTACAGTTGCTTCTGCTGAAAGCTGTCCGCTTCGAGCGCGTTCCAGATGGAGTAGCGCGCCTCGGGGTTGAGGTTTTCCATTTCCCTGAACAGATTGGCCACCTCCGTGCGCTTGGTGTCCCGCTCGTAGGGGCACAGCTTCTTTTGCTTCCGGTAACCGTGTTGCTCGGCATACGCCTTGATGTCGGCCTCGTGGCAGAGGCAGAGGGGACGGATGAGGGCGAGTGGCATCTTCTCCATCTGGAGCAGTGGGGGCATGCTGGAGAAATGTCCCTGAAAGGAGAGGTTCATCAGTGCCGTGTGGATGAGGTCGTCCTGGTGATGGCCCAAGGCAATCTTGTTGCACCCGATTTGCTGGGCGAGGTTGAAGATCTGCTTGCGCCTGTTCCACGAACAGAGGAAGCAGGCCGGCTTGCGCGGATTGACGGTGGGGTCGAAGGCCGTGGTCACGACGTGGAGCGCCACATCCACGGCTTTGGCAAAGTCCTCCAGATACTGAAGGTCGCTCTCGTAGGCGATGTTCTCCATCCTCACGTGGATGGCCTCCACCGTGAACTGCGGCCGTTCTATCTTGGCGCGCCGCCCCAGCATCTCCAACAGAAACAAGGAGTCCTTGCCCCCGGACAAGGCCACAAGCACCTTGTCGCCGTCCTCAATGAGGCGGTATTGCTTCATCGCCTTCTGAAACTGTCCCAGCAGTCGCCGTTCCAGTCGTTGTTCGTCAGTGGGTAGTGGCATGGCCTGCGGTCTGCTTATTGAATGCCCCGCTCGTTGAGTGCCTTGCTGTAGCGTGCGGCATTCTGCAGATGTTCAGCGTAGGTCTTGGCGAAGTTGTGCGTGCCCGAGAAGTCCTCCTTCGCACACATGTAGAGGAAGTCGTGGTCGACGGCGTTGAGCACGGCGTCAATGCCTTTGACCGAGGCAATCTTGATGGGGCCCGGGGGCAGTCCCTCGTTGGCATACGTGTTGTACGGACTCTGGAAGCGCGTCAGCTTGGTGTAGATGCGCTTCAAGCCAAACTGCTTGAGGGCGAACTTCACGGTGGGGTCGGCCTGCAGGGGCATCCCTACCTTGAGGCGGTTCAAGTACATGCCGGCGATCATCGGCTTCTCGGCGGTGTTGGCCGTCTCCTCGTCGATGATGCTGGCCAGGGTGGCCACCTCCACGGGAGTGAGTTGTCGGGCTTGCGCCTTCTCCGTGCGCTCCCCCTGCCAGAAGCGGTCGTGTTCGCGCGTCATACGCTGCAACAGTGCGTCGGCGCTGATGTCCCAGTACACATCGTACGTGTCGGGCACAAACAGCGCACTGACGGTGCACGTGTCGTAGCCGTATTTGCGGCACGTCTCCTCCGAGGTCAGCACCTGTGCGATGCTGGCCGAGTCGAGCATCAATTTCCTGGATAGCAGTGCCGCCAACCGTTCCATGGTGCGTGCCTCAGGGATGGTCAGTCGCATACTACTCTGTTGTCCGTTCTTCAGCCGGCGGAACAGCCGCAGTGCCCCGTCGCCGGGATTGATGGCATAGCGTCCGGTGTGTACGTGTGTACCGTAGTCCGTGTGGCGCAGCAGGGTCGTGAGTCCGGCCATAGCCATGGGCGAAGCCTTCGGCGCTATCTTGGCAAACACCGAGTCCTGCGTGTCGTCGCTGTCTATATAGACATAGAAGGTCTCCTTCTGCGTCGAGACGGCAGAGAAGAGAAAGTAGGCCACGAGAGCCACGAGAACCACCATGCCCGCAAGGGCAGGGTAGAGGTATTTCTTATTGCTTGTAATCTTCATCGTCTTGTTTCCTTTTTTCACGGTGCAAAGGTACGATTAAGTGAGAGAAATACAAAAAGAAAACGAGTTTTCTTTTTTATTTCCGAACGAAAGTACCTTCGACGCGTAGCGTCAGAGGTCGTGCAAACCGAGCGATAAAAAAGGGAAATAGGCGCTGATGCACGTCGACAGCCCCATTCATTTTTGCAAATAGCCGTTGTTCGCAAACAATAGGCCCATTCGGATCGGAATGGAGGCATTGTTCGCAAACAATAGGTCCATTCGGATCGGAATGAAGGCATTGTTCGC
>CAVBXH010000033.1:0-27820 GCA_963599475.1 Acutalibacteraceae bacterium | reverse complement strand
GTGAAAGTAGGAGGTAATTGCCTTTTATGATTAGCATTTACCTCCTACCCGATTCGGGCGTTGCAGTCCCATTTATTGGGTGTGACGATCCATGAAGATTTGTACGGCACTGTTGCCCATTTGCTTGGCCTTCTGGAGATTGGTCATTCCCTCAGTCTTGTTGTCTGACAACCACTGCGCTGCCCCCAAGAAATAGTAGCCGTCACTGTTGTTGGGGTCAAGGGTGATGAGCTTTTTGGCTACTTCCACGGCTTCCGGATACTTGGAGACGCGTACGAGGAGCGCGGTCTTTTCCGCCAGATAAAGGGTGGCCTGCGGTTCCATCTCGACAGCCTTGTCAATGTCGTTGAGTGCCTGCTGGTAAAGGCGTCCGGCCACCTCCGACTGCTCGCGCAGGTAATAGAAGTGCGCGTTGAGCTGTGTGGCCATCAGACTGCCGTATTCGTTGTAGTCGGCTACGGCCTGACGGAATTTGCCGGCCTCGTGCCGCGCCTGTGCGCGGGCCAGCAGATAGGGGGCTGCCTCCTTCAGATAGGGCTTGCTGAAGAGTGCCACGGCACTGTCGAGCAGTGCCAGCTGCTGGGTAGTGTCTTTGGCCATAGCCTTGCATTGCGCTGCGGCAAAGAAGATGTCGGCACTGCGCAGGTCGCTGGTGGTCAGTTGCATATACACGTTGAACGCCTCGTCGTACTGCTGTTGTACGTAGAGAATCTGCGCCTCCTGCTGTCTGTAGATGCTCTGTGCATCCTCCTTATAGGCGGCGCGCGTTTCGTCGAGGGCTTTGTCCAGCGTCCATGCTGCAAAAGTCTGTGCATTGTCCTGTAAGCAATACTGGAAGACGGTTTGCGCATAGCGATAGTGGGCATCCGCCTTGTTGTCCGCCTTGCGCACGGCCTGCTGGAGATAGTCGTCGGCCGCCTCGTACTGTCCATGGCTGACCGCTATGCCTGCCATGCTGACATAGCCGTCGGCAGAGGTCGGAAACTGCTCCGTGAAGCGGGTGACAAAGTCGGTGTACCGCTGCTCGTCGAAGGCGTTGCGGGAAACTATCAGTGCGAGCAGGGCATCGTTGAGACTTTCTGGAACAGCAAGGGCGATGCCTGTGGCTTGGAAGACGGGGTCGTTGGGACTCAGTCCGTTGAGTTTGAGACTGGCTGCGAAGGGTGCGGAAATGGCATATATCAAGGCTTGTTGCGTGTTGGATGACGGTTGCGTCAGTCCTGCCACCTCCCCTTGAGCGTTCAGTATGGGCGTTCCCGTTTCCGCGTTGGGGGTAGTCGGCTCGATGGTATAGTACTGATAGGTGTCCATGAACGTCTCGCTACTCTTGACCGTAGCCTTGGTGGCCTGTGGCTTCTTGTTAGCGGAGTAGGGCAGTAGCCAGATCTCATCGCCGCTGCTGGCCGCTGTGGCCGCGAGAACCAGTGCACTCGGTTTCTTGGCGTTAACGCGGAATTTCGCCACGTCATACGTTTCGTTGGCTCCCGTTAGACACGCCACGGGCCATTCCTTGCCAGCCGCGTCGATGACGACGGCGCGTTGCGCACCCCGAAAGGGCGTGTAGCTGCTGACGGCTTCGCCGTTGTCGGCGATGAAGAAGCCTGTCGTGCTGGCCAGGAGACTGCCGTCCGTCCCGAATGTTTTCAGTGTGAATACGCTTTTTGCAGCCTTTGCAGCCCACGATGGGGTCTGTGCCTGTGCGGCAGTCAGCACTGTGGCGGTAAGAATAAATGTGAAGAGTTTCTTCCAGTTGGACATTATCTTTTCCTTTCTCATTTTTTTATCGGTTCTTGAATTGATATTTCTGTGTGACACGTTCGCGAAATCGTAAGTCATGCGTGCTTGAGCAGTTGGCGGGCATTGGCCATAGCCGCCTCCGACACGTCGCTGCCGCTGAGCATTTGTGCGATTTCCGCAACACGCTCCTCGTTGTTGAGGCGTTGCATGCGGCTGACCGTTCCCTGTGCTCCTTCCTGTTTCGACACGCGGTAGTGGGCAGTGCCGAGGGCGGCAATCTGTGGCAGGTGGGTGATGGAGATGACCTGTCGGTTGTTGGCTCCCATCTCCTTCATGATTTCCGCCATGCGTTCCGCAATCTTTCCGCTGACCCCCGTGTCTATCTCGTCGAAGATGATGGTGGGCAGTTTGACGGCTCCGCTGATCATGGCTTTCAGCGAGAGCATGATGCGTGCGATTTCACCGCCGGAGGCTACGTGGGATATGGGTTGGAGTGGACTTGACGTGTTGGCACTGAAGAGGAATGCAATCTCGTCGTGGCCGTCCCGTCGCAGCGTTGTGGGGCTGATGTTGACCTGGAAACGCAGGCTGGGCATGCCCAGTGCCGTCAGTCGTTCGTGCATCTGCTTGGCGATGGTGGCGGCCGCCTCCTGCCGTCGCTGCGTGAGCTGTGCGGCCAGTTGCTCGCATTGTCTGTTCAGCGCGTCTATCTCGGTGCGCAGATCATCCAAAGCCCCGTCTCCGTCTTCCATGTCCTGAAGCTGTGTGCCGTACTGGTCGCGCAGGGCGATGAGTTCCTCCACGGTTTCCACATGGTGCTTCTTCTGCAGGGTATAGAGCGTGTCGAGCCTTTTCTCGGTCTGTTCCAGTGCGGCAGGGTCAAAGTCGATGTCGGCCAGACGACTTTCAACGTCTTGCGCCAAGTCCTTGATGTCGATATAAGTGGACTCGATACGTTCCGCCCATTGCGCTGCTTCCGGCAGGACGTTGCCGATGGACTGCAGCGTGTTGAGCGTCTGTCGCAGCTGTGGCACGATGCCGCTCTCCTCCGCTGAAAGGTTGTTGCTGGCGGTGAAGAGTGCGGTTTTGATGTCTTCGCTGTGCGCCATCATGTCGTGCTGCTGTTCGAGTTGCTCCTGTTCCCCTTTCTGCAACTGTGCGTCCAGCAGTTCTTTGTATTGGAACTGGATGAAGTCCTGGTTCTGTCGGCTCTGCCGGATGCGTTCCTCCAGTTCTTCCAGTTCGCGCCGTTTCTCGCGAAGCTGGTCGAAATGGGTGGTGTAGTCCGCCAGCAACGACTGGTTTTTCGCGATGATGTCCACCACCTCCGTTTGGAAATCCTGTTTTCCGAGCAGCAAGTTCTGGTGTTGCGAATGGATGTCAATCAGTTGCTCGCCCAGTTCCTTGAGCAGTGAGAGCGTGACAGGTGTATCGTTGACGAAGGCGCGACTCTTCCCTGCTGCGGTCAGTTCCCGGCGTACGATGCAGTCGTCCGCGTCGTAGTCGATGTCGTTTTCTTCGAAGAAGGGCTGTAGCTGATGGCAGGAGAGGTCGAAATGCGCCTCCACTACGCAGCGTTCCGTGCCCTGTTTCACCGATTTCGAGTCTGCCCGTTGTCCGAGCAGCAGTCCGATGGCTCCTAAGATGATGCTCTTTCCTGCTCCCGTTTCTCCCGTGATGACGGAGAAACCAGGCTGGAACTCGATGTCGAGTTGGTCGATGAGGGTGAAGTTCTTGATGTATAGTCGTTTCAACATAGTGTGATGTGTGTTTTTGAAGGATGTTGTTGCGTATATGGTCGGTTTAACGGATGATTTTCTCCCAGACGTTGTTTTGTGCGGCATTGATTTCCGTGAGCAGCGTGTAGACGCGTTCGCGCTCCTGTAGTGTTCCCTGTCCGCTGAAGATGCCGCCCAGTTCGTCGCGTTTGTAGTCCGTCCACCGTTGCGGCAGTCTGCTCATGGCCTTGTTCTTCCGTGCCTGTTGCAGCAGTTGCAGCGCGTTGCCGACGGCGTTCCTTGCCCCATCCGGGTCGGTAGACATCTGGTCAAGCCCTTTTCGGTAGTAGTCGTACTGGAGCTGCCGCATGGGGCGCATGGCCTCGTCCAAATAGTCGCTGATGATGCTGTATCTATTGTGGTCGCTGTCGAACGCTTTCCAACCGGGGAAGCCCAGCGACTGTGCGTTGTTGACCAGCGTGTAGCACTGCTGCAACACTGCCGTTCCGCCCATGGGTGAGAAACTGTCGAGATCCATGCCGATGATGAGCCAGGCGTAGTAGGCGGCGAGTGCCGTCAGCTGGTTGTTGACGGTTTCGGGTTGGAAGTTGAGCTGGTCAAACTCCGTATAGTCGAAGTTGAACTCCGTGTCCTGTCCGCTGTACACCGTGGTGGAATAGGCCGAGCCGTAGACGGGGCGTGTGGACTGTATGGTGGCTGTGGCTTCCATGCGGCCGCTACTCTTGTCATAGTTGCTGACGGTGATGTTGAAGGTGCAGTTGATGCGTTCTTTGGGAGCAAACTGGAGGTTGGTCCACTGCCTGTCGTTGAGCAACTGCTGCAGTGCCTGTTCCAGTTGCTTGAACACGCGTGCATCCGTGCCCTGCACCTGGGCGTGGTTGACGCTGACGCGCGCCTGCAACTCCTGCGCCTCCATTCCGCCCGTGCCGATCCAGAGTGCCGCGGCGGTCAACTGCAGCCAGCGTCTCATAGCAGTGCCTCCAGTTCGTCGATGATGTCTGCGGCCACTTCTCCTTTGTCCTTCCTGCCGAAGTCCTTCTGTCCGTTGCGGCTGACGATGCTGATCTGGTTCTGATCCGACTGGAAGCACGTACCCTCGTTGCGCAGTGAGTTGAGCACGATGAAGTCGAGGTTCTTGCGCAGCAGCTTGTCTTGTGCGTGTGCCATCTCATTGTCCGTCTCCAGAGCGAAGCCCACCAGCCGTTGTCCTTCCCGCTTCGTCTTTCCGAGCTGTGCTGCGATGTCGTGGGTGGGTTGCAGGCGGAGGACAAGGTCGTCCTTGCCGCGCTTGATTTTCCGTTCCGCCACGTGCCCCGGCTTGAAGTCTGCCACGGCAGCACAGAGGATGGCAGCATCCACTTCGGAGAAGTGGGCGGTGGCGGCCTCGTACATCTCTGCGCCGCTCTCCACGTCTATCCGATGGATAGCAGGGTGAGGTGTCTCCAGTGCGACAGGACCGGCCACAAGCGTCACCGCTGCTTCTCGCCGTGCACATTCCTTTGCCAAGGCGAAGCCCATCTTGCCGCTGGACCAGTTGCCGATGAACCGCACGGGGTCAATCCGCTCGTAGGTAGGCCCAGCCGTGATAAGGATTTTCTTATGCTGTAGTGCTGTCGGTGTGTCGAGCGCTTGATCAAGCAACTCGATGATGCGTTCCGGCTCTTCCATGCGCCCCTTGCCTTCCAGTCCCGAAGCCAAGAATCCATCCTGCGGTTCGATGACGGTGTTCCCGATGGCCTGCAGCCGTCGAAGGTTGTCCTGTGTCGTCGGGTGGCGGTACATATCAAGGTCCATGGCAGGTGCGATGAATACGGGGGCTTTCATGGACAGGTAGGTGGTGACGAGCATATTGTCAGCCACTCCGTGCGCCATCTTTCCCAGTGTCGCAGCCGTACACGGTGCGATGAGCATCGCATCCGCCCAAAGTCCGAGTGCCACGTGGGAGTGCCACGTGCCGTCGCGTTGCGAGAAGAACTCGCTGATCACGGGCTTCTGGGTCAGTGCCGACAGCGTGACGGGCGTGATGAACTCCTTTCCTGCCGGTGTGATGACCACCTGCACCTCTGCGCCCCGTTTGACGAGTCCGCGTATGATGAGGCAGGCTTTGTAGGCCGCAATCGAACCAGTGATGCCTAAGACAATCTTTTTCCCTTTGAGCATGTCGCGTACTTTGTGCGTCAGTGACTACCTGTTGGGGTTGACCATCGCGCTCAGACGGATGCGTGTCAGCACCTGCTTGGTGTTGTTGGTGAAGTCGCTGTTCATGATCCAGCCGTAGTAGCCGGGGTCAATGTCGAGCACGCCTTTTACAGGGCGACCCTTATACTTGCCGAAGTTGAACACCTCGATGAGCCTCGGGTTTCCGTCCTTGTCGAGGATGGTTTTTCCCGTGCGGTCTTTCATCTCGCCCCAAATGATGCGTCCAGCGAAATCCACGTTGTTGTTCATACGCGAAAACTCCGCCAGGAACTTCATGTCGTTCTGTAACACGCGTTCCGGCTCTTCCTGCCGTTCGGCGGTGTACATGTCCAGTTCGCCCTGCAATACGCGATAGGTGGCTTCCGTGTCTTCATCGGCGCGGTGGGCCGTGAAGTCCTCTTCCATCTTGCGTCCGCAGTAGAACTTATAGGCGGCAGCCAGATTGCGGCGTTCCATCTTGTGATAGATGACTTGTGCGTCAATCAGGTTGCGTTTCGAGAAGTCGAAGTCGATGCCAGCGCGGAGAAACTCCTCGGCGAGCAATGGCACGTCGAAGTGGTTGGAGTTGTATCCAGCGATGTCGCTGTCACCGAAGACCTCGCAGATTTCCTGTGCGATGTCGGCGAAGACGGGGTTGTCTTTCACGTCGTCGTTGCTGATGCCCGTGAGTTGTACGACCTCTTCGGGGATGGGCATTCCTGGGTTGATGAGGTGATTGCCACGTTCTTCATGTCCGTCGGGGAACACCTTGATGTATGAAATCTGTATGATGCGGTCCTTGACCAGGTCAAGACCCGTGCTCTCGAGGTCAAAGACGACGAGTGGTTTCTGTAGGTTGAGTTTCATGGGTTCTTTCGTTCCGTATTTCTAATCAGTCGCTGATGAGCATAGGCATCATCAGCATGAGCACCTCCTGTCCTTCGGGCTGTTCCGAGGGCAGGATGAGTCCGGCGCGGCTGGGGTCTGCCAACTGGATGATGACATCCTGGCAGTCGAAGTTGCTGAGCACCTCGATGAACGTCAAACCTTTGAAGCCGATACTGATGGGCAGTCCGTTGTAGTCGCAACTCATGCGCTCGGTGGCCGTCTTCGAGAAGTCAAAGTCCTCGGCATCCAGTTGCAGCGTGTTGCCTTCCACGTGGAGGCGGATGAGGTTGCTGGAGCCGTTGGCGAAGGGCTGCACGCGGCGCAACGCGGCGAGCAGAGTCAGTCGGTCGACGCTCAGTATGTTGGTGTTGTTTTGCGGAATGACGGAGTTGTAGTTGGGGTAGCGACCCTCAATGAGTCTGCAGGAGAGCGTTCCGTCGCCGTAGTTGACCTCCGCGTTGCTGTCGTTGAAGCGGATTTCTACGTCGCCGCCGTCCTTCTGTATCAGGTTCTTGAGCAGTGTGGCCGGCTTCTTGGGGAGGATGAAGGCGGCAGGCTGGTCACTATGGATGGAGAACACCTTGTTGCGCACGAGTTTATGGCCGTCTGAGGCCACAATGGCGAGGTGGTCGGGCGTGAGGTCGAAATAGAGACCGTTCATGACGGGGCGCAGTTCGTCCTGTGCAGCAGCGAATATGGAGCGGTTGATCGTGTCGGCCATGATGCTACTGGGCAACGTGATGGGGTTGGCGCCTGCAGCAACGGACTGGAACTGCGGGTACTCGTCAGCGTTGTCCACGGGCAACGAGAACAGACCGTTCTGATAGCTGATCTTCGCGATATTGTCCTGTAGGTTGATGTCAAAGGTGATGGGTTGCTCGGAGAAGCCCTTGATGGCTTCGAGCAGGTCGTGGCTGTTGATGGCGAAGCGTCCGTTGGTGTCGCTTTCGGTCAGTGCCATTTGTGTATGGATGACAATCTCGCTGTCTGAGGCTGTGAGATGGAGGGAGTTGTCCTGCACGTCAAAGAGGAAATCGGCCAAAATGGGCTGCGAATTCTTGCTGTTGATGACCTTTGCGAGGGCATTGAGTTTGCTGCTGAGCGCAGTGCTTGATACTGTAAATCTCATGGATATTGCTGTTTGTTTGTTTTTAGCTTATTTACGAGTACAAAAATACAAAAATAGTTGCTGACCTGCAAAAATATTTGGAGAAAAACGTCCTTTTTAGAACATTTTTTCGTAATTTCGCAATCTGAAACGAAAAATCAACGAATAAAACAAGTATTATCAATTATGGAATTAACAGGAAAGATTATTGCCGTCATGCCGGCAAACAGTGGTGTGTCTACGCGTACGGGAAACCCTTGGATGTCGCAGGAATATGTGATAGAGGTGCCTGGGCAGTATCCCAGAAAGTGTGTGTTCCGCCTCTTTGGCGAGGACCGCATCAAGCAGTTCAACATCCAGCAGGGCGAGGACATTACGGTGAGCTTCGACATTGACGCCCACGAGTACAACGGTCGCTGGTTTAATGAAATCCGCGCCTATAACGTGAGCCGCACGTCGGTGGGCGCTCCCGTGGCAGCTCCGATGGGTGCTCCCGTGGCTGGCGATGCGCAGGCTGCCACGTCGCCGTTCCCTCCCGTTCAGGAGTCTGCCGCAGGATCGTCGAGCGACGATCTGCCGTTCTAAATCCGGGAAACGATGACTATGGAATGAAAAGCGGAGGCTGCAACCGTCAGGTGCAGCCTCCGCTCTTTTCGTGGTTATGCCCGGCACGAGCATGGTGTTTCCTTTAGCAAATCTTGCGCGAACCGTCGCCGATGACCACGTCATAGACCTTCGGTTCGTGTCCGTATTTGGCATTGAACTTCTCTTTGGCCGTGGCGATGAACGACTTATAGAGGTCGTTGCGCACGAGGTTGATGGTGCAGCCGCCGAAGCCTCCGCCCATGATGCGCGAGCCAGTGACTCCACATTCCTTGGCGATGTCGTTGAGGAAGTCGAGTTCTTCGCACGACACCTCGTAGTCCTTCGACAGTCCCTCGTGGGTCTTGTACATCATTTCTCCCACCTTCTCGTAGTCGCCTTCGTTCAGGGCGTCGCAGACGGCCAGTACGCGGTCCTTCTCACCGAGCACGAACTTGGCGCGCTTGTAGTCTTCGTCGCCCACTTCTGCCTTCACCTCTTCCAGTTGTTCCCAGGTGCAGTCGCGCAGCGTCTCAAACTTTCCTTCCGGATGTTTGGCGGCGATGTGACGCACCACGTTCTCGCAGGAGTTGCGGCGGTCGTTGTAGGGCGAGCCAGCCAACTGGTGCTTGACCACAGAGTCAAGCAACACCAGACGGTAACCGTCGGGCTTGAAGGGGAAATATTCAAACTCGCGCGAGCGACAGTCGAGGCGCATCAGGCATCCAGCCTTTCCGAACACGGAGGCAAACTGATCCATAATGCCGCAGTTGACGCCGCAGTAGTTGTGCTCCGTAGCCTGTCCGGCGAGCACCATGTCCCACTGGCTGACCTTGTTGTCGCCAAAGAGATCGTTGAGTCCGCAGGCGAAGCAGCTCTCCATAGCTGCCGACGATGACATTCCGGCTCCCAAGGGCACGTCTCCCGAGAAGGCGACGTTGAAGCCCTTGACAGGCACGCCGAGTTTCTTCATCTCCAAGGCAATGCCGTAGATGTAGCGTGCCCAGCTGGCCTTCGGTCCGTCGGGGTCAGAGAGCTTGAAGTCGACGCGGTCTTTCAGATCGATGGCGTAGGCCATGACCGTATCTTCCGTACCGTTGGCGCGCATTTCTGCCACAATTCCCTTGTCCACTGCTCCAGGGAAAACGAAGCCCCCGTTATAGTCTGTGTGTTCACCGATGAGGTTGATGCGTCCCGGTGACGCGTAGACGTTTCCTGCCTTGCCGTCGAAGTGTTTGGCAAAGCGTGTTCTTACTGATTCGATATCCATAGTCGTTGTAGTTTTTGCTTGATGAGAAAATGTTTTATTCCACGGGAATGTCCTTGTTCACGTTCTTGCAACCCACTACGGCGTAGAAGAACATGTAAGCCATGGCGAGCAGGTAGACAAAGTAGCTGGGCATGTAACCCATGAAGTTGGAGAACCAACCCTGTACCAGCGGCAGGATGCCACCGCCCACCACCATCATCATGAAGATGCCGGAAGCCTGTGCAGTGTATTTGCCCAGTCCCTCGGTGGAGAGGTTGAAGATGGACGGCCACATGATGGACGTGCAGAGTCCGCAGAGCACGAGCAGCAGCGCACTGACGGGCACCTGTGCACTGGTCAGCGAGAACGTCATGAGGTTGAACAGCGGAATGTCCACGATGATGCTCTTGGGCATGAAGATGGCAGCCAGTATCAGCAGCATGCCGAAGAAGGTGGCTCCCAGCATGAGTTGGCGCGAGGACACCTTGCCGGCGATGAAGCCCGACACCAGTCGTCCCACGAGCATCAGCAGCCAGTACATGGCGGCCACAGCACCACCGATTGTGGCGGCGTTAGCCAGCAGTCCAGCACCCTTTTCTGTCGTGTCCGACAGGTAGAAGTTCAGAGCTCCGGGAATGCCGACCTCTACGCCCACGTAGAAGAAGATGGCTGTCACGCCGAGCGTGAAGTGGCGGAAGGCCCAAGGCGAGTGTTCGAACTTCGTCTCGCTCGTCACCTTGCCCAGCTCCGGGTCTTGGATGGGGATGAAGGTTAGAATGAAGAATGCGCCGGCGAACACGGCCATGGCGATGTAGAGCACGAGGTTGACGTCGGCCATCTGTGTGCTCTTCGTCACCTCACCGATGAGTGCGCCCACGAGCATCGGCGTCATCGTGCCGGAGAGACTATTCAGCGTACCTCCGATGAGGTTGAGCTGGTTGCCACGGTTGCCGCCTCCGCCGAGGAGGTTCAGCATCGGGTTCACCACCGTGTTCAGGATGCAGACGGAGAAGCCCGAGATGAATGCACCTGCCAGATACACGCAGAAGCCGGGGATTCCCTCCGGGAAACTGGAGAGGTACTGTACCAGTACGCCGAAGAAGCCTACGGCAATACCGATGAGCGCCGATTTCTTGTAGCCCACCTTGGTCAGCATCTTTCCTGCCGGAATGCCCATGAAGAGATAGGCAAAGAAGTTCATGAAGTTACCCATCATGCCCAGCATGTTGTTGCCGTCAATGCCCGGCTGGCTCTTCCAGATGACTCCGATGGGTGCGCCAAGATTTGTTACGAAGGAAATCATGGCATAGAGGAAGAACATCGTGATGATGGCGATGATGCTCCCGTTTTGTTTTTGATTACTCATTTTTATATAAGGTAATATTTTTCTTGAAAGGTAAACGAATGAGGGTGTGTGTTATTTCTCAGCACCGAACTTGTAAATGGTCTTCTGCTTGTACTGTTCGCCGGGACGGAGCACGACGGAGGGGAAGTAGGGACGGTTCGGTGTGTCGGGGAAGTGCTGTGCTTCGAGGCAGACGGCACTGCGCCAGGGGTAGGTGGAGCCGTGTGTTCCCGAGATGCCCGACTCGAAGTTGCCCGTGTAGAGCTGTAGTCCCGGCTCGGTGGTGTACACCTCCATGGTGCGTCCGCTCTCCGGCTCTTTCACCTTGGCGGCGAAGCTCAGCTCGCCCTCTTCCTTCTTGTTGAGCACGTAGTTGTGGTCGTATCCTGAACCGTTCTTCAGTTGCTCGTTGTCGGCGTTGATGTCGCGCCCAATGGCTTTCGGTGTGCGGAAGTCGAAGGGTGTGCCCTCCACTTTGAGGATTTCTCCCGTGGGGATGGACACGTTGTCAATGGGCAGATAGAAGTCCGCGTTGATTTGCAGTTCCACGTTGTCGACGGCCGGAGTGGGGTTAGCGATGCCGGCCAGTGAGAAGAAGGCGTGGTGGGTCAAGTTGATGATGGTTTTCTTGTTGGTGGTGGCCAGATACTCGATGACGAGTTCGTTGTCGTCCGTGAGCGTGTATTCCACGTTGATGCGGCATTCGCCAGAGAAACCTTCCTCACCGTATGAAGAGATGTAGGAGAGGGCGAGGGTGCGCGGTCCCATCTGTTTGGCATCCCAGATGCGTGTGTGGAAGCCCGTAGGTCCGCCGTGCAGGTGGTTCGGCCCGTCGTTGAGTGCCAGCTGATATTCTTTCCCGTTGAGGGTGTATGTTCCTTTGCAGATGCGGTTTCCGTATCGCCCGATGAGGGTGGAGAGGAACGGCTCCGGACTGTTGATGACCTCCTGGATGTTGTCGTGTCCCTGGATGACGTTGGCCACGTTTCCGTCCTTGTCGGGCATCATGATGGCCACGATTGCGCCTCCGAAGTTCGTTGCTGCCACTTCATATCCTTTGCGGTTGCGGAGGACATAGAGGTCTGTCTTTTTTCCGTTTACTGTGGTTTGGAAATCTTTGCGGTTCAAACCGCACAGATTGTTGTTTTCCTTTGTGTTCGCCATAACGAGTTGTTTTTAGTTACTAAATTGTACTGCAAAGTAACCAAAAAAAAACGGGTCTCGCAAATTAAATGGCGAAAAAGTGTGCAGGATGAGTGTTAAAAACAACTAAATGCAGTCGCGGAGCAGTTCTCCGACCACGTAGTTGCTGCCCCCGACGAACACCGTGCCGTCGCTTCCTGCGGCCTTTCGGGCTTCCCTAAAGGCTTCGCTGACGGACGAAAAAGCCTGTCCGTCAAGGTGATACTTGCGGGCGAGCTGGAGCAGTGTCTGCTCGCTGAGTGCGCGTGGGGTCTGTGCCTTGGTGAAGTAGTAGGCGGCCTCCTGAGGCAGCATGCTGACGACGGCCTCCACGTCCTTGTCGTCCACCATGCCGAAGACGATGTGCAGCCGTGTGCCCTGTGCGACGATTTGCTGGAGCTGTCGGCTGACGTAAGCCCATCCTCCGGCGTTGTGTCCCGTGTCACAGATGACGCGCGGCGCGGTGGCCACGGTCTGCCAGCGGCCTGCCAGTCCGGTCAGTGCCGCCACGCTGCCCAACGCTTCCAGCACGCAACTTCCGTCCTTGTCTGGTGTGAGGGAGAGGATGTCCCTGTTCTCCAGTGTGCGGAGGGCATGGAGCACGGTGTTGATGTTTTTCCGCTGGTAGAATCCGCCGAGGTCGCAGTGCAGGGTTCCATAGCTTCGCGTGGTGCAGTCCAGTCCGCCCTGTGCGTTCGCTCGCACCTCTTCGACGAGGTTGTCGTCTTCAGCAAAGACGATGGGTGCTGTCATCTCCTCGGCCTTGCGCTCGAACACGGGGCGCGTCTCGAGCTGGTTCTCACCGATGACCACGGGCGTGGCGGACTTGATGATGCCGGCCTTCTCGTGGGCGATGGCTTCGATCGTGTGACCCAGCAGTTGCGTGTGGTCAAGACTGATGTTGGTAATGACGGAGAGAATGGGGGAGATGATGTTGGTGCAGTCCAGCCGTCCGCCCAGTCCCGTCTCTATGACGGCGATGTCTACGTGCTGTTCAGCGAAATACTTGAACGCCAAGGCCGTGGTCACCTCAAAGAACGAGGGAGCCAGCGGTTCCCAAAACGCCCTTTCGCGCGCCACAAAGTCCACCACGTACTGCTCCGAGACCGGTTGTCCGTTGATGCGGATGCGCTCCCGGAAGTCGACGAGATGCGGTGAGGTGTAGAGTCCCACGCGGTAGCCACTGCGCTGGAGCGCGGCGGCCAGCATGTGGGAGACGGAGCCTTTGCCGTTGGTGCCGGCCACGTGGATGGTGGGGTACTGGCGGTGCGGATGGGCAAAGTGCGCGTCCAGTGCCAGCGAGTTCTCCAGTCCCTCCTTGTAGCCGCTTGTCCCCTGCGTCTCGTACGAGGCAGTGCGGCAGAAAAGATAGTCGCAGGTCTCCCGGTAGTCCATCGTCTTGCTCCGTTTTCCGTTGTCCCGGCAATCAGCTGAAGCGGTTCTTCAGGCGTTGGAAGAGGTTCTGCCGGGTGGAAGCGTCGCCCTTGAAGTTGTCGCTCTTCCGGAAGCTCTCCACGGCCTTCTTCTCCTCGCTGCTGAGCGTTTTCGGTATGTAGACACTGATGTTGACCACAAGGTCGCCCGTGCCGCGTCCGTAGCCCTGCACGGCAGGCAGTCCCTTGCCGCGCAGTCGCAGCGTCTTGCCCGGTTGCGTGCCCGGTTCTATCTTCACTCGCAGTCGCGTGCCGTAGATGGTGGGGATTTCTATCTCCCCGCCCAGCGTTGCTGTGGGGAAGTCCAGCAGCAGGTTGTATATCAAGTCGTTGCCGTCGCGGATGAAGGTGTCGTGCTCGATTTCCTCCACGAACACCTGGATGTTTCCGTTGATGCCGTTGTTGTGTCCGGCGTTGCCCTTTCCCGGCACGTTGACAACCATGCCTTCGGCCACGCCAGCCGGGATGGTGATTTCCACCACCTCTTCGCCTTTCTCCACGCCAGTGCCTCCGCAGCAGCGGCATTTGTTCTTGATGATGCGTCCCGTGCCGCCGCAGGTGGGGCAGACGCCCTGTGTCTGCATCATGCCGAAGATGCTCTGTGTCTGGTGGACGACGACGCCCGATCCGTGACAGGTGGGACAGGTGTCCGTGCTGCTGCCGTCTTCCGATCCTGTGCCGTGGCAGTGGGTGCATTTCACGTCCTTGCGCACCTTGAATTTCTTGGTCACTCCCGTGGCTATTTCCTCCAGCGTGAGCTTCACCTTCAGCCGCAGGTCACTGCCGCTGTGCTGTTCGGGTCGTGCGGCCCTTCTGCCGCCGAAGCTGCCGAAGCCGCCTCCAAAGCTGCCTCCTCCGAAGATGTCGCCGAACATGGAGAAGATGTCGTCCATGTTCATGCTCTGTCCGCCAAAGCCGCCGAAGCCGCCGCTGCCCTGTGAACCATTGAAGCCGAACTGGTCATACTGCTGTCGCTTCTTCGGGTCGTGGAGCACGTCGTACGCCTCTGCCGCCTCCTTGAACTTCTCCTCGGCCTGTTTGTCGCCGGGGTTTCTGTCGGGGTGATATTTGATGGCGATGGTGCGGTAGGCCTTTTTTATCTGGTCTTCCGTGGCGTTCTTGTCCACGCCAAGCACCTCGTAATAGTCTCTCTTTGCCATAGTTGTTGGGTCTGTGTGTGTTGATTTATTGTCCGACGGCCACCTTGGCGTGGCGGATCACCTTGTCGTTGAGCAGGTAGCCCTTCTGGATGCAGTCGATGACCTTTCCCTTCTTGTCGTCGCCCATGCCGGGCACCATGGCCACGGCCTCGTGGGTGTCGGTGTCGAAGTCGGCATCGGTGGTGTCGATGGGCTTCACGCCGAGTGCCTCCAGTGCCTTGACGCATTTGTGGTAGATGAGTTCCATACCTTCGCGGAGCACGGCGGGATCGTCGGTCTTTGCACCGCTTTCGATGGCACGCTCCATATCGTCCACCACGGGCAGTAGTGCGACGACGGCCTTCTCGCTGCCGCCCAGAATCAGGTCGGCCTTCTCCTTGATGGTGCGCTTGCGGAGGTTTTCAAACTCGGCAGCCTTCCGCAGCACCTGGTCTTTCAGCCGCGCTATTTCCTCCTGTGCGGCGGCCAGCGGGTCTTGCTCCTCTTCGGGCTGCTCCTGCTGCGCGTCCTCGGCGGCTTGCGGTGCTTCCTCCTGTGGTGTGTCGTTGCCGGTCTCCGGCTGTGCGGTTGCTTCCTCCTGGTTCAGTTCCTGCTTTTCGCAGTCTATTTCTTCTTCTTCCTTCTTATTCTTCATAGTTTTTCGTGACTTGATGTTTCCGAAAAGCGTATGCAAATTCCGTGCCATAATTCGTCCCTTAGCTGTACATAGCCGCGCGCTGTTCCTTGATGGCCTCGTCGTAGATGTAGTCGTCGTAGGTCATCAGCTTGTCGATGGTGCCCTTGGGCGTCAGTTCGATGATGCGGTCTGCCACGGTGTTGATGAACTCATGGTCGTGGGAGGCGAAGAGGATGTTTCCCTTGAAGTTCACCAGATTGTTGTTGAAGGCCTGTATGGACTCCAGGTCGAGGTGGTTGGTGGGCGTGTCGAGGATGAGGCAGTTGGCATTTCTCAGTTGCATGCGTGCAATCATGCAGCGCATCTTCTCGCCTCCGGAGAGCACGTTGACGTGTTTCAGCACGTCCTCCTCCTTGAAGAGCATGCGCCCGAGGAACGACTTCATGGTCACCTCGTTGCCCTTGCCCCACTGCGAGAGCCACTCCACGAGGTTCATCTCCGAGTCGAAGAAGGCGGTGTTGTCCAGCGGCAGGTAGGCCGTGGTGATGGTGACGCCCCAGCGGTACTCTCCCGCGTCCGCCTTGCGGTTGCCGTTGATGATTTCGAAGAGTGTCGTCATGGCCTTGGGGTTGTGGGAGAGAAACACGGTCTTCTGTCCCTTCTCGATGGTGAAGTTGACGTTGTCGAAGAGCACCGTACCGTCAGCGTCGGCAGCCCGGAGCCCCTCCACTTCGAGAATCTGCGTGCCCGGCTCGCGCTCCATGGAGAAGATGATGCCGGGGTATTTGCGGCTGGAGGGGCGTATCTCCTCCACGTTCAGCTTTTCGAGCATCTTCTTGCGCGAGGTGGTCTGCTTCGACTTTGCCACATTGGCAGAGAAGCGGCGGATGAACTCCTCCAGCTGCTTGCGCTTCTCCTCGGCCTTCAGCCGCTGGTTCTGTGCCTGTCGGAGGGCCAGCTGGCTCGATTCGTACCAGAAGGAGTAGTTGCCGGAGAAGAGGGTGATCTTTCCGAAGTCAATGTCCACCGTCTGTGTCGACACGGCATCGAGGAAGTGGCGGTCGTGGCTGACCACGAGCACACACTGCTCCAGGTTCGAGAGGTATTCCTCCAGCCACTGCACGGTGTCGAGGTCCAGGTCGTTGGTAGGCTCGTCGAGCAGCAGGTTGTCGGGGTGTCCGAAGAGGGCTTTGGCCAGCATGACGCGCACCTTCTCGTTGTTGGAGATTTCCGCCATCTGCTTGTAGTGCTGTGCCTCAGCCACGCCCAGGTTCTGCAGCAGCTGTGCGGCCTCGCTCTCGGCTTCCCAGCCGTTCATCTCGGCGAAGGCCATCTCCAGTTCTGCGGCGCGCGTGCCGTCATCCTCCGTCATCTCTTCTTTGGCGTAGAGCACTTCGCGCTCCTTCATGTTCTGCCAGAGCGGCTGATGTCCCATGAGCACGGTGTCCATCACCGTGTATGCGTCGTATTTGAAGTGGTCCTGTTCCAGCACCGACATCCGTTCGCCCGGTCCCTGTTCCACCGTGCCCTTGTTGGGTTCCAGTTCTCCGCTGATGGCCCGCAGGAAGGTGGACTTTCCTGCGCCGTTGGCACCGATGATGCCGTAGATGTTCCCGTTTGTAAACTTCATATTGACGTCCTTGTAGAGCGTCTTTTTCCCGAACTGTATCGCCAGGTCTGTTACCGTGATCATTATTTCCCTTTTATTGTTTGTTGTACACTGTGTATTTCTGCTGCAAAGGTACGATTAAGCGAAGAGAATACCAAATAAATGCCAATTTATTTTCATTCTTGAACTGACGAACGAAGCAAGGGCAGCCAGTTCATAGCCCAGGGCAACGCCCTGTTTTTCGTGTTCGTATGGCAGACGGGCTGAAAGCCCACCAGTTCATAGCCCAGGGCAACGCCCTGGGTATGGAATGTAACGTGGAATGTCGCTCTGAAAGAGCAAAAGTATAATTCGTTCAGAATGTGTGTATTAAAACCTAAAGTTTATATTTACGGAGTTAAATGTACCTCTTCCTCGTTTAGCCATCGTAAGTGACATACTTACGGTGGCTGAGTAATTTGTTTAGCGATCGTAAGTGACAGACTTGCGGAGGCTAAGTGTCTTTCGCAGCTTTCCTGAAGATCTGTGCGGCGATGCTGCCGGAGAAGTTGTGCCACACGGAGAACATTGCGCCCGGCACTGCCGCCATGGGGTACATGGCGAAGTGGGTGGCGGCCAGTGAGGTGGCCAGCCCCGAGTTCTGCATGCCCACCTCGATGGAGATGGCCGATCGTTTCTCGGGACTCATGCCTGTAGCGGCCGCAATGCCGTAGCCAAAGGCCAGTCCGAGGATATTGTGGAGGACTACCGCGAGGGCAACAATCAGACTACAGGAGAGGATGCTGGCCGCGTTGTGGGCTACAATGATGCCGATGATGGCGGCAACGGTCAGCGTGGAGACCATGGGCAGCAACGGTGTTACCTTTGCGGTGGCTTTTCTACAGTAGTGGTTGACGATGAACCCTAACAGGATAGGCACTATCACCACCTGTACGATGCTCATGAACATTCCCCACACATCTACGTCTACGCTTTCTCCCGCCAGCAGCAAGACGAGGGCAGGCGTGACGACAGGAGCCACCAGGGTGGACACGCTGGTCATAGCCACGCTCAGCGCGATGTCGCCTTTGGCCAGATAGCAGATGACGTTGCTGGCCGTGCCCCCAGGACAACAGCCCACAAGCACCACTCCGAGGGCAATCTGCTCGGGCAGTGACAGCAGACGGCACAGCAGCCATGCCAGCAACGGCATGATGATGAACTGTGCCAACTCGCCAATGATGACATCTGTCGGATGTTGCACAACGGGTTTGAAGTCAGACGGGCGCAGTGTCAGTCCCATGCCGAACATCACCACACCCAGCATCGGCGTGATGGCCGAGGTGCCCAGCCACGTAAAGGACTCCGGCACCAGCAATGCCACAGCCGTCACCGCCACCACAATCAGCGTGATGTGTGCGGCAATCCATGTGGACAGGCGCGTCAGGAGCGCGAAACAGGTCTTAATCATAGTCATGTGTTAGTCATTACAGATGCGTCCCGAAAGGAAGAAACGCCGGGTGCGCGAGAAATAGAGGGCTACGCCCACCAGATGTACGACCGCCACCGTCCAGAAGGCAGTGGCATAGCCCAGGTGTTCGGCGATGGCTCCGCCGGCCACAATGCCCAAGCCAATGCCCACGTCCCACGAGATGAGGATGGTGGAGTTGGCCGTTCCCCGTTCGTTGTGGTGAGCCATGGAGATGATCATGTTCTGACAGGCTGGCCACAGGTGGCCGTTGCCCAGTCCGATGAGTATGGCCGAGCCGTAGTAGCCGACCGCGTTAGGGGAGGCGATGAAGATGGTGTAGCCGACGAGTGAGAGTAGCATGCCCTCGGCGGCGTTGCGTGTCAGCTTTCCTTCGCGCAGTGCCTTACTGCCCTGCAGGCGCGATAGCATCAGTCCGACGGAACAGCACAGAAACCACGTCCCCGTACCTTCCGTCATGCCCAACACCTGTTTGCCGTAGATGGCGATGTAGTTGCTCAACACGCCGAAGCAGAAGCCGAAGAACACCATGTTGAAGCCCAACAGCCAGCCGCGTTTTAGGAAGAAGCGGTCGAGCGAGAGTCGCTTGGGCTTGGGCTTGGGGGTCGTGGGCTTCAGCCGTACCGTGGCATCCACCGCCCATCCGAAGGTGGCGATGGCAAGTGCCATCCAGAACAGCAGTTCGAAGTTGTGGGTCTCGGAATAGATGAAGAGGGCGAAGGTGGGCGCGATGGCCATGGCCAGGTTGTTGCTCAGTCCGTAATAGCCGATGCCCTCGTTGCGCCTCGACGACGGCAACACGTCGATGGCCACCGTCGAGTTGGCCACCGTCAGTGCGCCGAACGGTCCACCGTGCAGCGTGCGCACCAAGGCAAACAGCAACAGCGAGCTGGCTGCCAGATAGCCGGCAAAGAAGATGGCAAAGGTGGCAAAGCACACCATCAGCACCTGCTTGCGCGGAAACGTGTCGACGAAATAGCCGCTGAACGGTCTGAACAGCAGTGCCGTGACCGTATATCCCGACAAGACCAGTCCTATCACGTCCTTCGTGGCACCGAAGGTCTCGCTGAGATAGAGGGGGAGGAGGGGCGTCAAGAGATAGAAGGCGAAGAACAGCGCAAAGTTGGCCGTCATCACCCGCACATAGTTCGTATTCCACAGTCGTTCCATAGCCAATGACCGTTTTGTTTATTCTGAAAACTGTCGCAGGGCGGCAATCAGTTCATTGTTCTCGCCCTTCAGTCCGACGGTCACGCGCAGACAGTTGTCGCAGAGCGTGACGCGCGACCTATTGCGCACGATGATGCCCCGGTCCACGAGATAGTCGTAGACGGCCTGTGCGTCCGTCATGCGTGCCAGGAAGAAATTGGCGTCGGAGGGATAGACGTGGCGGCAGATGGGCAGGTCGAGGAAGGCCTTCATCATACGCATCCGTTCGTCGAGAATACATTTCACCCATCCGTGCACCTCATACGGGTTGCGGAGGGCTTCCAGGGCTTCAGCCTGCGTCAGCCGATTGACGTTGTAGGGATATTTCACCTTGTTGAACAGGCCGATGATGTCCGTACTGGCGAAGGCCATGCCCAGCCGGATGCCTGCCAATGCCCATGCCTTGCTCATGGTGTTGAGCACGATGAGGTTGGGGTGGGAGGCCAGATCTCTGCGGAACGATGGCTGTCGCGAGAAGTCGCTGTATGCCTCATCGATAACGACGATGCCGTCGAAGCGTTCCACCACGTTCAGCATCTCCTGTCGGTCGAGCGAGTTGCCCGTAGGGTTGTTCGGGGAGCAGAGCCATACCAGTTTGGTATTCTCGTCGCAGGCCTGCAACAGCTGGTCGGCCCGAAACTGAAAGTTCCCGTCGAGCGTCACGGTGCGGTACTCCACATTGTTGATGTCGGCACACACGCGATACATGCCATAGGTAGGTTCTATAGCCACCGCGTTGTCCTGTCCCGGTTCGCAGAAGATGCGGTAGGCCAGGTCGATGGCTTCGTCACTGCCGTTGCCCAGGAAAATCTGTTCCGCGGCGACACCCTTGATCTTGGACAGCGCGGCCTTCAGTTCCCGTTGCAGCGGGTCTGGGTAGCGGTTGTTCTCCGTCATACTGTACGGGTTCTCGTTGGCGTCCAGAAACACGTGCGCCTGCTTGCCGGAGTATTCGTCGCGGGCGGAGCTGTAGGGAGCCAGTCGCCAGATATTGGGTCTTACGAGTTGTTCAAATGGTTTCATAGTGCTAAAGCGATTGAATTCTGAGGGTCATCGCATTACGGTGAGCGTCGAGGTGTTCGGCTTCCGCCATCAGTTCCACGGCGTGTCCGATTTCGCGGATGCCCTGTCCGGTGAGGTGCTGGAAGGTAATCTTCCGGCAATAGCTGTCGAGGTTCACACCATTGTAGGCCGTGGCGTAGCCGTGGGTGGGCAGGGTGTGGTTCGTTCCGCTGGCATAGTCCCCAGCACTCTCGCAGGCATACGGTCCGAGGAAGACACTTCCGGCGTTGACCACCTTTTCGGCCAGTGCGTCATAGTCGTCCACCTGTAGAATGAGGTGTTCGGGGGCATAGGCGTTGGCAAGCCTCATGGCCTCGTCGAGGTCGTGCACCAGTACGCCGTTGCTGTTTTCCAGGGCTTTCCCTGCCATTTCCTTGCGCGGCAAGTCCTGTAACTGCCGCTGCACCTCCTGTTGCACTTCGTCGAGCTTCTGTTCCGTTGTCGTGATGAGCAGCACCTGCGAGTCACTACCGTGTTCCGCCTGCGACAACAGGTCGGCAGCCACGAAGGCCGCGTTAGCGTTGCCGTCTGCCACGACACAGACCTCCGAAGGGCCTGCTGGCATGTCGATGGCCACATCGGCGAGGCTCACCTGCTGTTTGGCCGCCATGACATACTGGTTGCCCGGTCCGAAGATCTTGTAGACCTTCGGGATGCTTTCCGTGCCGTAGGCCATAGCTCCGATGGCCTGTATGCCTCCGGCCTTAAAAATCCTGCTGACCCCTGCCACGCGTGCGGCATAGAGGATGGCGGGATGAACCTTGCCTTCCCGGTTGGGCGGTGTGCAGAGCACGATGTCGCCGCATCCTGCAATCTTGGCCGGGGTGGCCAGCATCAGGATGGTGGAGAAGAGTGGGGCAGTGCCCCCGGGAATATAGAGTCCCACCTTTTCGATGGGTACGCTCTTCTGCCAGCACGTCACGCCGGGGCGTGTCTCTATGTGTTTTCCCTCAAACTGCTGTGCGGCATGGAAGGTGTGGATGTTGTCGTGCGCCAGTCGGATGGCCGCCTTGAGGTCGTCGTCCAGCAGTCCTTCCGCCTCGTCCATTTCTTGGGCAGAGACTGCCAGCGTCTCCAGTGTCACGTGGTCGAACTTCGCCTCACAGGCTTTGACAGCCTCGTCCCCCCGTTTCCGAATGTCGTCCAGCACGTCCTTTACCGTGGCGTGCAGCTGCGAGAGGTCCAGGTGCGGGCGTTGCAGGATAGCGTCCCATTCTTCCTGTTGTGGATAGCGGTATATTTTCATTGGTGTTGTTCCTTTCCGTAGAGTTCTTATTAGAGAATCATTTTTTCAATCGGTGTCACGAGGATGCCCTGTGCTCCCATCTCTTTCAGTTTCCCGATAATCTCCCAAAAGCGTTTCTGGTCGAGCACCGTGTGTACCGAGCACCACTCGTCGTCGGCCAAAGGAATGATAGTGGGGCTTTTCAGTCCCGGCAACACGCTGATGATTTCCTGCAGGCGTGCCTTGGGCGCATTCATCCGCACGTATTTCTTGTCCTCTGCATCCTTGACGGCCTTGAAGCGGAAGAGCATCTGTTCGAGCACTTCGCGCTTCTGTGTGTCCATCTGTTTATTGCCGATGAGCAGTGCCTCGCTCTTCATGACCACCTCCACTTCGCTCAGGTTGTTGCTGACGAGTGTGGAGCCGCTGCTGACGATGTCGAAGATGCCGTCTGCCAGTCCGATGCCCGGACTGATTTCCACCGATCCGGTGATGACGTGGATGTCGGCATTGATGCCGTGCTGATCCATAAATTTCCGGAGGATGTTTGGATAGGAGGTGGCTATCTTCTTGCCGTTGAACCACTCCAGTCCCGGATAGTCAATGTCCTTGGGAATGGCCAGCGAAAGGCGACACTTGGAAAATCCCAGTCGGGCGATGATGTCGGCATCCTCCCCACGTTCCACGAACTCATTTTCACCCACTACGCCAAGGTCTGCCACACCGCTTGCCACGCTTTGCGGAATGTCGTCGTCGCGCAGGTAAAGCACTTCCAGCGGAAAATTCTGCGATTGTACCAAGAGTGTTCGTCGTCCTGAACTGACCTTTATGTCGGCCTCTGCGAGCAGGTTCATCGTGTCGTCAAACAGACGCCCTTTGGATTGTACTGCAATTCTCAACATATCAAATAATCTATTTCTGGTGATTTCCTGTGCAAAAGTACGCAATTCCAACCATATTTCCAAAAAAATGATTACTTTTGCAGGCGTATTTGAAGAATTTGATGGGAAAGAGGATATATATTCATTTTTTCTTGCTGTTGCTCCTGCTGGCCGCCTGTCGGCATCGGCAGCCGGAGCAGACACTCACGCCGTGGGGCGGTGAGACCGCAGACTCCCTTTCGGCAGATTTCGACCTGGAGCAGATTGTGGGCAATGGAGAAATGATTGTGCTGACACAGACCGGTCCCGAGACCTATTATGACTATCATGAGCGGCATCTTGGCACGCAGTATCTGTTGTGTCAGCGCTTTGCCGACAAAATCGGTGTGGGCTTGCGCGTCGAGGTCTGTCGGGACTCGGCCGAAGCAGTGCGCCGCCTCAAGGCTGGCGACGGAGACATCGCCCTATTGGCCGGTAGCGACAGTCTGCTGTCCTGGCAAATCGGTCCGGACAAGCCGCAGTTGAAGCGGGAAATCCTGTCGTGGTATCGGCCGCAGTATCTGGGTGAGGTGCGCAAGGAGGAACAGTACCTGCTGTCATCGCGATCGGTCAAGCGTCACGTCTACGCGCCGATGCTCAACGCCAAGGGCGGTGTCATCTCGCGCTACGATGCGCAGTTCCAGAAGCACGCTCGGCGCATCCGCTGGGACTGGAGTCTCCTGGCTGCCCAGTGCTATCAGGAGTCCACCTTCGACCCGCAGGCGCGGTCCTGGGCAGGGGCTTGCGGACTGATGCAGATTATGCCTTCCACCGCCGACCATCTGGGCTTGGCCCATTCCGACCTGTTTGATGCCGAGAAGAACATTGCCGCTGCGGTCAAGTACTTGGAGGAGTTGGACGGCCATTTCGCTGACATTCCCAACCGCACGGAGCGCACCAAGTTTGTGCTGGCGGCCTACAACGGCGGTTTCCACCACATACGCGACGCTATGGCACTCACCCAAAAGCACGGAAAAGACCCGCGTCGCTGGAACGACGTGAGCCAGTATGTGCTGGCACTGGCACAACCGCAATACTACACCGACCCCGTGGTGAAAAACGGTTATATGCGCGGTACGGAGACCGAGGACTATGTGCGGAAAATCATGGCGCGATGGAACGGCTACCGTGGGGTACGGGCGACGCGCACGAACGTCATGGGCGTGCCCCAAAAGGCGCACCATGAGAAGAAGAAATACAAGATTGAGTGATTTTTTCGCCCATACGCTTTTGCGGAACGAAAAAAATGCGTAACTTTGCAGACATTCTAAAAACATCAGACAATGAAACAGACAATACTTGTAACGGGCGGCACGGGTTTCATCGGCAGCCATACCACCGTGGAACTGCAGAATGCCGGGTACAAAGTGGTGATTGTAGACAACCTTTCCAACTCCGACGCCAAGGTGGTGGACGGCATTGAGAAGATTACGGGCATCCGCCCGGCTTTCGAGCACGTGGACTGCTGCGACCTGGAAGCCATGGAGCGCGTGTTCTGCAAGTATCCCGACATTGCGGGCATCATCCATTTTGCCGCCTCGAAGGCCGTGGGCGAGAGCGTCGAGAAGCCGCTGCTCTACTACCGCAACAATATTGTCAGCCTGGTCAATCTGCTGGAACTCATGCCCAAGCATGGAGTCAAGGGCATCATCTTCTCGTCGAGTTGCACGGTCTATGGACAGCCTGACCCCGAGAACCTCCCCGTCACCGAGGATGCCCCCATCAAGCCGGCCGAAAGTCCTTACGGCAACACCAAGCAAATCAACGAGGAGATCATCCGCGACGACATCCACAGCGGTGCTCCCATCAAGGCCATCCTACTGCGCTACTTCAACCCCATTGGTTCACATCCCTCAGCCATCATCGGCGAGTTGCCCAACGGCGTGCCCATGAACCTCATCCCCTACGTGACGCAGACGGCCATGGGCATCCGCGAACAACTCAAGGTGTTCGGCAATGACTACAACACGCCCGACGGCACCTGCATCCGCGACTACATCTATGTGGTGGATCTAGCCAAGGCCCACGTCAAGGCCATGGAGCGCGTACTCGACACCGACAGCGAAGCCCTGGAGGTGTTCAACGTCGGCACAGGTCACGGCTGTTCCACCAAGGAAATCGTAGAGGCTTTCGAGAAGGCCACTGGCGTGAAGCTCAACTGGACATTCGCACCACGTCGCGAAGGCGACATCGAGAAGGTGTGGGCCAATCCCGAGAAGGCCAACAAGGTGTTGGGATGGAAGGCGGAGACCTCGCTCGAAGACACGTTGCGCAGTGCTTGGCGCTGGCAGCAGAAGCTCCGCGAAGAGGGCATACAGTAATGCCCATTGCCGGAGCAACATAAAGGAAGAAGACAAGACCTATAACCAGTCTTCAACAAGTAGGACTGCGTTTTTATTTTGTGTTTGTGTTGTTATGAGCCCCCGATGCGAATCGAGGGCTCATTCTAAGTACAGACCGCATCTCGGAAAAGACAACAATGGAAGACCAAATTCTTGATCAACTCAACGACAACCAACGGGCAGCAGTGACCTGGTGCGACGGACCGCAACTGGTCATCGCCGGTGCAGGGTCCGGCAAGACCCGCGTATTGACCTGTAAGATAGCCTACCTGCTGGAGCACGGCCTGTGCCCCTGGAACATCCTTGCGCTGACCTTCACCAACAAGGCCGCACGAGAGATGAAGGAGCGCATCGGCCAGTTGGTGGGCGACGACAGGGCGATGCGCCTGCAGATGGGCACCTTCCATTCGGTGTTTGCCCGCATCCTGCGCAGCGAAGCCGGGGCCATAGGCTATCAGTCCAACTTCACCATCTACGACCAGAGCGACTCGCGGTCGTTGGTCAAGGCCATCATCAAGGAGATGGAGCTGGACGACAAGGTCTATAAGCCGGCTGCAGTGGCCGACCGCATCTCCAGGGCCAAGAACCGTCTGATTCTGCCGCAAGCCTATGCCGTGAGTGCGTGGGCAAAAGACGATGCCGTGCGTCGGCAACCCTCCGTGTCGGACATCTATAAAAGGTACTGCGAGCGTTGCCGGCAGTCCAACGCGATGGATTTCGACGACCTGTTGGTCAACACCTTTCTGCTCTTCGACCGCCATGACGACATCCGGCGGAAATACGTTGAGCGGTTTCTGTACGTCCTTGTCGATGAGTATCAAGACACCAACTATGTCCAGCAGACCATCGTCTCGCAACTCACCAAGGACAGGGGGCGCATCTGCGTGGTGGGCGACGATGCGCAGAGCATCTACGGCTTCCGCGGTGCCAATATCGACAACATCCTCAATTTCAGACAGGAATATCCCGGTGCACGCCTCTTCAAGCTGGAGCAGAACTACCGCTCCACGCAGTTTATCGTGGAGGCTGCCAACAGTCTGATCCGCCACAACCAACGGCAGATTCCCAAGACGGCGTACAGTCTCAATGGAGACGGCGAATCTCTCGTGCTCAAGTCCGCTTACAGTGACCGGGAAGAAGCCGTCATTGTCTGCAACGACATTCGTCGCATCCGCCGCGCGGAGAACGGCCACTACAGTGATTTCGCCATCCTCTACCGCACCAATGCACAGAGCCGTGTCTTCGAGGAACAGATGATGAAAGACAATATTCCTTACCGCATCTATGGCGGACTGAGCTTTTACCAGCGCAAGGAAATCAAGGACGTGACGGCCTACTATCGCCTCGTGGTCAACCCCGACGACGAGGAGGCGCTGCGGCGCATCATCAACTATCCGGCACGGGGCATCGGCGACACCACGCTCCGCAAGGTCATCGAGGCGGCCGGCAGTGCCGATGTCAGCCTGTGGTCGGTCATCACGCAACTCCACCTTTATCCGTTGACGCTGGGCAAGGCCACCTTGGCGCGCCTTGCTGCCTTTGCCCAACAGGTGGAGGGGTGGCGGCAACGGCTGTCCACCGACGATGCTTATGAACTGGGCAAGGCCATCATCGAGGAAAGCGGCATCAGCAAGGAAATCTATGCGTCCAACAATCCCGACGACGTGACGCGACAGGAGAACCTCAATGAGTTTCTCGGTGGCTTGAAAGACTTTGTGGAGAGTAGGCGCGAGGAGGGGCAGGGCGACCGGATGACGCTGGGCGACTACCTGCAGGACGTGGCACTGCTGACCGACCTCGACAGCAAGCAGGGCGACGACGATGACCGTGTGACGCTGATGACGGTACACAGTGCCAAGGGACTGGAGTTTCCCACCGTCTTCATCGTCGGTCTGGAGGAGAACATCTTCCCCTCGTCCATGAGCACGGGGTCTGCGCGGGAACTGGAGGAGGAGCGCCGCCTGCTCTATGTGGCCATCACAAGGGCGGAGCGTCACTGCATCCTCACCTGGGCAAAGAGCCGCTGGCGTTACGGCAATACGGAAGAGGAAGAACAGTCGCGCTTCATCAAGGACATCGACAGCCGCTTCCTCCGCGTAGAATCCCCCAGTGCCCCGTTCCAGTCTTCGCGCGCTTCATTCCGACCTTCGAACGCTTCATTCCATTCTCCGCGTCCCTCGTTCCAGCCCACCTCTTCTCCCAAGAGCAGTCCATTGTTTGACAGCGGGCGGTTCAGACCCGTGAAACCAGTCAGTGCTACGGTTTCAGCACCGTCCACGCCGTCCCGCTCAGCTTCTCAGCCCAGTTCGTCAGGACTGAAAGCGGGCATGGTCATAGAACACCAGCGTTTCGGTCTGGGCACTGTTGTCTGCGTTGAAGGAAGTGGGGAGAACACCAAGGCCACCGTAACTTTCCAGAACACAGGCACCAAGCAGTTACTACTGAAGTATGCCAAATTCACCATTGTGCAATAGTTGCCAACCTACATAGCGGCATCTATTTGTCGAAGACTGCCAACTTTTGAAACCACCAAATTTTACAGCCACAATATAGGCTTATCCGCCATAAATAAGCGTGAAATTATTGTTTACTCTTGGCATTTCCAATCCTTTTCCGTACCTTTGTATCGTCATTGCCCATGGATGGTCGGCGTTGTGCTGCCGACCGGCAAGTCTGGGGCTTGGCACTATCATATGAGAAAAAACGTTTACTGACCAATGGAAACCAAACAATACAACAGCCTCTTTTCCTTCATTTGGAACATAGCG
>CAVBXH010000032.1:0-28151 GCA_963599475.1 Acutalibacteraceae bacterium | reverse complement strand
AGTAGCGACAGCGGAACGCAGTCGGGCGGTTCTTCTTCGGAGACTGGCGGCAGCACTACGCAGCCCGGCGATGGCCAGACCTCGGGCGAGGACTGACGCCGCGTCCACACCCTCTTTTCAATGCCGTTCCTCCCGAAGGGACGGCATTTTTTGCGCGCTTATTCGTACCTCTGACGCTTCGCTCGAAGGTAGGCTTTCAAGAAGAAAAAAACCTTCGACGACCTTGTAGGCGTTTGGACAACTTCACAGGTTTGTGTGGACAAAATAAATTAGTAGACCCTAAATAATGTGAAAAACAATGCTGGTAGTATAGTGTTTCGCAAAGATTTTGTAACTTTGTACACAATTGTGAAGATGGCATATGCCGTCCGAGCATATGCATGGCAGCAGGTGTCAACAACAGGGTTTAGGCCGTGTGGTGGATCACTGGGTTCCGATGGGAGCGAAGGCTGTTGTGCAAGGACATTGAGGGTTAACTGAATCCGTATCAAAGATTCTGCGAGGTTGAAAGCAAATAGTCGCCAACTAATTTACATGATACAACCTCAAGGGATTAGGGATACGCCTATTATAGGGCGTACCCTTTCCTTGTATAAATGTATCATGGCCTGTTTGGCGACGGCTAGCTTTCAAGTGTGCAAGGATGAGGGTGCGCTTTCTTTTTCCCGAAACATTATGGTTTAAAACGAATGAGTGCTATCAATAAAACGAAAGGTTCGAAATATGCCTTTTCTGGACACGAGTCGTTTCCCTGCAAGACGCTTTGGCTAAAGAAGGGTTATGACTTTGTAGTAAAGGGTCATGATTTCAATAATCCTGATGCTGTTATCACACTCGGCGTAGGAAAGAACATGGTAAATTCCATCCGCTATTGGCTGAGAGTGTTTGGCGTGACGGAGAAAGACCAGCCCGCATGGTTGGGCCAGTACCTCTTTGATGATGCCCAAGGGAAGGACAAATATATGGAGGATATCGCCACGTTGTGGCTGTTGCATTTCAATCTTGTTTTCAATCAAGAGGCCACGCTGTATAATATGTTTTTCTGTGGCCTACAACGGGAGCGGGTACGGTTTGAGCGCGAGCAGGTGATAACCTATGTGAAGCTGCGGATGGCAGAGGCAGGGAAGATGACCTTGTTTAATGCCAATACGGTAAAAAAAGATGTTGGCGTACTGTTGCAGAACTATACACTGCCACGCAAGCCGCAGACCAACGAGGATTTCTCGTCTCTGCTGATAGACCTTGACCTGATTCGTCAGAACGGTGAGGGGAAAGGATATTATATCAACGTTGACGGGAAGCGAGCAGTGACCAGTGAGATATTTCTCTATGCGCTTCTGAGATTGAAGGATCGGGAAGGTGACAATACGATTTCCTTTGAAGCTATTCAAGACAGCATCGGGCTGGCATTCTGCATGCAGGACCATGAGACGATAGCGATGCTCAAGCAGTTAGCAGACAAATATTCACAATATGTTACTTACAGTGATGTGGCAGGCATCAAACAGGTGCAATTTACGGACGAGTTGAGTTGTAAACAAGTTTTAGACGCTTATTATGGCATTTAGTTTATCCGCAAACATAGAGAACGGTTTTCCCGACGAAGTGCAGTATCTGGTGACTCCCAATGCACAGAATGCCATTCACCATATCGTGAACGCCTTCCAAACAGGTATTCACTCTTTTACCATTATCGGCTCGTATGGTACAGGCAAGTCGAGTTTTCTGTTGGCTTTGGAGTCAGACTTGAAACAGACGCGAAAGAAGAAATACCTGCTGGATGCCAAGAATCTTTCCAATGCCAAGTCGTTTGAGATTATGAACATTGTGGGCGACTATGCAGAGATGGCATCGCTGTTAAGCAAGGCTCTGAATGTGGAGGGCAATGCAGAAAGCATCCTTGATAGTCTAAAGACTTATTACAACCAGTGTCAGAAAAAAGGCAAGTTCCTGCTGATAGTGATTGACGAGTTTGGCAAGGTGTTAGAGCATGCGGCCAAGAACAATCCAGAGAAAGAGTTGTATTTCTTGCAAAAGCTGGCAGAACTGGTGAACGTACCCACTCGACAGATGATGCTTCTGACGACGTTGCATCAGAACTTTGGGGCATACGCCAAGGGGCTGACGGAGGAACAGGCCAATGAGTGGACGAAAGTGAAGGGACGTTTCAAGGAGATTACCTTTGTGGAGCCCGTAGAGCAGTTGCTTTATCTCGCTTCGGCACAACTGCAGAATAGAACAAGGGTGATGCCAACTGGCAATATTGCAAGACTGTATGAATTGGCCAAGGATATGCGATATGTTGCATCGGACTTTCCGCTTGGCACCGCAATGCAGTTATATCCGTTAGACTTGTTTTCCGCCTATGCCATTACGACTGCCATTCAGCGGTATGGTCAGAATGAGCGTTCGCTCTTTACTTTTTTGGCAGCGAAAGGCGCAAACAGCGTTTCGGAGTTCGTGGCATCGGACAATCAGACCTACAATCTTCGGCAAGTATATGACTACATCGTCTATAACTTCTACTCCTACTTGAAGGAAGCCAATGGCGACTCGATGAGTTGGAGTACCATCCAGGTTTCTGTTGAGCGAGTGGAAGGTCAGAATTGGAACAGCAAGGAAGAGATGTTTTGTGCGGTCAATTTGATAAAGGCCATTGGTTTGCTGAACTTGTTTGGAACTGCGGGTTTTAGGCTGACAAAAGAACATTTGGCGACATACGCCAGGAATGCGATGGACATACCCAATGCTGACGAGATTATCCAAAAACTGATAATCAAAAAGATTGTCCGTTATGCTGTGTATAAGGAGCGACTGGTACTGTTTGAGGGTACGGATGTTGACTTGGAAGCTGAAATCCGTGATGCTGGGCTGATAGTGCCAAGGCCTGTGGCTTTCGTTGATGAATTGAACGTGTTTTTCAACAAACGCATATCGCCAGTGAAGGCCCACTTCTATCAGAAAGGAACTCCGCGGTTCTTCGACTATATGATTTGTGAGGAACCCATTGACATTGTGCCAACGGGTGACACTGATGGCTACATCGAACTGATATTCACGACACAGAAGAAGGCGTTGGAGAAGGTGATGAGATTTAGCGCAGATACGGAACATGCGCTGATATTTGCCTACTTTACCAACACAACGGATATCGTTGACCATCTATACAACATTAAGAAATATCAGTATCTTTTGGAGAAAGTGCTGGACAAGAACGACCGCGTGGCTGTGACAGAGATACAGAAGCTGAAGGAGTATGAAGAGACACTGCTCAACAAGGCTGTCAGTGATAATCTCTTCCTCTATCAAGATAGAGTGACATGGGTCTTTGGTGGCAAGAAGCAAAAGGTGGAGTCGCATCGTGCCTTCAACCAGTTGCTTTCGAAGGTTTGCAATGAGGTTTACTGCAAGACCCCCGTGATGATTAACGAGCTGTTCAATCGTCACAAGCTAAGTGGCACCATTTCGCAGGCGAGGAAAAGTTATCTCACCCATCTGACGGAACACTATACAGATGATGGAATGGGATTCCCTATCGACAAATTCCCGCCAGAGAAAACCATCTATTCCTCATTACTATTGAACACAGGACTGCATCGGGGAGGTGAGTTTGCGGACGCTCCAACAGCCAAGGGGTTCATGCCGTTGTGGCAGGCCTGCGAGGATTTCTTGCACAGCACAGAGAACAAAGCCCGCAAGGTTTCTGAACTCATCAAGATATTGTCGGCGCAGCCGTATAAGGTCAAGCAGGGATTCTTGGAGTTTTGGATACCTACCTATCTCTTTATCAAGCGGCAGGACTTTGCGCTCTATGATGCTTCGAAGGGAGCCTTTATGCCCAACATCAACATGGAGTTCTTTGACCTGCTGCAGAAGCATCCTGGCGATTTTGAGATCAAGAGGTTTGCCGTTGACGGTGTGAAATTGGGGTTCTTTAACCAGTACCGTAAGTTTGTGAATCTTGGTGGTGAGTTTTCGATAACTCATGATAGTTTCATAGAGACCATCAAGCCATTCCTGAACTTTTATGTGCGGCTGAATGACTACACCAAACACACCCGAAAGTTTAACCATGAGGCAACGATGAAGTTCCGTGATGTGCTGGCAAAGGCCAAAGACCCGGAAAAGGCTTTTTTTGAGGACTTTCCCGAGGCGTTGGGATTCAACAAAGAGCAGATGAAGGACGAGTCTCACATCAATGAGTATGCCCACATCATCCAACGAGCCGTGAAGGAACTGCGCCGTTGCTATTCTGACTTGATAGACCGCATTGAGACAAGACTCGTGGATGGCTTTGGATTGCAGAGCTATGAATATAGTGACTATATCGTGGAGGTGCACGCGCGTCTGGCCAATGTGAAGGCATACCTGTTGACAGACAAACAGCGCGAGTTCTATCATCATGTGATGACAGCATACGACAATCGAACGCAATGGTATCAGTCCATCTGTTATACTATTTTGGAACATCGGCTTGATATGATGAGAGATGAACAGGAAGATAAACTGGCGGACGACTTGGTGTATCTGTTCAGAGAGTGTGAGAAATATGCAGACATTTCTCGGAAAGATGATGATTCGGAGAAGAATGACGCCTATTCCTTTGATATGGTAACCAACAGAGGAACGTGCATAAGGATGCAGACCTACGTGCTTCCCGAGAAAGACAAGCAGCGGGTCGAGGACTTGGAAAAGCGCATCAGTAAGTTGCTGTCGGGTGATAACAATGTTGACATTTGCACGCTACTGTCGATGCTCAAAAAAAAGATAAACCATGAGTAAAGTTAGACACATATTAGGCATTTCTGGAGGTAAGGACAGTGCGGCCCTCGCAATTTATCTGAAGCAAAAGTACCCATTGTTAAAGATAGAGTACTACAATTCAGATACAGGATGTGAGTTGGCTGAGACGGAAACGCTCATTAACCGTTTGGAGGCATATCTTGGAAAGATCGAAAGGCTGAGAGCGGCTGAGGGCAGTCCAGAACCAACGCCTTTCCACCATTTCTTGAAAACAATGGGAGGATTCCTGCCTTCGCCGCAAGCCCGATGGTGCACCAAGAAGATGAAGCTTGACAAGTTTGAGGAGTATGTGGGTGACGACTATGCGGTATCGTATGTGGGCATCCGAGGCGATGAAGACAGGGACGGATATATATCCTCCAAACCCAATATCCAGGCCGTATTCCCCTTTCGCAGGAACATCTGGAGTATCGATGTCATCAACAAGTTCCTGCATAAGGAGAATTTGGAACAGTTGGTTGACATTTATGAGCGGTTATGTCCAGAGAACTCCTTGAGGGAAGAGATTCTCGAAAGTGTGAAGCGACCAGTAACCAAGCAGTTTTACTATTCCAAGAAGATGAATGCGTTGCTCGACTATGATGTCAAGCTATTCAATCATGCGGTGTTTGAGTTTCTGAAAACAACCGACTATCCAGTGGGGAAACTTTCCTCGTTCCCATTGCTGGATAATACTGATGTGCTGATAAAGGAAGATATCTTCCGCCTTTTACGCGAAAGCGGTGTGGGCGTGCCAGCCTACTATGAAGAAATTCCGTTTGAGGTAGATGGCGAGACGGGCACCTACTGCCGCAGCCGTTCGGGCTGCTACTTCTGTTTCTTCCAGCAAAAGATAGAATGGGTGTGGCTCTATGAGCAACATCCTGACCTCTATAAGAAAGCGATGGGATTTGAGAAAGACGGGTACACATGGAATCAAAATGAGAGTCTTGCCGACCTTATCCGTCCAGAGCGCATTCGGCAGATAAAGCTCGACATTATCCGCCGGCAGAAGGAGAACCGAGAGAACAACAAGGGTACAACCCTTGTGGATATTCTTGGCGATGACATTATGTGTACGAACTGTTTTATATAGGAAGGTGTATGCTGTATGAAGTAGACTGGGCAGAAGACGGAACCTACCGTCCTGGTGAGTATAATTCGCCAGAGAAGTTCTTCAACGACTGTTTGGAGAATAGCAAGGAGTTCGACCTGCAGCTGGGCTATTTCAGTTCTGCCACTATCAGTGTTCTTTCCGACGGCTTCGCTACGTTTATCTCCAATGGCGGCAGGATGCGACTGGTAATCAACCACATCGTTTCCGAGGAAGATAAACAAGCCATAAGCAAAGGCATTCACGGTGGGGTGATTGACTGCTTCGACCTAACCAACTTTGAGATGCTGCGTCAGACCTTTGACGAGTACCAACAACAGTTCTTTGAGTGTCTGGCCTTCCTTATCTATGACAAACGAATTGACATACGCATTATCAAGCCACGTAACAAGAAGGGCATCAGCCATACAAAGTCGGGACAGTTCCGCGATGGCGATAGCATCACCTCGTTTACAGGCTCTGCCAACTTTACCATAAGCGGTCTCTTTAATAACCTTGAAGAAATCACGATAGACCGCAGCGACTCCATTGACAAAATGGTGCAGAATCGCATCGCAAGCCAACGCAAAGAATTCGATGCCATCATGAATGGGAAGAAACGCCACATAGAATATCTGTCTCCAGAAAATCTTGTTTCGGCCATCCTGTCGCACTATGGTGGCAAGGACGTTGAGGAGTTGCTTGATGTGGAGAGGAAATTGAAAAGGATAAAGAAGGAGAAAGCGATAAGAGAACGACAACAACAGACAAAAATAGTTGCCGAGGAAATAAAGAATATTGAGCCTCGGTTCCCCTATCCTTCAGGACCTCGCGACTATCAGCAGACGGCTTTTGAGAACTGGAAGAGCAATGGACAGAAAGGGCTGTTCGCAATGGCAACGGGAACAGGAAAAACCATCACCTCGCTGAATTGTCTTTATGAGATATACAAGCGGAGGGGTTACTATAAGGCCATCATCCTTGTCCCGACCATTACCCTTGTCAACCAGTGGGAGCAGGAGTGCCGAAAGTTTCAATTCGTCAACATCACGAAGGTCTATTCCAAGAATTTGGCATGGCGCAACGAGGTGGAGCGTATCAGCTTCAATGAGAAGTACAGAACTGGGCAAGAGCCTGAGGTGTCGTACATTATTATATCTACGTATGCGTCTTATGCGAGAGAAAGAGTGTTCCGAGTACTGAACGGATTTGACCGTCGCCGTCTGCTGCTGATTGCGGACGAGTGTCACAATATGGGGGCGGGGACGTTAGTCAAACGACTGAACGAGATACCTTATCTTAGACGTATTGGCTTGTCTGCCACACCAGAGCGACAGTTTGACGAAGAAGGGAATACGAGACTTCGCAAGTTTTTTGGTTCCAAGGAGCATTATACCTACGAGTATAGTATGGAGGAGGCCATCAGAAATGGCGTGCTTTGCAAATATATGTACTATCCTCATGTGGTACCATTGAATGTTGAGGAAATGACAGCCTACGTGGAGTTGTCGGAAAAGATAGCAAAATATTTCAACTGCGATACCGAGACCTTCGCGCATATAGACGATATTCTGAAAATGTTGTTGTTGGCTCGCAAACGGATCGTACACAAGGCAGCGGGCAAGTTGGCTGTGTTCCGGGAAATTATGGAGAAACGATTCCAAGAGAAGGGAAACCTGAAGTATTCGCTGATATACGTTCCTGAGGGAAACAAACCGGATTACGTTGATGGAGGTGATGACTTTGACAAGTCGGAGGATATTGACGATGACAACGATGCCGAGCATCTTATTGATATCTTTACCCAGGCTGTGACAGAAGTGGACGATCACGTAACTGTAAGGAAGTTCGTCGCCGGCCAAAAAGACAGGGAGGAGATCCTTTATGACTTTGCCTGTGGTAAACTCCACGTATTGACATCTATGAAATGTTTGGACGAAGGTGTTGATGTACCAAGAAGCGAGTTGGCCATATTCTGTGCCAGTACGGGAAATCCCCGTCAGTTTATCCAACGACGAGGCCGTGTACTCAGAACGCATCCAGACAAGAAACTCGCCGAGTTACATGACCTTGTGGTGATACCGAAGGTTAATCCATACAGCGACAGCTACAGGATGGAGCAGTCACTACTGAGAGGAGAACTGATGAGGGTAAAGAACTTTGCCCAACTGTCGGAGAACCCGTCATACTCGGAAATGGAGCTGAGAGAGGTGTTGGATCATTACGCATTAACAATCTAAAAACTATATAGCTTATGACAAACAAGGAACGAATGTTGCAGATGGTACTTGACGACCAAAAGTTGCAAGAGTTTTATGGCTACGACAAGTCCGAGTATGAAGATTTGTGTACTGCAATAAATTCTGAAAATGTAGTTGTGGCTGCAGTGGCACGAATCATTAAGGATCTTGACGGCTCTACAGACCCCTCCGTACAGAAAAAGGTATATCGAACGGTGTTTAACTATATTAATGAGAACTATATCCTATGATTATACAGAAAATAGAAATATACAATTTTAGAAGCTACTATTTGGCCAATACCTTTGAGCTAACTGATGGATTGAACCTCATTATTGGCTCTAATGGCGATGGAAAAACCACATTCTATGAGGCACTGGAGTGGCTGTTTCGGACGGATGGGTCGAACAAGATGGACACAAAGTTGGTGTCGAAGAAGCGTAGTGAAGAGTTGGCCCCTGGCGAATCGGACAATGTTCGTGTGGCTATGTACTATGAACACAAAGGTGAGGAGAAAGTGCTGGAGAAGGAGTTCCGTTTCACCAAGTCATACGACGGAGAGGTGGGGACATCGAACTATTCGTTTTCTCTGATAGAAAAATCAGGTGTGGAACGTGTGGTGAAGGATGGCAGCAAGTTTGACGCTGATCTACCATATGACTACCGGAAGTTTATCATGTTCAAAGGCGAGACCGACTTGAACGTTATGGAAACGTCCAACTCCATGAAATTCCTCGTAGACCGATTCAGCGAGATCCGGGAGTTTGATGCCTATTTCGCTTTCATGGAATATGCAAAAAGAAATGCCGAGCAAGCCCGCGACAATGCACAGAAGCTTGACAAGAAGAACGCGGATAAAATTAATGCACTCAACAGGAAGATAACCCTTGAAACAAACACACTTGCAGATATTGAGAAGGAGATAAAGAACAAGGAGACTGAGGCTGTGAACTTTGAGAGTCTGCTGAAAAATATAGAACAGAGTAAAGAGTCCTCAAAAATGCTTATAGCAGTTAACCGACGTATAGAGACGCTGCAAACCAAGCGCATAGAGACGTTGGCAAGAATCAGGGAGAACTATAGCATCAACCTGCTTGACGACATGTGGATATTGATGGGCTTTGGCAGTATCGCTGAAGAATATTCGGCCAAGGTGAATGAGACAGACCGACAACGCCGAAAGATGGAGCAGGAATATAACATGAAGGCAGGTGCCGAGAAAGTTATCCGGAAAATGCAGACAGACTTCGTGCCGCTGCCGGTACACATACCTGGTCGGGAGATTATGCAGGAGATGCTTGACGAGGAAGTGTGCAAGATATGTGGTCGCCCGGCAAAGAAGCATAGTGAAGAGTGGGAATTCATGCTGCATCGTTTGGAAGAGTATGAGGCTTCGTTGGAAGTGAAAGACGATGAGGAAATTCCACCTTGTTACAAGAACCATTATGTCGTGGAACTTCAAAAACGTGACACGACACTCAATGATAATCTTGCAGAAATCACAAAGCTGCGCCACAAGATTCAGGATGTCATAGCCTTCAACAACAGGTTGCACGATGATGTGAAGAAGATTGAAGCAAATCTGGAAATGGAGTTTGAGCAAAAGAAAAAGATACTTGCCCATACCGACGGGTTGTCGGAAGAGCAGTTGCTCGCCAACTACGATAATATATCGAAATGGATAGACAACAAGAGTAAGGCAGAAAGTCGCATAGACACACTAAAACGCCAACGCGCGCAACATCGGAGCGCCTTGGAAGAGGCGCAGAATGCGCTTGGCCAACTGGCAGAAGGAACATCTGCGGCCATTTATGCCAAGACGGCTCTCATCGTCAGACAGGTAGCTGATGCCTTCAAGACAGCTAAGGACGTGAACAAGAAACGGTTATTGCACACCATTGAGGACAAAGCCAACTATTTCTTGGAGAAATTGAATACTAACGACTTCAAGGGCAGTGTGCGGATTGTCGAGAAAATGAATGGACAGGGGGAAGTGTTTCTGATGAACAACGATGAGACTCGCATTTTTAATCCGAATACGGCCCTGCGTACCACCTATCTCATGTCTGTGCTTTTTGCCATAGGCGAGCTGTCAAGTGAGAAGGACAAGACGGTATTCCCGTTACTCTTTGATGCTCCGACATCGTCATTTACGGAGGCTAAAGAGAGTGAGTTCTTCAATGTAATGAGCTTGCTGGGAAAGCAAATCATCATCGTAACGAAGAGCTTCCTCAAAGACAACGCCAATGGCGTAAGTGTTCTGAATCTGGAGAAAGTGAACGAAGTGAACGGACGGGTGTTCCACATAGAGAAGAAAAGACCCTTTGATGATAAGAAACTGGGGACTATTCAAACGTTAATAACACGCATAAAATAGGAAATTATGGCTGATATACTGAACAATATGGATGAACTCGTGGAGAAAGACGAAAAGCTTGTCGACATATGGGGACGGAGAAGCCCACGGTTTGAAAAGAAGTACGAGCAAAGTGTACTCAGACCGCTGTCGGATTATGGGGTCGGAGCATCGGAGCATACTGAGGCGAAAGGAAAAGTGCTCGGAGCAGGCTATGAACCATTGATTATGGCATTCTTTATGGGTCTATATGCAGGGAAGAAACTGCCGCTGTCTGAAGATGCAGAGGACATCAAGGAGAAAGGTGTGGGCCAACCCATAGACAAATGGGGCAATTTGGACTCAAAGAAATTTCGTCACGCCTATTCCAGATTACGTTTATACATCTTTATTGCTTTGGTCGCAAGGACTGACATTGACTGGATAGCACTTGATAAGGGTGATATAAAGGTGAATACGGTTGTGACGAACTTGATGGAAACGATGGAAGAGTATATCAACTACGGCCTTTCGGTTATGGAGGAGAAGATGCGCGATGACAGTAGTTATTTCTATTCCAATCGCGGCTTCCTTGATATCTTCCTGCAACTGACGTATAAAAAGGGGATTGCCCTTGGCGATGATGACGATCCTGAGGAACTGTAATCGTTGTTGGTATGGACTATATTGAAGCGTTTGCACATCTGCACACAAACCCGAAATGGGGACGCAAGTCGCCGCACAAGGCGATCTTGCTGCTAACTGTCATCGAGATGTATGAGACGAACATCTTGATGGATAATGAAATCCACTATGACGAAACTTTGAAGGATACGTTTCAGAAGATGTGGGCTAAAATACTGCCCGACGAATCTCTGTTCTGTGCCGAGGCGTACTTGCCGTTCTGGTATATGCAGAGCGAACAGTTCTGGCATATTGTTCCTCAGAGGGGTAAGGAAGATGTTTTGAACGTGATGAGAGATAATCATGTAAAACCGTCGGAGACGAAACTGATGGAGTGCGTGAGTTATGTTGAACTGGATGAAGATCTGTACTTTCTTATGTCTCTCCCATCAGGTAGAGCTTCGCTCAAGCAAGTGCTGTTGGAGAACTATACATCGCTATCCGAGAGCCAGATTGAGACATTGTCTGCCCCTGTGGACAACGCGATAGATCTCTCTGCGACAGCGATGGCGGAGTTTGAGAAGATCGTTTCGGACACGCCAGTTGAGGCAGAAACTGATGAAGTGAACACTGATGGTGAGCTGGTTCGCCAATTTCAATGTATCAATGAAGATATACAGATCGTACTGAACCTGCAATACTATTCCTTCCTGAAATCGCATCGCGGCGAGAGGGGGATGTTCAAAGAGGTATGCCCAACAGTTTATGCCCTGCTTGATAGAATTACCTGTCACCCGGTCAGACCGGTTGATATTATGCCATCCTTTGCCTTTACATACGAGAATTTTTTGTCTGATTTGAAGATCGCCCTTATGAGTGAGGATGAGTCGATGGAACTGATAGACAGAATAGACGGGGCTATTGATGCTTTGCGTGGAGGTAAGAAGGAAGAGACGAACTTGGAGCCGACAGAAACGGTAATCAATCCTCAGTTATCTAGACTTGACAGGATGGAGTACACCCCTAATCACGAGGAACGGGTAACTGATATAGACACTGTGGATAAAAAGAAAGCCAACGAGAGTGGTGAGGACTGCAATGCCATTATAAGGCGCGAAAAGCCTGAAATTTTGAAAGAACCATACTATGCGGTGAGAGTACAGGCCATTCTTCGGGCTATGGGAACCTTCAGGCTTCCCGCTAGTGTCAGAGACATTGCCAGAACTATTAGTAGAACGGCATGGGGGGCGCCGATTAGGGAGCGCGATGTTGAGGAAATCATCAATACAATACCGGAATTCGAATCTGTTGACGGGAAATATATCCTGCGTAAGAAACGATAGTCTCATTTTGCTCGGTCAGTTATGGGTGCTAACGTTCAGCGTTACGGATGCCAAGTGACTGCGTTACGATGGCTAAGTGACTGCTATTGCAAGCGTCGAAAACCTCGTGCGTATTCCGGTTGATACCCTTTCACCAATGTAAGCTGATAATATCGGCAATTTGGTACCGCCCGTAACGGTATTTTGGTACCGCTGATTCACGTTGTCGGATTTTTCGTAGCGGCGAGGTGGTACCGCATGATACCAATGAGTGTATATGCATCATCCGACAGCGTGTGTAGGGGAGGGATGGGCACGAAAAGGTACGAAAAGATAAAATAATGCATAAAAAGTGGCGGAAATATTTGTTGGTATGCGGAAGAAAGCACTATCTTTGCAGCGTATTTCATATAAAACGAGAGAAATATGAGCATAAATGAAACCCAACAAGCATTGGCTTTCGCTGCCATGTGCGTCGATCTTACCGCAGAAGCTGAAGGGTGTACAAGGCTTGAGATGTTCAGCAGGATGAAAAGGGTGGGGCTTATACAGGGTCTTACCAACAGACTTGATCCGTTGCATACCCAAAGCAAAGAGTATGTCGTCACGGACCTACGGCAAGCGCTTCATCGTTTAGAAACTGCAAACCATTAAAACAAGAAATAGGCATGTTGAAAGTTTATCATGGGGCCACCCACATCGTAGAATCACCGCTTTGCCATATCGGACGAGACAATCTTGACTTCGGTAAGGGATTTTATGTTACAGCCATAAAGAAGCAAGCTGTCAGTTGGGCTACCAGAGTTGTAAACTTAGGACTTCCCCAATGGCTCAACATGTACGACTTAGATATTGACCAGTTGAAGCAAGAAGCTCGGTGCAAGATGTTTACAGCATACGATGAGGAATGGCTAAACTTCATTGTTGACAGCAGAAGCGGCAAGAAACCGTGGAAACATTTCGATTACATAGAGGGCGGAATTGCGGACGACCGGGTCATCACAACCGTTGAAGACTATCTCAATGGCGACATTTCCATGGAATATGCCTTGAGGCGTTTGTCAGAGCATCAGCCCAACAACCAGATTTGTCTCTTATCTCAAGCGTTAGTAGACGAGTATCTGCACTTTATTGCGGCAGAACCATTAAATGACTTGGCAGGAAAGGAGGAATAGATATGTTGAGAGATTCACAACTTTGGATGAAAATTGGGAGAATATGCTGCCAGTTGGCCAAGCAACTGGACATTTCACCAGAAAGAGCCTTTGAAATCTTTCAAAGAAGCAAGACCAATGAACTTCTACATGACGAGCGTTCGTTATTATATCTTATGAGTGACTTATATATTGTAGATGATGTCATTGCAGAGCTTAATGGGTACGAAAAGATAAAATAATGCATAAAAAGTGGCGGAAATATTTGTTGGTATGCGAGGAATTGTATAATTTTGCAGCGCAAACGAATAAATATACCCGCAATGAAGATTAAGAACGACCGTTTGGAGGCCATCCGCATGATCATCTCCAGTCAGGAGATAGGGAGCCAGGAGGAACTGCTGTCTGCCCTGAAGCGCGAAGGCTTTTCGCTCACGCAGGCCACACTGAGCCGCGACCTGAAGCAACTGAAGGTGGCGAAGGCCGCCACGATGCGCGGCAACTACGTCTACGTGCTGCCCAACGACACCATGTACAAGCGCGTCGGCACGCCGCACAGCGTCCGCGAGATGCTGGAGGTGCCGGGCTTTCTGAGCATCACCTTCTCCGACAACATCGGAGTCATCCGGACGCGCCCCGGCTACGCCAGTAGCATCGCCTACAACATTGACAATAGCAACATCGAGGACATCCTGGGCACGATAGCCGGCGACGACACCATCCTCATCGTCGTGCGCCAGGGCGTGCCCACCCAGCAAATCATTGATGCACTGCGCGAAGTGGTGCCGAACATGAAATAGACCGCCATGGAACAGACACAACAAAAGGAAACCATAGACCAGAAGGAAAAGCATATAGAGGTCATCGTGGCAGGCCCGGAGCACGAGGTGTATGTGGACACCATTCTCCAGACCATTGCCGATGCCGCCAAGGTGCGCGGCACGGGCATTGCCAAGCGCACCCACGAGTATCTGGCCACGAAGATGAAGGAGGCAAAGGCCGTCATCGCCCTGTCCGAGGGGCGCTTTGCCGGGTTTAGCTACATCGAGACGTGGGGCAACAAGAAATACGTGACCACCTCGGGACTCATCGTCCACCCCGACTTCCGGGGGCTCGGCGTGGCGCGACGCATCAAGGACTTGACGTTCTCGCTGGCTCGTGTGCGCTGGCCACACGCCAAAATCTTCTCGCTGACCAGTGGGGCGGCGGTGATGGCCATGAACACGCATCTGGGTTACCAGCCCGTCACCTTCGCCGACCTCACCGACGACGAGGCATTCTGGCGCGGCTGCGAGGGATGCGTCAACGTCGACGTGCTGCACCGCACGGGACGGAAATACTGCATCTGCACGGCCATGCTCTACGACCCAGAGGAGCACCTGCCCGTCAAGATTCCCGAGACCGTGATGGAGCGCATCAAGGCCATGGAGCAGAACGCGTGAAGCAATCAAGGGCATGAAGCAGAATAAAAGAAGGAACAGACAACAAGAACAAGGAACAAAACAAAAAAACAAGGATATGGAAAACAAGAAAGTAGTAGTCGCTTTTTCCGGAGGACTCGACACCTCCTACACCGTGATGAAACTGGCTAAGGACGGCTGGGATGTCTATGCCGCCTGCGCCAATACGGGCGGATTCAGCAAGGAACAGTTGGCCACCAACGAGAAGAACGCCTTCAAGTTGGGTGCCAAGGCTTACGTCACCCTCGACGTGACGCAGGAGTACTATGAGAAGTCGCTGAAATATATGATCTTCGGCAACGTGCTCCGCAACAACTGTTACCCCATCTCCGTCAGCTCGGAGCGCATCTTTCAGGCCATCGCCATTGCGCGCTACGCCAAGGAAATCGGGGCCGACGCCATTGCCCACGGATCGACGGGCGCAGGCAACGACCAGATACGCTTCGACATGACCTTCCTCGTGATGGCTCCCGGCACGGAAATCATCACGCTGACACGCGACAAGAAGCTGACGCGCAAGGAAGAGGTGGACTACCTCAACGAACACGGCTTCGAGGCCGACTTTGCCAAGCTGAAGTATTCGTACAACGTGGGCATCTGGGGCACCAGCATCTGCGGCGGCGAACTGCTCGACCCCACGCAGGGACTGCCCGAGGAAGCCTATCTCAAGCACGTCACCGCCAAGGAACCCGAGGCGCAACTCAAGATCACGTTCGACAAGGGTGAGATCGTGGCCGTCAACGGTGAGGCATTCACCGACAAGGTGAAGGCCATCCAGAAGATAGAGGAAATCGGTGCCAGCTACGCCATCGGGCGCGACGCCAACGTGGGCGACACGATTATCGGCATCAAGGGGCGCGTGGGCTTCGAGGCCGCCGCACCGAAGCTCATCATCGAGGCACACCGCCTGCTGGAGAAGTCGACGCTCTCCAAGTGGCAGCAGTACTGGAAAGACCAGGTGGCCAACTGGTACGGCATGTTCCTCCACGAGAGCCAGTACTTGGAGCCCGTCATGCCCGACATGGAGGCCATGCTCACCTCCAGCCAGCGCAACGTGACGGGAACGGCCATCCTCAAGCTGCGCCCCTACGGCTTCGAGACCGTCGGCGTGGACTCGGACAACGACCTCACCAAGTCGAAGCTCGGCGAATACGGCGAGACCCAGAACGGATGGACTGCCGACGAGGCCAAGGGCTTCATCAAGGTGCTCTCCACGCCGCTGCGCGTCTACTACGGCATACATCCCGACGAGCGCAAATGAGCGGAAACGCGCTGCCGAGCGAAAAAATTTTCTCTGCCGAGCGCGTGAAAAAACGACAGCTAAAAGAACAGCGAAAAATGATTAGAATAGGAATACTTGGAGCAGCGGGCTACACGGGTGGCGAACTCATCCGCGTGCTGCTCAACCATCCCGAGGCGGACATCGTGTTTGCCAACTCCGAAAGCAATGCGGGCAACCTCGTCAGTGAGGTGCACGAAGGACTGACGGGTGACACGCTGCTGCGCTTCACCGACCAGATGCCCTTCGACGACGTCGACGTGGTGTTCTTCTGCTTCGGCCACGGCAAGAGCGAGGCGTTCCTCAAGGAGCACACCATTCCCGAGCGGGTCAAAATCATCGACCTGGCGCAGGACTTCCGCATCAAGGGCAGCCACGACTACGTCTACGGTCTGCCGGAAATCAACCGCGACGCCATCGCCCAGGCGCGCCATCTGGCCAACCCCGGCTGCTTCGCCACGGCCATCCAGTTGGCCCTCCTGCCTGCCGCCTACCTCAACCTGCTGAAGGAAGACGTCAGCGTCAATGCCATCACGGGCAGCACGGGAGCAGGGCAGAAGCCTGGCGCCACCACCCATTTCTCGTGGCGCACGGACAACCTCAGCATCTACAAACCCTTCCAGCACCAGCACATCGCCGAAATCCGGCAGTCGTTGCAGCAGGTGCAGGGCTATCTCGATGCCGACATCGACTTCATTCCCTACCGTGGAAATTTCGCGCGCGGCATCTTCTGCACCGCCGTGGTGCGCACGCCCGCGCCCTTGGAGGATATTGCCGACGCCTACAAGGACTTCTACAGCAACGCTGCCTTCACCCATGTCAGCGACAGTCCCATTGACCTCAAACAGGTGGTCAACACCAACAAGGCACTGATCCACGTGGAGAAATACGGTAACAAACTCCTCGTCACCTCGGCCATCGACAACCTGCTGAAGGGAGCGGTGGGACAGGCCGTGCAGAACATGAACCTTATGTTCGGACTCGACGAGCAGACAGGACTGCGACTCAAAGCCTCGGCCTTCTGACGCCAACACCTTAACACAGATAAAGAAAGGAACAAGAAAATGAAACTCTTTGATGTTTTTCCCCTGTTCGACGTGAACATCGTCAAAGGAAAGGGATGTCGCGTGTGGGACGACAAAGGACAGGAATACCTCGACCTCTACGGAGGCCACGCGGTGATTTCCATCGGCCACTCGCATCCCCACTATATAGAAAAGGTGAACGAACAGCTGAACCGCCTGGGCTTCTATTCCAACTCGGTGGTCAACACGCTGCAGGCGGAACTGGCGGAGCGGCTCGGGCGCATCTCGGGCTACGACGACTATCAGCTCTTCCTCATCAACTCCGGTGCTGAGGCCAATGAGAACGCGCTGAAGCTCGCCTCGTTCACCAACGGACGCACCCGCGTGCTCGCGGCGGAGAAGGCCTTCCACGGGCGCACGTCGCTCGCCGTGGAGGCCACGGACAACCCCAAGATTATCGCACCCATCAACGCCAACCGCCACGTGACGTACCTGCCGCTGAACGACTTGGCCGCGTGGGAACGGGAAATCGCCAAGGGCGACGTGTGTGCTGTCATCTTGGAATGTATACAGGGCGTGGGCGGCATCCGTCTCGCCACGGCCGAGTTTGCGCAGGGACTGCAGCAGCTTTGCCGGCAGTACGGCACGGTGCTCATCTGCGACGAGATACAATGCGGCTACGGGCGCAGTGGAAAGTTCTTCGCTCACCAGTGGCTCGGCATTCGTCCCGACATCATCACCGTGGCGAAGGGCATTGCCAACGGCTTCCCTATGGGCGGCGTACTGATTGCCCCGGCGTTCAAGCCCGTCTACGGACAGCTCGGCACGACCTTCGGCGGCAACCATCTGGCCTGTGCCGCTGCGCTGGCCGTGCTCGACGTGTTTGAAGCGGAACATCTCGTGGACAATGCCCGTGAGGTGGGGCAGTATCTTGTTGACCGCCTAAAGACCCTCCACAGTCCGCACATCCTTGACGTGCGCGGACGCGGCATGATGATTGGCGTAGACCTCGACATTCCCCACAAGGAGGTGCGCCAGCCGCTCATCTACAAGGAGCACTGCTTCACCGGCTGTGCTGGCACGCACGTGTTGCGCCTCCTGCCGCCGCTCTGCCTGACCAAGGCGGAGGTTGACTTGTTCATCGATAAACTTAACAACGTATTCGCAACCGTATGAAAATCGCAATGATAGGGGCTGGTGCCATGGGTGGCGCGACCGTAGAGGGACTGCTCAAGGCAGGAGCCGTCCAGCCGGAGATGATAACCGTGGCCGACCCGACGGCCGAGGTGTTGGAGAAGTTCAAGGCGCGCGGCATCCGCACCACGACGGACAATGCCAGCGCCGCCAAGGAGGCCGATGTGGTCTGCGTGTGCGTCAAGCCGTGGCTCGTGGCTGGCGTGTTGGCCGGCATCCGGGAGAGCCTCCGCCCCAAGGAGCAGCTGCTGGTGGTCATTGCCGCCGGCATCTCGCCCGATCAGGTGAGGGAGGCATTGCCCGACACGCCGCCCTTCTTCCTCGTCATTCCCAACATCGCCATTGCCGAGCTGACTTCCATGACCTTCATAGTGCCCGTGGGCGCAACGGAGAAGGAGACGGCCGTCGTCCAGGGAATGTTCGACAGGATGGGCAGCACGCTGCTGACGGACTTCCAGCACTTGGCCGCAGGCACTACGCTGGCCTCGTGTGGCATTGCCTACGCCATGCGCTACATCCGTGCGGCCTCGGAGGGCGGTGTGGAACTGGGGTTCAAGGCCGATGTGGCCAAGGACATCGTCATGCAGACCGTGCAGGGAGCCGTGAAGCTGTTGCAGAGCAGTGGAATGCACCCCGAACAGGCCATCGACCTGGTGACCACGCCCGGCGGCGTGACCATCAAGGGACTCAACGAAATGGAGCACGCCGGATTCTCCTCGGCCGTCATCCGGGGACTGAAGGCGGGACTGAAATAGTAACATTAAAACCAACAAGATAATGGACGAACAATTGAAACAAATCGGTGAACGCCTCCGGGGACTGCGCGACGTGCTCGACCTCACTCTCGAAGAAGTGGCGGAAACCTGTGGCGTCAGTGTGGAACTGTACGAAAAGATAGAGCGCGGAGAGGTTGACGTGACCATCTCGAAGCTCATGAAGATAGCCCGGAAATACGGTGTGTCGGCCGAGGAACTGATGTTTGCCGAAGCACCGCACATGAAGTCGTACTTCGTGGTGAGAAAGGGGCAGGGCATGAGCGTGGAGCGCACGAAAGCCTACAAGTACCAGAGCCTGGCCAGCGGCTTCGTCGACCACCAGGCCGACGTGTTCATCGTCACCGTAGAGCCGAAGCCCGAAGCCCACAAAATCTATAAGAACACGCACTCGGGACAGGAGTTCAACCTCGTGCTGCAAGGGGCGATGGACCTCTTCATCGGCAACAAGACCATCCGTTTGGAGGAGGGCGACAGCATCTATTTCGACTCGGGACAGCCCCACGGCATGATGGCGGTAGGCAACAAGCCCGTGCGCTTCCTGGCTTTTGTGGTGGAGAACTAATGACAAGACAGACATGATAGAAAGATTTTTGAAACAGACGCATTTCGAATCCGTCGAAGACTATAACGAACATCTGGAATTTATCATTCCGGAGAATTTTAATTTCGCCTACGATGTTATGGACGTGTGGGCGGAGGAGGCTCCCGACAAGCTGGCCATCCTCTGGACCAACGACCAGGGCGACGAGATACGCACCACGTATCGGCAACTGAAGGAGCAGACCGACCAGGCCGCCGCCTACCTCCAGTCGCTGGGCATCGGCAAGAACGACCCCGTGATGCTGATTCTCAAGCGGCGCTACGAGTGGTGGGTGGTGATGCTGGCACTCCACAAGATTGGAGCCGTCGTCATTCCGGCCACACACATGCTGACCAAGCACGATATTGTCTACCGCAACACGCGGGCCAGTGTCAAGGCCATCATCTGCGTGGACGACCCCTATGTCACCGAGCAGATCCGGCTGGCCATGCCGGAGAGTCCGACGGTGAAGCAACTCATCGCCGTGGCAGACCACGGCAAGGCCATTCCTGCCGGTTTCCACGACTGGCAGTCGGAATGGACGAAAGCCCCCAAGTTCGAGCGGCCGGCCTTCGTCAACAGCAACGAGGACACGATGCTGATGTACTTCACCAGTGGCACGAGTGGCGAGCCGAAGATGGTGGCGCACGACTATCTCTACGCCATGGGTCACCTGACGACGGGCGTGTTCTGGCACAACCTCCACGAAGGATCGCTCCATCTCACCGTGGCCGACACGGGGTGGGGAAAGGCCGTCTGGGGCAAGTTCTACGGACAGTGGTTTGCTGGCGCTACGGTGTTCGTCTTTGACCACGAGAAGTTCAACGCCGACACGCTGCTGCGCCAGATCGAGAAATACCACGTCACCTCGTTCTGCGCTCCGCCCACCATCTATCGCTTCATGATTCGCGAGGATTTGTCGAAGTACGACCTCTCGTCGCTCGAATACTGCACGACGGCCGGCGAGGCCCTGAATCCTGCCGTGTTCGACAAGTTCCGGGAGAAGACCGGCATCATGATGATGGAAGGATTCGGACAGACCGAGACGACGATGACGCTGGGTACCATGCCGTGGATGACGCCGAAACCCGGTTCGATGGGAATGCCCAATGCACAATATGATATCGACCTCGTCAAGCCGGACGGCACACGCTGCGAGGACGGCGAGAAGGGCGAGATCGTAGTGCGCGTGGGCGACCGCAAGCCCATCGGCCTGTTCAAGGAGTACTACCGCGACCCGGAGCTGACCCGCGAGGCTTGGCACGACGGCGTGTACCATACGGGCGACATGGCGTGGCGCGACGAAGACGGCTATTACTGGTTTGAAGGGCGCATTGATGATGTCATCAAGTCGAGCGGCTACCGCATCGGTCCGTTCGAGGTGGAGTCGGCACTCATGACGCATCCTGCCGTGGTGGAGTGTGCCATCACGGGCGTGCCCGACGAGGTGCGCGGCATGGTGGTCAAGGCCACCGTCGTGCTGGGCAAAGAGTGGAAGGACAAGGCCGGCGACGACCTCGTCAAGGAACTCCAGCAACACGTGAAGAAGGAAACTGCTCCCTATAAGTATCCGCGCATTGTCGAGTTTGTCGATGAGTTGCCGAAGACCATCTCGGGCAAGATACGCCGCGTGGAAATCCGTCAGAAGGATGCGGAAAACAAGGAATGAAACGTAATGCCGGAAAGGGATAAGGCCATGAAGAGAATCGTGGTGAAGGTGGGCAGCAACGTGCTGACCCGACAGGACGGGAAGCTCGATGTGACGCGTATGTCGGCATTGGTGGATCAGGTGGCTTGGCTGCGCCGTCACGGCCATGAGGTGATTCTGGTGTCGTCGGGTGCCATGGCCAGCGGCCGTGGCGAGATCCGTGTCGACCACATGCTCGACTCCGTGGAGCAGCGCCAGCTGTTCTCGGCCGTGGGGCAGGTGAAGCTCATCGGACTCTACTACGATCTGTTCCGCGAGTTCGACATCCACATCGGGCAGGTGCTGACCATGAAGGAGAACTTCGAGCCGGGAGAACAGTACCGCAACCAGCGGGCCTGTATGGAGGTGATGCTGGAGAACGACGTACTGCCCATTGTCAACGAGAACGACACGGTGAGCGTGACGGAACTGATGTTTACCGACAACGATGAGCTGTCGGGGCTTATCGCCCAGATGATGCACGCCGAGACGCTCATCCTGCTGTCGAACATCGACGGCATCTTCACGGCGCATCCCGACGACCCTGCGGCAGAGCTTATCCGTGAGGTGGCTCCGGGACGCAACCTCTCGGAGTATATCCAGCCGGAGAAGAGTGCTTTTGGCCGAGGCGGCATGCACTCGAAATACACCACGGCGGCGAAGGTGTCGCAACGCGGCATCCGGGTGGTCATTGCTAATGGTGAGCGCGACAACATCCTCATTGACCTGGCGCAGCGGAAGCAGGACGTGCCCTGCACGGTGTTCGTGCCGGCGGGGAAACAAAAACCAACTATAGACGTATGAAGGAACTGTTTCAACAAGTGAAAGCGGCCAGCCGGGCACTGCCCGCGCTGACAGACGGCGATCGCAAGGCCGTTCTGGAGGATGTGGCTGCGGCTATCGTGGCGCAGCAGGCGACACTGTTGGCAGCCAACGCCAGTGACTTGGCGCGCATGGACGCGACAAATCCGCTCTACGACCGCCTGCAACTGACGCCACAGCGACTGGAAGGCATTGCTGCCGATATGCGGCATGTGGCGACACTGCCGTCGCCGCTCGGCCACGTCAGTCAGGCGTGCACGCTGCCCAACGGACTGCGCCTGCACCGGGTGAGCGTGCCGTTCGGTGTCATCGGCGTGGTCTATGAGGCGCGCCCCAACGTGACGTTCGACGTGTTTGCGCTGTGCTTCAAGAGCGGCAATGCCTGTGTGCTGAAGGGCGGAAGGGATGCCGATGCCTCCAACCGCGCTGCGGTGGAATTGATTCGCGCGGTGTTGCAGCGTCACGGGATTGACCCGCAGACGGTGACGCTGCTGCCGCCCACGCACGAGGCCACGGCCGAGATGCTCAACGCCGTGGGGAGTGTGGACCTCTGCATTCCGCGTGGCGGTAGGCGGTTGATAGACTTCGTGCGCGACAATGCCCGTATTCCAGTGATAGAGACGGGCGCAGGCGTGGTCAACACGTATTTCGACAGGGCAGGGGACGTGCAGAAGGGACGGGCCATCGTCCTCAACGCGAAGACGCGCCGCGTGTCGGTGTGCAATGCGCTGGACTGTCTGATTGTCCATGCCGGACGCTTGGCAGACCTTCCGCAGCTGGTGACTCCGCTGGCCGACAAACAGGTGGTCTTGTATGCGGACAGTGCCGCGTATGATGCGTTGCAGGGACAGTACCCCGAAACGCTGTTGCAGCAGGCCACCGACGACACGTTCGGCACGGAGTTCATGGACTATAAGTTGGCGGTGCGCACCGTCTCGTCCATCGACGAAGCCTTGGCACACATCGCCTGTTACGGCTCCGGCCACAGCGAAGCCATCATCACCGAGGATGAGGTTGCCGCGCGCTTGTTCCAGCAGGAGGTAGATGCAGCGTGTGTCTATTGGAACGCCCCCACCTCGTTCACCGACGGCGCACAGTTCGGACTGGGCGCGGAAATCGGCATCTCCACCCAGAAGCTCGGGCCACGTGGCCCGATGGGACTGGAGGAAATCTGCACCTACAAGTGGATGATAGAGGGCGACGGACAGACGCGCCGCTGACGCTCCATACTAAGAGAAAAGGATTAGAAAAAACATAAATATCAACGACGAATGAAAAGTTTTATCAACGTACAGGATATCGGTCCGCTGGAGCAGGCGCTGGCCGAAGCGAAGGAAATCAAGAACGACCGTTACAAGTTTCAGCAGTTAGGCAAGAACAAGACACTGCTGATGATCTTCTTCAACAACTCGCTGCGCACGCGGCTCTCCACGCAGAAGGCCGCCATGAACCTGGGCATGAACGTCATCGTGCTCGATGTCAATGCCGGGGCGTGGAAGCTGGAGACGGAGCGGGGCGTGATCATGGATGGTGACAAGAGCGAGCACCTGCTGGAGGCCATTCCCGTGATGGGCTGCTACTGCGACATGATTGGTGTGCGCTCGTTTGCCGGACTGACCGATCGCGATTACGACTATGCCGAGACGGTGCTCTGGCAGTTTATTCAGTACAGCGGCAAACCGGTGTTTGCCATGGAGACAGCCACGGTGCATCCGCTGCAGGCCTTTGCCGACTTGATCACCATTGAGGAGTACAAGAAGACGGCGCGCCCCAAAGTGGTGCTGACGTGGGCGCCCCACTGCCGCGCCTTGCCGCAGGCCGTGCCCAACTCGTTTGCACAGTGGATGAATGCCGCCGACGTGGACTTCGTGGTGACGCACCCTGAGGGCTACGAACTGGACCCGCAATTTGTGGGCAACGCCCGCGTGGAGTACGACCAGCGGAAGGCGTTCGAGGGTGCGGACTTCATCTATGCGAAGAACTGGAGCAACCCGGGCGTAACGAACCCTGCCGACTATGGAAAGATTACGTCGAAGGACATGAGCTGGACGGTGGACGCGGAACACATGGCGTGGACCAACCAGGCCAAGTTCATGCACTGCCTCCCCGTGCGCCGCGGACTGATTGTCACCGACGAGGTTATCGAGAGTGCGGACAGCATCGTGATTCCCGAGGCGGCCAACCGCGAGATTTCCTGTTCTGTGGTCATTAAACGGATGTTGGAGGCGTTATGATTTCCTTTGAATGTGACTACAACAACGGTGCACATCCCAAGGTGCTGGAAAATCTGGTGAAGCACAACGGCGCGAAGCCTACACCTTATGGTTTCGATGCTTATTCCGAAAAAGCGAAAGATCGCATCCGCGAGGCTTGCGGACTGCCCGACGCGCAGATTTACTTCCTCACGGGAGGCACGCAGACCAACGCCACGACCATCGACTCGTTGCTCTATCAGTATGAGGGTGTGATCTGTGTTGACACGGGACACATCAACGTGCACGAGGCTGGAGCCGTGGAGTTCACCGAGCATAAGATCATCACGCTGCCCGGCAACAACGGGAAGCTGGATGCGCAGGTGCTCGACAAGTATCTGGACGATTTTATGCACGACGGCAACAATGCCCATGCGGTGTTTCCCGGTCTGGTTTATATTACCTTCCCCACCGAGCTGGGCACGCTCTATTCTGCTGCCGAGCTGGATACGCTCTATGGTATCTGTCGGCGTTACGACATTCCGCTCTATATTGACGGGGCGCGGCTGGGCTACGGACTGATGGCCGAGGGCAACGACGTGACGCTGCCCTATCTGGCGCGCCATTGCGATGTGTTCTACATCGGTGGCACGAAGATTGGCGCGCTCTGCGGCGAGGCCGTGGTGTTCACCAACCGTCCTGCCCACAAGCATTTCTTCTCGATACAGAAGCAGCACGGGGCGGTCATTGCCAAGGGTGCACTGATTGGCTTGCAGTTCGACGCCCTGTTCACGGACAATCTCTATCTGGAACTCTCGCGCCACGCCATTGCGATGGCCATGCGGATGAAGCGGATGTTCGAGGGAATGGGCTTCGAGTTCTTCATCTCGTCGCCCACCAACCAGCAGTTTGTCATCCTTCCCAACCGCCTCGTTGAGGCTTTGGACAAGCGCGTGACGTTCACGCACTGGGGGCAGACTACAGGGCAGCGCACCATCTGCCGCTTCGTCACCTGTTGGGCCACTACGGAGGAGGAACTGGACGAGCTGGAAGCTATCTTCAACGAGGAACGGCAACGGTTGCAGTGATCTGTTGACCGCGAGCAGTCCCCACGACTGCCGTTGCCTATCTGACGGGTATGGTGCGGAGCACCGTGCCCGTCGTGGTGTTCATCTGTAACTGCACCGTGTCGAGCTGCGTGGTGTCGGGCAGCAGGATACTCACGTAGTAGCGGTCGGTATAGTATTGTGGAATGTCGTTCTGGTCGTGGAACAGGCGGTAGTGTGCCGTGTTGCGCCCGTCGGCGTGGCAGATGACGGTGTCTTGTGCCAGGGCGATGCTGTGGAGCTTGTCTGATCCGTCCTCTCCCGACTTGAGTAGCAGCGTCAGGTTCACGTAGCGGCCACTGCCCGATGGCCATACGCTCTCGTAGTCCACGGCATCGTCGGCCGTCGGCTTCATCCGCCAGTGCTCCACAGGGCGGAGCGTGGGCACACGTCCCAGCGACAGACAGCGGGCTGTGCCGTCGCCAAGGTCTTCAAAGTAGACCGCCGCCCGATAGGTAGAGTCTACCTCCTTCGCCCATGCCACCTGCACGGGCGTGTCAAACGTATAGCGTGCGCCGTTGTCCGTCACGAAACCTGTGGCACTCCTGTCTGCCGCGATGGACACGTCGGCCAGTTCGGCCTGCAGCCCCGAATAGGTGCCGTTGCCCTTGTCGTAGGCATCGGTGGTGCAACCGGTGATCAGCACCAGTCCGCAGACGGCGGTTGCCGGGAGCTGCCGCAGTCCTCGCGGCAGACGGAGTGTCAGTCTTTTCATGTCGTTTTTATTTGAGGTGGTTCTTGATCCAGACCATCTGCCCGTATTCCGTGGCGTCGCTGGTCCAGTGTTCGTTGATGGGCGTGATGAGTGCTTCCTTCTCGCAGTCCAGCGTGTTCCATACGGCGTAGCTGGTGGTGGGCGGACAGGCGTTGTCGTTGTAGCCCCACGTCATGTAGGTGGTGGCGCGCACCTTGCGGGCGAAGTTCACCACGTCGTAGTAGGCCATGGTCGTGATGTTGGCGGGCGTGTAGAAGCCTTCCAGGTGGTTGAAGTGCGGATAGCCTCCCGTGCGCCCCTTCTCCGTGTATCCGGCCATGTCGCTGAGTGCAGGGTGGTTGACCACACACAGGTTGATGCGCGGGTCGAGTCCAGCGGCCACGATGGCCAGTGCACCGCCCTGGCTTCCGCCCTGTACGGCCACGTTGCGTCCGTCCCATTCGGGCAGTGAGGTTAGCAGATCCACGCAGCGTACCAGTGCCGTGTAGACGTGCTTCATGTAGTAGCGGTCGCGGTCGTCGATGCCGTTCTCCAGATAGCCCGTTGCACTGCTGTTGAAGGCGCGGCTGATGTCGTCAAAGGTCTCCTTCGGCAGCCGCGGGTCCAGTCCGTGAATTTCTATCTCCAGACGGATGAAGCCGTTCTCGGCGTAGTACTTGTGGCGGAGCGGTTCCTTGATGGTCTTGATGCCGGCTCCCGGCGGACAGAGCACCACGGGGTGCTTGCCCTTCTGTGCGTTCTTGGGGTAGAAGAGATAGCCGTACACGCTCTGCCCGTTGCGGCTGACGGGGATTTTTACCAGATAGCAGTCCACCTTGTCGGTGCAATATTCGCGTGCCAGCTCCTTGGTGTAGGTGAGGGGCAACTGCTTCAGTGCGTCAAGGTTCTTCTGCCAGAAGGCGTCAAAGTCCTTGGGCATCTGCGTGAAGGGCTGTATCTTTTCCGGCGAGAACCCCACCTTCACGTGGTGTGTATAGGTCTGTCCGTCCAGAGAGAACGACAGTTGCACGTCGCGGAAGCCCGGCGTCTTCTTGGTGCCGATGGTGATGGTGGCCCGGCCGTTCTTCAAGTTGGCCGTCCCCTCCGTGTCCGTCTCCAGCCGGTCGTTACCCACGCGGTAGGTCACCTTTCCGTCGCGTGGAATGCCATACTTGTAGAACTGGATCTCGATGCTGGCCTTCTCGCCCGTCTTGTAGATCCAGTTGGCGTGGTTGGGCACGGTCACCCAGAGGTAGTCGCTGCGGTATGGATAGTTTTCTGCTGCCGTTGCCGTGGTCAGTGCGGCCCCTGCTACGGCAAAGAGCAGTGCCATCCGTTTCATTGTTGTTTTAATCTTCATTGTTTTTGTAGTTTGTTGACGTTATTTGTTCTGCAAAGGTACGATTAAGCGAAGAGAATGCAAAATAAATGCCAATTTATTTTCATTCTTAAGCGTGAGTACCTTCAACACGCAGCGTCAGAGGTACGATTAAGCGAGTAAAAAACCAAATTTATTTGTTTATTTCCGAGTGGAAATGCTTAATGACCTAATGACCGTAAAGACACTCGTGTCACTTGCCCCTTATATATAATAAAAATGTGCGAACGAATTTCTGTTGACCTGCATCAATCAATCATAAAAAGTGGGGATAGAAAGTGAATTTTCTCTCGGAAAAGTTTGCCAGTTCCCGGAAAAGTTGTACCTTTGCATCCGCTTTCACCAATCGGGCACAGTTCCGAGGGTGCGGGCAAAGAAAAAAGAGAGCGTTCTTTGGAAGCATTACAT
>CAVBXH010000031.1:0-29341 GCA_963599475.1 Acutalibacteraceae bacterium | reverse complement strand
AACAAATTTCTCTCACGTACCTTATATATAAATATTTATTAATAATGTATACTGTTCTTTGCATTTTTCATTTTGAAAATGACACTTTGACCAAAATGACACTTTTAACCAAATGACCACTTTGACTGGGTTCGTGCTTAACCTTCGCACGAAGTCGCTTGCAACGGTCTACTATTCAGCCGTTTGTAAAGAAACAGCATACATACTGACGACAAAATCTTGCAGGAAAGAAAAAAAATGTGTACCTTTGCCAACAGAAACAAACAACACCGCGCGCATAAAATACCTCGCCCCCTAAAGCCGACCTGTCCGGGCTGACGACAGAGGAAGTCCAGTCGCTCACGCGTCGAAAGCAGGCTGCACCTCAGAAGTAAAAAAGAAAACAGTTTTTTAATTGTATGGAAGAATATATTGTTTCGGCACGAAAGTACCGGCCTGCCACCTTCGACACGGTGGTGGGACAGCAGGCACTGACCACCACGCTGAAGAATGCCGTGAAGAGCGGGAAGCTGGCTCACGCCTACCTGTTCTGCGGACCGCGAGGCGTCGGGAAAACCACCTGTGCCCGCATCTTTGCCAAAGCCATCAACTGCCTGTCGCCGACCGCCGACGGTGAGGCCTGCGGACAGTGTGAGAGCTGTAAAGCCTTCGGCGAGCAACGATCCTTCAACATCTTCGAACTGGATGCCGCCTCCAACAACTCGGTGGAACACATCAAGACGCTGATGGAGCAGACACGCATCCCGCCGCAGGTCGGCAAATACAAGGTGTTCATCATCGACGAGGTGCACATGCTCTCGACGGCGGCTTTCAACGCCTTCCTCAAGACCCTGGAGGAACCGCCTGCACACGTCATCTTCATCCTGGCCACCACGGAGAAGCACAAGATTCTGCCCACCATCCTCAGCCGTTGCCAGATCTACGACTTCGAGCGCATGACCGTTCCCGGCACGGTGGCGCATCTGAAGACCGTGGCGGAGAAGGAGGGCATACAGTATGAGGAGCAGGCTCTGGAGGTGATTGCCGAGAAGGCGGACGGCGGCATGCGCGACGCACTGTCCATCTTCGACCAGGCCGCCTCGTTCTGTCAGGGGAACATCACCTACCAGAAGGTGATTGAAGACCTTAACGTGCTCGACACGGAATACTACTACAACATCATCGACTTTGCCTTGGACAACAAGGTGAGCGACATTATGCTGCTGGTCAACCGCATCATCGCGAAGGGCTTCGACGGCGGATTGCTGATAGGCGGCTTGGCCAAGCACGTGCGCAATGTGATGATGGCGAAAGACCCACAGACACTGCCGCTGCTCCAGGTCAGCGAGCAACAGCGCGAGCGATTGCAGGAGCAGGCCAAACGCTGCGACCTGCGCTTTCTGTACGGGGCTCTGCGGCTGATGAACCAGTGCGACATCAACTACCGGCAGTCGTCCAACAAACGGCTGCTCGTGGAACTGACGCTCATCGAGGTGGCACAGCTGACGCAGCCTGCTGACGCGCCAGGCAGTGGGCGTAGGCCCAGAAGACTGAAATCCCTGTTCAACCGCACGATGCGGCAACAGCAACAACCCAAGCAGGCTCAACAGGTGGCCTCAGTTGCTCCCTCCGCATCCTCCCCAGCGGCTCCCGCAGCCGCCACGCCGCCTGTCGCAGGCCAGCAGCCTGTCGCAGCAGAACCCCAGAAGACGGCATCCGTTGCCACTTACAACACCGCAGCCCGTCCACGGCTGAAAACCGCAGTGGGCTTTTCCTGGAACAACCTTCGCCAGCAGTCAGCGGCAGAAAACCGCCCTGTGGCAGACGCCTTGGCTGGTGACACTGCCACTCCTGCCGCTGCGCAGGAACAGTCCGCCTTCACGCAGGACGACCTGCAACGCGAATGGACGGCCATGTGCAACCGCATGCCGCAGCAGCTCAGTGCCGTGGCCGCCAGAATGAAGAACATGAACCCCGTCATTCTGGAAATGCCGCAGGTGGAGGTCATGGTGGACAATGCCCTGGCACTGGAGCAGATGCAGCGCATCAAAGGCAGCATTGTAAACACCTTGAAGCAACGCCTACACAACGCTCAGATCACCCTCAACCTCCTCCAGGCCGAAGCTGTCAGTCAGGAGCGCGCCCTCACCCGTCGAGAGCAGTTCACGGAGATGGAAAAAGAATACCCCGCAGTCGGTCAACTGCGGGAAATGCTGAGTCTCGAACTGGCCTGACGCTCCGTCTGGCCTTTGTCCCTCGTGCTTATATCAGCGGCATGCCGAGTGCCTTGCACTCCTCGCGCATGTCGTCGGGCCATATTGAAGCCTGGATCTCGCCGATGTGCCCCTTGTGGAGCAGCACCATGCAGAGGCGACTCTGCCCGATGCCGCCACCGATGCTCAACGGCAGCTCGCCCTGCAGGAGCTTGCGGTGGAAGTAGAGCTGTTCGCGGTCTTCCTTGCCCTCCAGCTGCAACTGCCGCAGCAGGGCTTCCCGGTCCACGCGGATGCCCATTGAAGAGAGTTCGAACGAGCGTCCCAGTACCGGATACCAGATCAGAATGTCGCCATTCAGCCCTGCCAGACCGTTCTCGCCCATGGTTGACCAGTCGTCGTAGTCTGGTGCGCGCCCGTCATGCTTCTCGCCGTTGGAGAGGCGGCCGCCGATGCCGATGACGAACACCGCCCCGTATTTCTCGCAGATGGCATCCTCGCGCTCCTTCGGCGACTTGTCGGGATACATCTGCAACAGCTCTTCGGCATGGATGAAGGTAATCTTCTCCGGCAGGAAAGGCGCGATGCAGTCGTAGGTCTCGCACGTCAGATACTCCGTCCGGCGGATGGCCGCATAGATGCGTTCCACCACATCCTTCAGGTAAGCCACGGTGCGCTGTTCCTTGCGGATGACGGCCTCCCAGTCCCACTGGTCCACATAGAGCGAGTGCAGGTTGTCCAGCTCCTCGTCGGCACGTATGGCGTTCATGTCCGTATAGATGCCGAAGCCCGGTTTTATCTTGTACTCCGCCAGCGAGAGGCGTTTCCACTTCGCCAGCGAGTGAACCACCTCGGCCTTCGCGTCGCCCAGGTCTTTGACGGGAAACGACACAGCGCGTTCCACGCCGTTGAGGTCGTCGTTGATGCCCAGTCCCTGCAGCACGAACAGCGGTGCCGTCACGCGGCGCAGCCGGAGCTCCGTGGAGAGGTTCTGTTGGAAGAACTCCTTGATGAGTTTGATGCCCTGCTCCGTATGTTTCGTGTCCAGCAGAGCCTTGTAGGCCATAGGTTTAATCAGTCTTGCCATTTGTTGCGTTATTTGTGTTTGGTTTTGCAAAGGTAGTGCAAACCGAGAGAAAAACCAAATTTATTTGAGTTTTTCCGAGGTGCAGCCTACCTAAGAGCGAAGCTCAAAGGTACGATTAAGCGAAGAGAATACAAAATAAATGCCAATTTATTTTTATTCTTGAGCGTGAGTACCTTCGGGCGAAGGCCAAAGGTAGTGCAAACCGAGAGAAAAACCAAAAGAAAACCTCATAAAAACTTGGTTCATCCAAATATAAATCGTAATTTTGCCGCAACAAACAAAGAATGGTCCAATGGAGGAAGCAACATGGATAAGATAAGGTATATAAATATGTGTATCGTAGAATTCGGGAAAAAATTCGGAATGCCGGCAGGCATCTCCTACAATTACCTGAAGGAGCATAAGGCTTTAAACTTTCTTGATGAATGTTATGCGGCCGAACACACATTGTCATTGGATGATGCACTCAATGACATTCAATCCATCAGCAGAAGACATGGAGGAACCATCTAATGAAATTATATCACGGAACCAACCTTGACTTTTCGGAAATAGATTTCAGAAAATGCAAGCCCAACAAAGACTTCGGTTGCGGCTTTTATCTCACGGACATCAAGCAACAGGCCATAGAAATGGCCATCCGACGCACAAAATTTGAAGAAACGGGTTCTCCTGTTGTACAAGAATATGATTTTGACGAAAGTCTACTTTTATCAAACGAGTTGAATGTAAAACTCTTTGACGGCATCTCTACGGATTGGGCACAATTCATCGTAGCCAACAGAAAAGCAAGGGAGAAGCAAATACACAATTACGATATTGTAGTTGGCCCTATTGCTGACGACGGTGTCGTTTTCCAAATCAACTTGTTTATGATGCATTTTATCACCATAGAAGAACTTGTGAAGCGATTAGAATTCAAGAAGTTAAACTGCCAGTATTTTTTCGGAACAGAAAAGGCCATTTCAAAATTAAAAAGATTATGAAACTGGACAACCTAAAAATAGAGTTTATCATAAACTGTGACGTAGAGGAAATGGTCTCTTTCCTACAAGAAGATCATGGCATGAAAATGCTTGAAGCATTCGATACCGTCTATAATTCAAAAACGTACAAAAAGCTGACAGATACCGAAACAGGATTGTATGTCCAAAGCCCTCGCCACATTTATGCATACTTGAAAGAGGAAATAGAAGGTGGCAAAAGCAAAGCGTGTCCGTTCACTGCCAAGTGAAAAGCAATGCAGCAAATTACGCCTGCGACATTTTTCCCACAACCATTTTGGAGAATTGGGGGAAATGTAGTACCTTTGCCACCGATGAAGCATCTGACGCATATTCTGGTGAGCCTCTGCCACCGCAAGTGGCTGAAATACAGTTTGGTAACGCTTATTGCAGCGGGGCTGTTGGGTTTTGTCGGCGAGAACAGCCTATGGAACCTGCACGGCAACAGGAAGCGCATCGCGGAGCTGAAGGAGGAAATCCGGCAGTACACCGACCGCTACGAGAATGACCGGCGGCTGATAGAACAATTGAACACCGACCCCAACGCCATACGACGGATAGCCCGCGAACGCTATTTCATGAAGGCCGCCGACGAGGACCTCTTCGTGCTGAGCGACGATCCACAGAAACAATCCACTATAAACACAGACCATGAGACCACTGAGTAAGATAGAGAGTTGGCTTCTCCTTGCGGGAGGGCTGCTGATGGTTGCCGGTGCCGGTGCTGCGCTGTTCATGCAGTCGTGGGCCGCCTATGCCTTTGCACCCGGTGCACTGCTGTATGCCGCCATGCAGATGCGGCAACGCTACGAAGGCACGAGTTTCACGGTGCGCCGCCTGCGCCGCATCATGCTCATCAGCGACGTGCTCTTCCTGCTGGCCGGACTGATGATGCTGGCCAACGGTTCCAATTTCCTCGGCCTCGATTTCCTTATCTATCTCCAGTATGTACACAACAACTGGATTGTGCTGGTGCTGCTGGCCGCCGTCCTGCAACTCTACACCACTCACCGCATCGCCCACGAACTGGAGAAGGAGGCGCAGGAGGAATCGCAAAAACTCTAAATAATTGCTCAAATTTATTAAATTGTGCCAATTTATTCCCTATTTTCACGCCATCGCAGTACTTTTGTAGCTGCAAACGAATAATAATGTCTATGAAGAAAACGCTATACATGCTTGCATTGGCGGCAGTCTGCGCCTCGTGTGCCGGTTCCTATCACGTGGAAGGATCATCGTCCATCTCCGCTCTGGACGGCAGCAAGCTCTATCTGAAGACCATCAAGAACAGCGAACTGAAGAGCATCGACTCCTGCGAGGTGATACACGGAGAATTCCATTTCTCCGGCACGCTCGACAGTGTCCGCATGGCCACCCTCTACATGGGCGACGACGGCGTAATGCCCATTGTGCTGGAGCAGGGCGACATCGTGGTGAAGATTGAAGCCGGACGGCAGACCGTCAGCGGCACACCGCTCAACGACACGCTCTACGTGTTCATTGAGAAGCACAACCGGCTGTCCAACCAAATGAACGAGCTCTCGCACAAGCAGAGCCAGATGCTGCTCGAAGGCATCGACGAGGAGACCATCAACGAGCAGCTGTCGACCGAGGCCGCACAGATAGCCAGCGACGAGGATCAGCTCGTGACTAAATTCATTGAAGACAACTTCGACAACGTGCTGGGACCGGGCGTGTTCATGATGATTACGAGCCAGTATCGCTACCCCATCCTCACCCCGCAGATTGAAGCCCTGATGACGAAAGCCACGCCGGCCTTCAAGGAAGACCCCTACGTGAAGGACTACTACCGGACGGCACAGGAAAACGAGCAGCGCATGAACGGACTGGAAGACACCACGACCGCACCGACCGATTCGGCCACGCCTGCTGCCCCTGTAGCCCCCATTACGCCTGCTGCCCCTGCCACCGCTGAAGAACCGTCAGCCGCAGCCGATCCCGTACAGCCGCAGCCGCCTGCTCCGCTGACCACCGTCCCGCAAAAGTAACGTCTATGAAGACCATCATATCCGGAGGCACCGTCGTCAACGAGGGGCGCGTCTTCCAAGCCGACATCGTCGTCAGCGACGGACACATCATCGACCTGACCGACCATCATCCCGAAGCACCGTGCGACCAGCGCGTCGATGCTTCGGGATGCTACGTACTGCCGGGAGTCATCGACAGCCACGTGCACTTCCGCGAGCCAGGACTGACCGACAAGGCCGACATCGACAGCGAGAGCCGCGCAGCGGCGGCAGGCGGCGTGACCACGTTTTTCGACATGCCGAACACGGTGCCGCAGACCACCACGCCCGAAGCCCTCGCCGACAAGTTCCGGCGCGCTGCCCAGGAGAGCCACGTCAACTACAGTTTCTTCTACGGAGCCACCAACGACAACCGCGACACCTTCGCCGCACTCGACCCGCACCAGATACCGGGCATCAAGCTCTTCATGGGTTCATCGACGGGAAACATGCTGGTGGATCGGCGCAAGGCTCTGGAGCGCATCTTTGCCGAGACACCGCTGCCCTTGATGGTTCACTGCGAGGACACGCCCACCATTGCGCGCAACATGGCCGAGGCGCAGCGACTCTACGGTCCCGACCCGAAGGTGACTCATCACCCCGAGATTCGCAGTGCCGAAGCCTGCTACGAAAGCACCCTGCTGGCCGTCAGCTTGGCGCGCCAGTACGGCACGCGTCTCCACATCGCCCACCTCTCCACCGCACGCGAACTGACCCTCATAGACCCCGTCAATCATCCCAACATCACCGCCGAGGCCACCGTGTCGCACCTGTACTTCTGCGACCGCGACTACAACGCCCTCGGCACGCGCATCAAGTGTAACCCGGCCATCAAGACCACGAGAGACCGCGAGGCCCTGCAGCAGGCACTGACCGACGGACGCATCAGCACCGTCGCCACAGACCATGCGCCCCACCTGCTGAGCCAGAAAGAAGGCGGTTGCCAGCGCGCTGCCAGCGGAATGCCGATGGTGCAGTTCTCACTGGTCACCATGCTGGAGCTGGTCAGCCAAGGCGTGCTGACCATCGATCGGTTGGTGGATCTGATGTGCCATCAGCCCGCTCGCCTCTTCGGCGTGCGCCAGCGCGGTTTCCTGCGCCTGGGCTATCATGCCGACCTCGTACTGGTGCGCCCCGGCCACGCCTGGACTGTCACTCGCGAGTGCATCCAGAGCAAGTGTGGATGGAGTCCTATGGAAGGCCACACCTACCTGTGGAAGGTAGATCGCACCCTCTGCAACGGCCACACGGTCTATGCCGACGGACAGGTGGACACGAACTACACTGGAGAAGCTGTCACATTCCGATGAAACTGACCTACGAGATAAGTGAGCTGGTGCCGTACATCAACTGGATCTATTTCCATTATGCCTGGCAACTGCACGATGCCGAAGCACAGCAGCGGCAGCGACAGGATGCCGAGGCGATACTCGCTGAACTGGACGGACGCTACCGGGTCTACGCGCTCTTTGAGCTACTGGAAGCCAACGCGGACGGCGACGACATCATCGCGGCAGGCCACCGTATTCCCCTGCTCCGCCAGCAGACAGCGCCCTTCCTGTGTCTCTCCGACTTCGTCCGTCCGCAGGCCTCGGGCGAGAAAGACCGCATCGGCCTCTTCGCCACCAGCGTCGACCACGGACTGGAGCGCGACTTCGACGAAGACCCCTACATGAAGATGATGGTGCAACTGCTGGCCGACCGACTGGCGGAAGCGGCCGCCGAGAAGTTGCACGAGGCTGTACGAAAAACCTATTGGGGCTATGCGCCCAACGAACACTTGACGATGGACGACCTCCATGCCGAGCGTTTCGCAGGCATCCGCCCCGCTATCGGCTACCCGTCACTGCCCGACACCAGCGTCAATTTCATCCTCAACGAGGTGATCGACTTCAAACAGATCGGCATCCGCCTCACGGAGAGCGGGGCGATGAAACCCCACGCCAGCGTCAGCGGACTGATGATAGCCCTGCCCGAGGCCCACTATTTCTCCGTGGGACGCATCGGCAGCGACCAACTGGCCGACTATGCCCACCGGCGCGGCCTGCCCTTGGAAGTAGTAAGAAAATTTCTGTATACGAACCTATAAAACCGATGAAAATCCTTTACCGCATCTACCAAATCTGCGTGGCACTTCCCGTCACGGTATTGATGACCATCTGGACGGCCTTCCTCGTGGGCGTCGGCTGCACGCTGGGCAACGGCCACTTCTGGGGCTACTGGCCCGGACGCTGGTGGGCCAGGGTCATTGCTCGTGCCTTCCTGCTGCCCATCCACGTCGAGGGGCGCGAACACCTGGAGCCCAACCAGTCTTACGTCTTCGTGGCCAACCATCAGGGGGCCTTCGACATCTTCCTCATCTACGGCTACCTTGGCCGCAACTTCAAATGGATGATGAAATACCAGTTGGGGCGCATTCCCTTCGTAGGGTACGCCTGCCGGAAGTCACACCAAATCTTCGTAGACAAGCGAGGCCCCAGCCACGTGAAGGCCACCTACGAGAAGGCTCGCGAGACCCTGCGCAAGGGCAACTGCAGCGTGGTGGTGTTTCCCGAAGGAGCACGCACCTTCACGGGACACATGGGAACGTTCAAGAAAGGGGCGTTCATGCTGGCCGACGAACTGCAGCTGCCCGTTGTTCCCCTCACCATCAACGGTTCGTTCCGCGTGATGCCGCGCACCAAGGACTGGCATTTCGCCACCTGGCATCCGCTCTCGCTCACCATCCATCAGCCCATCTACCCTGTGGGACAAGGCAGTCAGAACATCCAGGCCACCATGCACCAGGCCTACGATGCCGTCATGTCGTCACTGGAGCCCGAATACCGGGGCTACGTGGAGAACCCCGACCAGTAAAAAGCGCAGTATCCATCAGACGCGCATCAGCGCGGCCATTACCATATCGCTGACAAAGATGCCTGCTCGGGTCAGCCGCAGCCGATTGTCCGCCAGCGTCAGCAGTCCTCCGTCCAGAAAAGGCTTCGCCTCCTGGAGACAGAACTGTCGATGGTCGGGCGTCAACGTGTCGAGACCGATGCCCTCCCGTGTGCGTAGCCCCACGGTGATGCGTTCGTTGTAGCGCGTCGTCCCGTCGATGGGTTCCACCTCCTCTACGGGCAATCGCCCTGCAGCGATGCTGTCCATGTAGCGGCGAATGTCGGCCACGTTCCACCGGCGTTCCCTCAGGTTGTAGGAATGGGCGGCAGCACCCAGTCCGATGTAAGACACTTCCTGCCAATAGCTGCTGTTGTGGCGCGAGTAGCGTCCGGGGCGCGCGAAGTTGCTGATTTCATAGTGTTCATAGCCTGCCTCCGTCAACTGGTCCATCAACACGTCGTACATCCGTCTCGTCTCCTCCTCGTCCAGTTCCTTCACCTCCCCAGCCTGCCTCATCCGATAGAGCGGCGTCCCCTCCTCGTAGCTCAGCGCATAGGCCGAGAGGTGTTCCACCCCGAGACGGAGGGCGGAACGAATGTCACTGACCCACTGATCCACCGTCTGTTGCGGGAAGCCGTAGATCAGGTCGATGCTGATGTTGTCGAAACCCGCATGCCGCAGTAGGCTGACGGCAGTGTGCACCTGGCAGGCATTGTGGCGGCGGCGGAGAAACAAGAGTCGCTGGTCGCTGAAGGTCTGCACACCCATGCTGACACGGTTCACGCCGATTTGCCTCATGGCCGTGGCCCACTGATCCGTCACGTCGTCGGGGTTACACTCAATGGTCACCTCTTCCAGGTCCAGCCGATACACCTTATAAATCTGTTCGAAGAGCTGTTCCAACTGACTGACGCTAAGCTGGCTGGGCGTTCCGCCACCCAGATAGACCGTCGACACAATCTCCTCCGAGGGGCGCATCTCCATTTCCCGGCAGAGCGCGTCCACATACTGTTGTCTCCATTCGAGCTTCACGGTCGAATAGAAGTCGCAGTAGATGCAACGACTCGCACAAAAGGGGATATGTAGATACAAACCAGCCATCATTCCACTGCAAAAGTACGCAATTTTGCGGCAAACCGAGCCTTTCCTTCGTAGAAATTCTGTTTTGTTAACACGTTTCCACCGTTTTATTTCGCAGACTGGGAAATATTTGCTATCTTTGTAGATAGTTTTTATAATGACAAGATAGGACTACTCCGATGCGTCAACGTAGAGAAAACATTATTTGTAAAATGTGCCTGCTGGTAGGCTGGTTGCTGTTTACACAAGCGGCAACGGCAGCACCAGACTTAGATTCGCTCTGCAACAAGCTGGACGAGGCCATCCGGCTGTCGCCACAATACGTGAAGGAACGGGAAGCCCGTATTGCCACCATAAAATTAAAACTCCAGACGGCCAAGTCACAAGAAGACAGGTACAGAAGAAATCTTGAACTCTTTGAGGAATACCGTGCCTACAAGAACGACTCGGCCATTGTCTACCTGTCTGCCTGCATCACGACTGCCCGACAGATGGGAAATGCCGCCATGGAAAACAAAGCCAAAGCCCTGTTATCCTTCCAGCACTCCACCACAGGAGACTATGGAGATGCCTACGGTATTTTGAGTACAGTGGACACCACGAAGATGGACCGCGAGGGGTATTTCCATTACCAGTGGGCGCGCCAACACCTATACAGTGAACTGGCCTACTACTGCAAATCGTCCACGCTCCAAGCACACTACAACGGAATGGCACGCGAAGCCAGGAACCACATTTTGCAGGAATTGCCGCACCAAGACGACCGATGGCTGCAGATGATGGAACTGGAGTGCCGGGGGAAAAAAGATTTCAAGAGAGCCTTGGAATACAACGACATGCGGATGGCTAAAGTCAAAATGGGAAGCCATGAGTATGCCATTGTGGCTTATTATCGGGCTGTGATATACAAGTCGATGCACGACGACAGCTCAGCCCTCTATTATTTCCTGCGATCCGCCTTGTGTGATGTCCGATTGGCCGTGATGGACCAAGGCTCAATGTGGGAACTGGCCAATCTGCTGCAAAACGACCCCAAAGAGTTCCGCCACTCTCATACGTTTATCAAGTTTGCCTGGGATGCGGCAAGGACATTCAATACTGATATGCGCAGCAGGCAAATCATGCCCGTACTTTCGGCCATTGAGGAAACCTATCAGACGAAACTTACCCAAACCAACAAACGGCTGAAAATGATGATAGCCGTGGCTGTTCTGCTGCTGGTGACCGTAATGGGTTTGCTGCTCTTTGTCAACAAGCAACGGCGGCATTTGGCGTCGGCTCATCAAAAACTGGAGCAGTCCAACAGGATGAAAGAGGTGTATATCGGCCGTTTTCTCCGGCTCTGTGCCACCTATGCGGACAAGATAGAGCGGATGAAGAAACGAGTCGCGAAACTGGTGAAAGCCCGGGAACTAAACAAGTTGACGGACATGATGCAGTCCGATTCTGAGACACTGGACGAGTTGTACGGTTACTTTGACTCGGCCTTTCTAAAACTATTTCCCGACTTTGTGGAAGCGTTCAATGCGTTGCTGAAACCCGAAGAACGCATCGTCTTGGAGGATCACACCCAACTGACCACGCCCATCCGTATCTTCGCCCTCATCCGGCTGGGTATTGAAGACAGCGGTAAGATTTCGGAATTTCTACACTACTCCGTCAACACCATCTACAACTACCGTGCCAAGGTCAAGAACGCCGCCCTGTGCGACAGGGAGGAATTTGAAGAAAGGGTGAAACAGATAGGTATGAAATAAGGGGGAGACGTTCATCTCCCCCTGCGTTTCTCCTCCCAGATACAGCTATCGCAATTCGAAAGATGTCTTGAGTTTGAGATTGTCGGAAGCATTGCCAACCAACGCCTCAAACTGTCCCGGCTCTGCCTTCCATGCGGAAATGGTTTCATCGTAGAAAGAAAGTGCTTTCCTGTCGATGGTGATGGTGACCTCCTGAGTCTCACCGGGTTGCAGGTACACTTTCTGGAAGCCTTTCAACTCCTTATAGGGCCGGTCAACGGAAGCCTTCACATCGCGGATGTAGAGCTGCACCGTTTCAGCCCCGGCACACCTGCCCGTGTTCTTGACGCTGACCGTGAAGGAAATGCTGTCTTCTGCGGTCATGTACACCTTGTCTGCCCGCAGATTGCTAATGGAAAACTCCGTGTAGCTCAAACCGTGGCCAAAAGCAAAGAGTGGCTTCTGCTTCATCTTGTCCGTCCAGCGGTAACCCACATAAATACCTTCCTTGTATTCTTCATCGATGATGTTGCCTTTAACAGCCGCACCGCCTTCCTGGCGCCAAGTGCCCGGATAGGTGTTCAAGGCGTGGGCACCAACTTCCTTGAGAGAATTGTGCCAAGTGAACGGCAGTTTTCCGCTCGGGTTGGCATCACCCATGATCACGGCAGCCAAAGCCTCTCCCGCCTCAGAACCGAGAAACCACCCTTGCACGATACCTGGAACCCTGTCTTTCCAAGGCATAGCCACCGCATTTCCGGAGATGTTGACATAGACAAAGTTTTTGTTGGCCTTGGCCAAAGCCTCTATGAGCGCGTTTTGGTTGTACGGCAACTCGTACTGTTTACGGTCGTGTCCCTCGCAGTCCTGATAGTTGCTTTTGTTCAGACCGCCGAACAGAATGACACAGTCGGCTGTTTTGGCTTTCTCGACAGCCTCAGCGACCAGTTCCTCCTCACTGCGATTGTCCTTCAGGTCTTGGCCAGTCGTCACCCCATTGTAGCTCCCAGTGACATCGCCCACATAGCCCCGGACATAGTCCACCACAACCCCCTCCTTGGCAAGTCGCGCCCTCAATCCGTCGAGTGGCGAAATCTCCCTTTGCACCTTGAGTGAAGAAGATCCTCCACCCACAGTCATCATCTTCACGGCATTCTCACCGACCACCAGCACACGTTTAACCTTCTGCGTATTGAGCGGCAAAACATGGTTTCTGTTTTGGAGCAACACGATGCCCTCCTCGGCAATCTGTTCGGCAGTCATATAGTGATACTCCGAGCAGAGGAAGCCATGGGGGCGGCTGGGATTCATCGTGGTACGGTAGAAGAGGCGCAACACACGGCGCACCTTATCGTCCAGCTCTTCAGTAGTGTACTTCCCCTCCTGTATTCTCTTGAGATAAGGCGTGGCCAGAAAATAGTTGTCGTAGGCATTGCTGGCCCCCATGGTCAAGCCGTTTGTCCAGGAGCCGAATTCCATGTCGAGGCCGTTCTTTACGGCCTGTTCTGTATTGTGCGTTCCGCCCCAATCGCTGACCACTACGCCGTCAAACTTCCAGTCGCCTTTCAGGATTTTGTTGAGGGTGTATTGGTTGTGGCAGTTATGCTGGTCTTTATAGAGGTTATAGGCTCCCATGACAGCCCATGTCTTTCCCTGCTCCACAGCGGCCTTAAAGGCTGGAAGGTAGATTTCATGCAGGGCGCGGTCGCTCACGATGACATTCACCTGATGGCGATATTCCTCATCGTTGTTGAGGCAATAGTGCTTCACGCAGGCAGAAACGCCTTTGGACTGAAGCCCCTGAATATAAGGAACCACCATGACGGAAGCCAAGTAAGGGTCTTCGCCCATATACTCGAAATTCCGGCCATTGAGGGGCGTGCGGTAGATGTTGACACCGGGTCCCAAAATCATGTCCTTGCCACGATAGCGGGCTTCCTCTCCAAGTACTTCACCGTAGAGGCGGCTCATTCGCGGATTCCATGTGGCTGCCAGACAAGTGAGAGCCGGAAATGCCACACAGGAGTCGTTAGTCTGTCCGGCCTGCTCCCACTCGTCCCAGAGAACGTCTGGACGTACACCATGAGGGCCGTCGTCAGTCCAGAAATCAGGGAAGCCCAAACGGGGCACCCCGGCAGACGAAAATTTACTCTGTGCATGGATGATGCGGATTTTCTCCGCCAAGGTCATACGCGAGAGGGCATCGTCGATACGATACTCGACAGGTTGGGTATGGTCGAGGTAGACTACCCGTTTTTGTTGTCCCTTGGCCACGCCGAAGACGGTCAAAGCCAGGACGCAAGAAAAAATCATTCGTTTCATTGTGTAATATTATTTTGTTTGATTTTCAGTCCCATAGACTCAATATAGCCCGTCTGCGGAACACAATTCGCCTTCTTGGCATTCTCCACAAATTGCATCAGCAACCGTTTCCCCTGTTCCTGATCGGGGCGTGCCTTCCGGATGGCATCGAAACTACTGCGGTCAGCTTCTGCGAACTTGACAATGACACTGTCCCACTGTTCGGGCTGTTTGATGCCCATCATGCACGACTGGTCTATCTTCTTATAGGGCCAAAAGGTATAGCCGATATTGGATTCTCTCATAGTTCTACAGAAGTCTGCCTGCCACTGGTCGGTATTGTGGCCTATCTCTCCCATAAACATGGGGAGACCAGTCTTGTCGCGAAAGTCAATGATGCTTTGGATGGCCGCCTTCGTAGACTCACCGCCGTAGCGATGGCAAGTGTACATGATTTTACCATCGAACGTCCAGTCACTGAACGGTTCAAAATTTCCGTTCCATTGGGCACCGCCCAAAAGTATGATATGATTGTTGTCCACCTCGCGGATGGCCTGGGTTGCCTTTTTGTATAACGGTTCCAAGTGTTTGTTCAACGTGTTCTGCAGTTCTTTCGGAAATTTAGTGGCGATAGGTTCGTTCATCAACTCGTAACCGAGGATAACTGGCTCGTCCTTATATCTGAGGGCGATGCGCTTCCAGATGTCACAGAAAAGCTGTTGGCTTTCCACACACTCAAAGAGCCAGGGATACCCATAGCCGTTGTCAATATTGTCACCCGTCTGCCCTCCCGGACAGTCGTGCATATCGAGAATGAGATAAAGACCGTATCGGCGACACCATTCAACGGTTTGGTCCATCAAGCGGAAGCCTTCGTTGTCGTCGTTCTTTCCCATATAGTCCTCCAGCGTGAAGAGCTTATAGTTGAACGGCAGACGGATGGTATTTGCACCAGTCCGGGCAATGAAGGCAATATCATCTTCCGTGATATAGTTGTCCTTGAAAGCCTGCCAAAACTCTCGTGCGAAATCCGGCCCTGCCAGTTCGCAGACCATGTTATTGATCATCCACTCGCAGTTGGTCTTTCGAAAATTGAACATATAACCTTCGGGGTTCAGCCAGTTGCCAAGATTGGTTCCGACGATGTAGAGCTTACCTCCGTCTGGGGCTATCAAATCCTTTCCTTGAATGGTTACGAACTTGCTCTTTTGTCTGGCACTCATCGGCGCTGCCCCCATACCAAGAAGCATCAAGAGGAGGGCGAAGAGAAGGGTTGTTTTTTTCATGTCTGTCGTTTTTGTTTTTTAAAGTAAATATTGTCAGTTGTTCATGGGCGTGCCTAATTTGCTGCAAAGATAAAGGAAAAAGGCACAAGTTGTATCCCGTGAGAGATACAATGTGGACTTTTTTCGAACCGAAAAAACTATATAATACTGACAAACAGGCAATTCGCCAATATATCAGCAACCCCAAAAAGTGGATAGCAAGGGCAATAGCATCGCATAAAACAGGATTAGATTTTCTGTAAGTATTCCGCAAGATTGGCCTTTTCGTCCAAGCCCAGTTTCTTGCGCAGACGGTAACGGCTGATTTCCACACCCCTCACCGAGATATTGAGCAACGGAGCTATCTCCTTCGACATGAGGTTCATCTTGATGTAGGCACAGAGCATTTTGTCCTTGAGCGAGAGCTGGGGGAACAGGTTATCCAGTTTCTTGAAGAAGTCGTTGTGGACAGCATCGAATGCGTGCTGGAAATTGTCAAGGTCGCTGTCGTGCTCGATATTCGTATCAATCTGTGCTATCAGACGGAGCATGCCCCGTCTGATATTGACCAAATTGCCGTCGCTGATTGTACGGGACAGCCCTTCTGCATCTTTCCTAATCTTCTGCAGCATCTCGTTCTTGCGCACCACGTTGAGTGTGGTTTTCGTCAACTCGTCCGACTTGTAGTTGAGTTCGTTGCGTAGTTTCTCTTCCTCCAGTTGCCCGATTTGCCGGTTCTTCTGGTCAATATCACGCTCCAAAACGTTTTTCTGCCGAGTCATCTCCGCGTCCTTCATTCGGATGAGTCGTGCCCGCCCCACCTTATACCGATGCCAACCATAACATCCGGCACAGACGAGAAGAGATGTATAAAGGACATATGCCCACCAAGTGCGATACCAAGGCGGCAAAATCTCAAACGGCAGCGAAGTGGAAACGGGCATCTGTCCGCTACGGTCGCGCACCTTTACCTCGAAGGTGTAATCACCCTCCGGCAGATTGGTATATTCCTTGACGGTGTTGGCGGTATATTCGCTCCATTGATCCTCAAAACCTTTGAGACGGTAGGAGTACATGGTCGTCTGCGTAGGGTCGTAGCTGTTGCATACATATTCTATACGGACAGAGTTGTCGCGGTAACGAATGACGATGGAGGCGTCGTTTTGGTCCACACTTCTGCCGTAGACGAGCGAATCCCTGCCGTTAGTGGTATAAAACTTTCTGATTTGCAGGTTGAGCTGGCGGGCAGTCGTCTGCCTTCGAGTCATATCAACAAGGGCAAATCCGTCCTCGGTGCCAATGAGGGTCTGACGGTCGTTGAAGGCATAGACATCCTCAAAGTCCTCTATCATATTGTCACTGATGTAAGTGTTCTTGGTACCTTCCTGGTTGCTGTCCCTTTTCAGTACACCGTTGGTAACATACCAAATTCTTCCGAAACGATCCTGTCGGATATAGGTGTAAGCACGGTGTCCGTCGAGACGATTTTCAAGGTTACGATCCTGTTCTATGGCATCCTTGTCGGCATTGTACCGAAAGAGTCCTTGCCGGGAAGCGAAGACCATATCGTTGCCGATTCTGGTGATGTAGACATTGTCGCCCACAGGTATCTGTGGCGTGTTGTAGCATTTCTGGCGCAACACCTTGGTAAACCGGGTATCCAGAGTCACCCGCCACAGCCCATCACTTCTGTTGGCAATCCACACGTTGCCCGATTCTGGCTCCACATACATATTCTTGGCAGACAGGTTGCATCCTTCAATTTTGTTGGCCATCTGCCAACGATCGTCCGTCTTCCTCATTGTTTCCAGTCCCCAGTAGGTACCGACAATCATGATGTCGGCATCAGCATTGATGGCCTGCACGTGCCACACGCCTCGCCGGTCATACCGATGGATTTTCGTTCCGTCTATCATGGCAAAGAACCTTCTCCCTCCACAAAAGAGTTTCCCGTCGTATGGATACATGCAATGTACCTGTCCACCCATGTCCGGTATAGCCACTGGAGTCACAGGTGTGTCCACAGCAAGCGGGGCCATCGAGACATACACCCCTTGGTTGGTGCCTAAATAAAGTCTGCCGTCATACAATGTCGAGCAGTAGCCTGCCCCTATCGAGGTAAAACGGCTGTTCAAGAAGAAAAGATTGCTGTTCAGCGAGACATAGCCGATACCGTTGTCCAATCCCAGCCATAGGTTATGTTCTCGGTCAAATGCCATGGACAACAATGACTTGTTTTGCATCCCGTTCTCAATACTGATTGCCTCGATATGTTGCCTGTCCAAATCAGCCAGCAGCAGTCCCGTATCCGTAGTACCCAGAGCCAAGACGGAGCCATCGATGGCTGCACAGGAAACCGGGTACTGCTGCAGGTAACGGTCTATGGCAGGGAACGGCCTGCTGAAGTTCTTCCCGTCAAAGAGGAGAATGCCGTGTTCTGGAGTGACAATCAGCAGTTTGCCTTGATAAGGCAGAAAGGCTGTAATGCCGATGGTGCCCAGAAATTCCGAATGGTGCACATGGACGGTTTGCTGACCTTTGAGGTATGAGAGTCCCTGGAGATTGCTAAAGTAAAGCCGGCCGCCAACCACTTCAGAGGAAGAGACACCGTTGCAGTCGATAGTGTTGATTCGCTTTTGGTCATAACAGAAGATGCCGCGGTCGCCCTGGAAATACACCTTGTTGCCGATGCAATGTATGTTCCAGATGTTGGAGACCGTGTGTGCATTCAAATCCTTGGAAAGGCTATGATAGTCCAAACCGCCATACCTATTGGACGTGAAAAAGCCGAACTCCTTGAGCCCACCGACATAGATTTTCCCGTCTTTCCCCATCTTGATGGAACGCATCTTGGCTTGATGAGCAAAGGGATAGAGGTTCCAATACACACCGTCATACTCCAGCAGTCCCTTATTGTTGGCAAAGAACATCCAGCCGTTCTCGTGTTGGGCAATCATCCAATTCTGGTTGGCAGCCTTGTATTCATAACGGTTGTAGTTGACAAAGGGACGCTGCCAGAACATCTGTGCCTGCGCAACTGTAGCGCACAACAAGACCACAAAAGTGGCAATAGGTTTAGTCATCATGGGTGTCTCTTTAGGGGTTGACGGTGCAAAGGTACGGAAAAAAATGCAATAGTGTAAAGGAAATATAGAAAAAAAGTGATGTAGGCAAATTGGTTTGTAACTCATTGATAATAAGAACATGGATAGCATAGATGAGAAAGTACTGATGTAGCGAATGTGTCGGTATAAAGTAGTCGTGATGTAGTACATTTCTGGTTATCTGCGGATTTTTTTGTCTAACTTTGCAAGCGGTTTCTGTGATGATAGCATCACATACATTATTACAAACATAAATTTATTACAAACCATGAGCAAATTGAGATTTAGAAACATTTTCCGCAGGCTATTGTCTGGGACATTGCTGCTTTTCGTAGCCATGTCTGCATCAGCACAGGGCAATCTGACAACGGTCAAGGGAAAAGTGGTGGACTCCGCAACTGGCGAACCGCTTGTCGGAGTCACGGTGAAGGAACAGAACGGTAGTCGAGGCTCCGTCACCGATTTGGACGGTAACTACACATTACAGGTCAAGAGCGGTGCAACAGTGGCTTTCTCTTACCTGGGTTATAAAGCCTGCGGTTTCAAGTCCGATGCACTGCCTCCGACCGTGAAGCTGGAGGAGATTGCTGAGAGCATCAACGAAGTGGTGGTCGTCGGCTACGGTTCCCAAAAGAAAGTAAACCTCTCTGGTTCTGTCTCAGCTATTGAGGGCTCCAAGTTGGCAGCACAGCCCGCCACCGATGCCATTTCGGCCTTGCAGGGCCAGATGCCCGGTGTTACCATTCTGCGTTCCAGCGGTCAGCCCGGCAGTGAGACATCGGGCATGCGCATCCGCGGCTTCTCGTCGGTCAACAGCACTTCCGCACTGGTCTTGATAGACGGCGTGGAGGGCGACCTGGCATTGGTCAATGCCGACGACATCGCCTCCATCTCCGTACTGAAGGACGCTGCCGCCTGTGCCATCTACGGTGCCCGCGCTGCAGCAGGTGTTGTCTTGGTGACCACCAAGAACGGTACGGAGGGCCAGGCCAAGGTGACCTATAACGGTTATTTTGCCTTCAACACTCCCGGCAACATGCCTGAGCGTCTTCCTGCATGGGAAGAAATGAAGATGAACAATGAGGCCCGCGTCAACGCAGGCGGCAACTATGACAAGAATCCCGAATTCTCTTCATGGATTGGCAATCCCAACTTCAACTACCGCCCGAACAACACCAACGGGCGTTGGGATTTCTTCGAGTCCACAAACTGGGTGGCAGAGGGGACGCGCGACTATACCACCCAGCAAAACCACACCGTATCCGTATCCGGCGGCACCAAGACCGTCAACTATATGTTGTCAGCCAAATGGTACGACAAAAGCGGTATTCTGAAATATGGCCCTGACAGCAACGAGCGTTGGAGTCTGAATGCCAAACTGAATGCACAAATCAACAAATACTTCTCCATCAGTACGCTGATGAGATACCAGTCCACCCGTACATCCACTCCATCGTGGGGCGCAGGCAGCATTCTGAACTCTTTGTATTCCGTACGCGGATGGCAACCGATATACAATCCAGAGGAAGACATCAACGAAAGCCCCTACAATGGCGACCTGCAGGTCAATGCCATTGACATTATGAAGAATGGAGGAGCGAATCTTTCCAAATATGAAGCCTATACGGGTAAGGTCAACTTTAAGGTGGAAAATCTTGTGAAGGGATTGACACTTAATCTGGCATTGTCCCGTTTGGCCGGTATCTGGAACCAGCGGACAGAGCGTCGTCATCTGGTATGGTACAACCGTCTGGGTACAGGCATCCGCCAGCAAGGCAACAATCCCAACTCCTACTACAGGTGCAAGAATGTCGACTATCATGACCTGGCGGAGTTTACGGCCAACTATCACATCAATGTGGCCGGAAAGCATGACCTTTCCATACTCGGTGGCATGAGCTACGAAAACTACCGCAAAGATCAAATGAGCGGAACAGTGAAGAATCTGCTTTCCAACGATTTCTTCTCGTTCAACTATTACGACTCTTCTGTGGCCACCAACACCAGCGTCGGTGATGCCATATCTACCTGGTCCATGATGTCATACTTCGGACGTTTGAACTATGCTTTTGCCGACAAATATCTCTTCGAGGCCAATGTACGCTACGACGGCAGCTCCCGTCTGGCTCCAGAGAAACGCTGGAAGGCATTTCCCTCGGTCTCTGCGGCATGGCGCGTCAATCAGGAGCGGTTCATGCAGTCTATGGAGTGGCTCACCAATCTGAAGCTCCGCGCTTCTTGGGGACAACTCGGCAATGGTGCCGTGCTCGGTCTCTATGACTATATTCCCACAATCGCCCAGGGCGACTATATGGGACAAAAGACCTTCTATCAGAGCAGTCTCGCCTCAAAGGACAAAACGTGGGAAACCATTTCCACCACCGACATCGGCGTAGACCTCGGCTTCCTCAACAACCGCCTGACGGCCACGTTCGACTACTACTGGAAGTACAATAACGACATGCTGTCATCCCTGCAGTTGCCTCATACCATCGGTATCGGCGTGCCGAACGTCAATATCGGCAAACTGAAGACATGGGGCTGGGATTTTGAAATTGCCTGGCGCGATAAAATCAAGGACTTCAGCTACCAAATTGCCTTCAACCTCTCCGACAGCCAGAACAGGCTGGTGTCGTACGATGGGGCAAGTGTCGTCACGGAAGGCAACGTCTCGCTGCTTGAAGGCTACGAGATGAATACCATCTGGGGATACAAGACGGACGGCTACTGGAGCAGTCGTGAAGAGTATTTAGCCTACAAGGAAGCCCATCCCGGCTACCAGAGCTTCAATGACGGAAAGGTGGCTGGCGGTGACGTAAAATATGTAGCACAGGGCACTCCAGACCACACCATCGGACAGGGCAGCGGCACCAAGGAAGACCATGGTGACCTGGTCTATCTCGGCAACTCCAATGCACGCTACCTCTATGGCCTCACCCTCTCGGCACAATGGAAGGGTTTCGATTTCTCTATGATGTTCCAGGGTGTCGGAAAACGCAAGATTCTGATAGCAGCAGATGTCCTTGCGCCCTTCAAAAACACTTATCAAATGCCTTGGACCATCCATCGGGACTACTGGACAGAAGACAATCAGGACGCAGCCTGGCCACGTCTCTTTGTTTCCAACGACTTTAACTACAGACCGTCAGACAAATGGTTGCAGAATGCCGCTTACCTGCGTCTGAAGAACGTCACCGTCGGCTATACCATCCCCGGTATCAAGAAATACGTGGACAGCGTGCGCGTGTACGTGACGGGCAATGACCTTTGGGAACACACCGACCTCCTGAAGGTTTATGATCCAGAGTCAAGCAACGGCGTAGGCCGCAACTATTATCCCTTCTTCCGCACATGGGCATTCGGTGTAAATGTAACATTCTAAAAAAAGGACTACGATATGAAAAAGATATATTTGTTTGTAACAATAGCCCTCGGAACACTGGGCTTGGCTGGTTGCGAGTTAGACAGAGCACCTGAGACAACCTTGTCAGACACGAACTTCTGGAAGTCGGAGAGCGACTTCCGCGGAGCTTGCAACCGCTTCTATACCGATCTGGACGGTTTCTGGCACGATTACCGAGCCGATGACATGAGCAGCGGAGGCGCCAACGATGTGTCCAGTGGCAACTGGACTGTCCCGGCCACTTCCAGTGACTGGACCAACCCCTATTCCAGAATCGGCAAGTGCAATAACGCTATCGAGAAAATCGGCAGTTCGGACCAGACCGATGCCGTCAAGAACCGCTGGATAGCCGAGGCCCGTTTCTTCCGCGCCTACCAATATTTCGAGCTATTGAAGAAATACGGTGATGTTCCTCTGATACTCAAGGCCTTTGACTCGACCAACGACCCGGAAATCAAAAAGGCCCGTACGCCCCGCGAGGAGGTTATACAGCAGTGCTATGCGGATTTGGACTTCGCATTCGAGAATCTGCCTGACATAGACAAGGTGGCCGATGCTTCCAACTGGGGGCGCGTCTCCAAATCGGCAGCATTGGGCTTGTTGACCCGCATCGGGCTCTATGAAGGTACCTTCTCCAAATACCACAGTCTGGGCAGCGACTGGAAGGCTCATCTGCAGAAATGCATCAATGCCGCAGAAGAGATGATTCGGGAAGGCAAGCACAGCCTGTATCCTGATTTCCAGAAATTATTTTATTTTGACGGTGAAGGCCGCCAGAACAAGGAAAATGTCTTCGTGAAGGTTTATGGTCCGAACGATGCCGGCACCATCACCCATGGAAATTCCAGACAACTGGAAAACACGGCGTCCGTCACCCGAAGCGCGGTAGACCAGTTCCTGTATACAGACGGCCTGCCCCGCGAAAAGAGTCCACTGGCCGTCCGAGACGAGACAAGCTATGACGATGTGTTCGTGAACCGCGACCCTCGATTGGCCATGACCTTATACAAAATAGGTGAAGAGGCGTACAAGGGTGCTTTCATTCCTTTTGCCTATCACAAGGGATATTCCATCAAAAAAGGTTTTATGCTCGACCAGTGGCAAACCAATTCCAAGGAAACGGTCGATAAGATGATTATCCGCTATGCAGAGGTGCTGCTCTCCTATGCCGAGGCTCTCTACGAACTGAACGGCTCTGTCACCGATGCACAACTCGACCTTACGGTAAATGCCGTGCGCCAGCGATCGGGCATGACAGCCCGGCTGACCAACGACTTTGCCACGGCCAACGGACTGAATATCCGGGACGAGATTCGCCGCGAGCGACTGGTGGAGTTTATCGACGAGAATATCCGTTATAGCGACATCATCCGTTGGAAGACGGCAGAAGACGTGCTTCCCAAGGCCGTTGTCGGTGCAAAGTTTATCGATTCGGAAACCACCACGAAGCGTGCCGAATTTGAGAAATTCCTGACCGACGAAAACGGTAAGCTCAACGGTAAGCAGGCATACGATGCCAAGGATTTCTATGTGATAGAACAGGCCGACAGCCGTAAGTTCGACCCAGAAAAAGACTATCTCTATCCCATTCCAACGTATGAGATTGCCACCAGCGACGGCAATGTCACGCAGAATCCCAAGTGGTAAACACATGTAGAACTCAAAAAGAAAACAACAATGAAAAAGATATTATTCGCAATGACGGCCTTGCTCTTCGGCCTTACGCTCACCAGCTGCAGCGATGACGACTGGACCACAGACCCCACCCTGGAACATGAGTATTTCTATGGCTTCGAAGATTGGGGCAAGTTCAAGAATGACGTGGTGTACAACATTGCCCAAGGAGGGACGGCCACCATTGTCACACATTTCTGGAGCGAGCGTCCACAGCGTGGCATCAATGCCGAAGTGGCATACTACACCATCAGCGATGAATTACAGCTTGGCACGGACTATCAAGTGGTGGACGACAACGGCAATACACTGACACCCGAGAACAACGGCGGTTACAAGGTCGTGTGGGAGAATTGTACCAAAGGCGACAAGAACATCTGTATCAAGGCGTTGAGCGACAAGACAGGAAGCGTTACCGTGACCACATGGGATCCGAGTCGAACAGGCGACGATGCCATCTCTTTTACCAACACTTATATCGTTCAGACCGACAAATACGCGGTGCGTGCTTTCACGGAGAACTATAAAGTGACCGTCAACTTGAACTGATGACCGTGAAAAAGACCTTCATCTCTCTCTGTGCCCTGCTGACCATGGTGTCAGCAGGCACTTTTGGCCAGTCCATACTGGATGCTGAGCATCTGGCACAGGTCAGGAAGCAGCTCAATAGGCCGGCATATGCCCGTGCCTATCAAGCACTCAAGGAACAGGCTAACCGCGACCTCTCCATGCGTCCGCTCTCGGTGATGGACAAGGATTACGTCCCTTCCAGCGGCTCCAAGCACGACTACGTAAGTCTGTCACGCTATTCCTGGCCCGACAGCTCGAAGCCCGACGGATTGCCCTACATCATGCGCGATGGCGTTTCCAATCCGGAACTCAACAGGTTCGACCGCAACAGGCTGTCTGCCATGGCCGAGGCCGTATACCGGCTCTCATTGGCCTACTATTTCTCAGGCGAAGAGCAATATGCCGGGAAAGCCACGGAGTTGCTCCGCGTATGGTTCTTGAACAAGGCCACAGCGATGAACCCCAACCTGCGCTATGCACAGCACATCCCCGGTGTGGCCGAAGGGCGTTGCTACGGGGTCATCGATGCCTATTCATTCGTGAACATGCTGGACGGCATACAGTTGCTGGAGCAGTCCAAGTCATTTACGTCCAAAGACTCTCGGCGACTGAAGGCGTGGTTCTCGCAACTGCTGCAGTGGCTTTTGACCCATCCGCAGGCACTGGAGGAGAGCCGCCAGAAGAACAACCACGCCACGGCCTACGACGTACAAGTGGCGGCCTATGCCCTCTACACGGGCAACAAGAAAGCATTTGACGAGGTGCTAAAAAAGTTTCCCGAGCGCCGCATCGCCACACAGATAGAACCCGACGGCAGACAGCCCTACGAACTGCGACGCACCCTGGCATTCGGCTATTCACAGTACAACATCACCCACATCATCGATCTCATGCTGATGGTGAAACATCAAGGAAAGGATTTCCGCCAGTACTGCACTGCGGGCGACCGCAGCCTCTTCGGTGCCATGGACTTTCTGATGCTCTACATGGGCAAACCTGTGTCAACATGGCCGTACAAGCAAATCAGCGACTGGGACGGCAAGCAACAGGAGATGGCGTGCGATTTCTACCGCGCCTACACGCTGGACGGAAGCCGCCGGGATTACCTTCAAACATACCGCACCGTGAAGCGACGCGACTGGAGAGACCTCTTCGTCCTGCTCTATGAACAGCCGACAAAGACCGATCATGCTATGGCACGCGCCGATGAACAGTTGCGCTATGCACTGCAGTGTACTGCCGAGACACGGGAAACGGCCAAGGGCGGACGCGTATCTCCACGTAGCGTCGACAAGGACGGCAACCTTGTGCTGGTAGGGCCGAAGGACTGGTGTTCGGGTTTCTTTGCTGGTACACTCTGGCAGATGTACCGGTATAGTCACGAGCCGTTCTGGCGCGAGCATGCCGTCAGCAACACATGGCCGATAGAAAGTGCCAAGTGGCACAAGGGCACCCACGACCTGGGCTTTATGATTGGCGACAGCTTCGGCCAGGCCTACCGGCTGACGGGCGAGCAGAGCTACCGTGACGTAGTGTTGCAAGCAGCACGCACGCTCTGTAGCCGTTACTCGCCAAAAGTGGGCTGCATCCGCTCCTGGGATCACAATGCCGACAGGTGGCGTTTTCCGGTCATCATCGACAACATGATGAATCTGGAAATGCTCTTTGAAGCCACACGACTGACGGGCGACTCCACCTTCCACAAGATTGCCGTGCGCCATGCCGACACGACCATGGAGCACCATTTCCGCCCCGACGGTTCGTCGTTCCACGTGGTGGACTACGACCCAGAAACGGGCAGCGTCCGCATGAGGGTGACACACCAGGGGTACAGCGACGACTCCTTCTGGAGCCGTGGACAGGGTTGGGCACTCTACGGCTACACCATGTGCTACCGCTATACTCGCGACCCGCGCTATCTCCATCAGGCCCAGCACGTGGCGCAGTTCCTCTTCTCGCTCACGAACGTGCCGGAGGACGGCATCTTCTACTGGGACATGAAAGACCCCGCCATCCCCGATGCACCGCGCGACGCTTCTGCTGCCGCGTTGGTGGCTTCCGCCTGCTATGAGCTGCAGGGGTATGTGGATGCGGAGTCGAGCCGACAATACAGGGCGTATGCTGACCGCATCGTCGATTCACTCATCGACTACTACCAAGCTCCCACTGGCACCAGTCAGGGTTTCCTTCTGCTCCATTCCACGGGTCACAAACCCGCAAACAGTGAGGTAGACGTACCCCTCTGCTATGCCGACTATTATTATATAGAAGCCTTGTGGCGCAGGATGCAACTGGAGGAACTATCGAGGTAAAAGAGAGAAAAACAGGATGAAATACAACAGGACAACCGCTTCAATCTTCTTCATGGTCGTAGCTGCACTGACGGCGATGGCACAAAACGCCGTCCAGTCGCTCAACGACGGCTGGACGTTCAGCACGGACAGCATCCACTGGCAGTCTACAGCGCTGCCGCACACCTGGAACACCGATGCCTACACCACACGCGACTACAAACAGGGCAAGTGTTTCTACCGGAGAACACTGAAAAGACAACTGACGGCAGACCAACGTTGCTTCCTGAAGGTGGAGGCTGCCTTCAAAACCGCAGTGCTTTACGTGAACGGAAAACCAGCAGGCCAACACCGGGGCGGATATACCGCTTCGGTGTTCGACCTGACACCCTATCTCCGCGGCACCGACGAGTTGTTGATTGCGGTAGACAATACAGATCCGCACGTGGCACCCGTCTCTGCCGATTTTACGTTCATGGGCGGCATCTACCGTAACGTAAAACTGATGGTCACCCAACAGCAGCATTTCTCGATGACCGAGGACGGAGCAGACGGCGTGTTCGTTACGGTTTCGCAGGTAAATGCAAAAAGGGCATGCGTGAGCGTAGCGGCACGTATCGACAACGATGCTGCCACCTCCAAGGACTGCTATGTGACCCATACGCTCTATGCCCCCGACGGCAGGCTGCTCGCGGTGCGAAAGAAACACCTGCGCATCCCGGCTGGACAGACCATCATACAGCAAACAGACCTGCCAGAGGTGAAACAGCCCATGCTGTGGAGTCCCGAGCATCCTCACCTGTACAGGGTCAAGACGGAGCTGTGGGACAACACATCCCTACTCGACCGCCAGGAACACTCCGTCGGCCTGCGCTGGTGCAGTTTCGATGCGCAAAAGGGGTTCTTCCTCAATGGTCTGCCCTACAAGCTCAATGGCATGTGCCGTCATCAGGACTGGCAACCCTATGGCATCGCTCTCGACGACGACATGCACCGCAGGGATTTGCGGATGCTCAAGGACATGGGCTGTAATTTCATCCGTTTGGCACATTATCCGCAGGCGGAGTCCGCACTGGAGATGTGTGACAAACTGGGCCTGCTGGTCTGGGAGGAGATTCCTGTAATCAACTACGTGCCCGACGATGAGGCCTTCGCCGACAATGCCTGCCAACAACTGCGGGAGATGATCCGCCAACACTACAACCATCCCTCCGTCATACTCTGGGGCTACATGAACGAAATACTGCTCCGGGCGCGCAATGAGTTCCCTGCGCAGCAAGCGTTCACGAAGGAGGTGGAGCGCATCAATGCCCTTGCCGCACGGCTGGAGCGCATCGTTCGTGAGGAGGATGCCACGCGACACTCAACGATGGCACTGCACGGCAGTAACGACTATCACAAGTATGGTATCTCCCGTCACAGTCAAGTGCTCGGCTGGAACCTGTATCAAGGCTGGTACAGCGGTGAGTTGTCGGACTTCGAACGATATCTGGAACGCCAGCAACGGGACAATCCCCATCGCCCAGTGATGGTCAGCGAATGGGGAGCCGGCAGCGACCTGCGTCTCCACAGCGTCAGCGGCGGAAAGGCATTCGATTTCTCCTGCGAATACCAACAGCAATACATCGAACATTACCTGCCCGTCATTTCGGACACGCCATACGTCATGGGCGGAAGCTACTGGAATTTCATCGATTTCTCCTCAGCCAACCGTAGCGAATCCATGCCTCATATCAACAACAAAGGCGTGGTGACTGCAGAACGCAAAAAGAAGGACGTGTTCTACTATTTTCAGGCTGCATGGCGGAATGACAAGACCGTGCTACACATCGCCACACGCGACTGGCCAGAACGGGAAACGGTGGAGAGCCGCCAACAGGTGAAGGTATACTCCAATGCCGAGGAGGTGGAACTCCTCGTCAACGGACAGACCCTGGGCAGGCGACCCACCAAGAACCACCTTGTCTGCTTCAACGTGGAATGGCGAGAGGGTGCGAACAGGCTGGAGGCGCGGGCGGCAGGCATCGTAGACCAGACCATCGTTCACTGGCGCAGGATTGCTGTCGATGCCAGACAAATCAGTGAACTCGCCGTGAACGTGGGCAGTCTCTGCTATTTCCAGTCAGCCAAAACAGGCGTGACATGGGCGGCAGACCGTCCTTACACCAAAGGGAGCTGGGGCTACGTCGGCGGCAAGCCTTCCGTCACACAAGCCGAAATCCAATGTACCGAAGACGACCCGCTCTACCAGACCCAGCGTATCGGCATTGAGGGTTATCGCTTCGATGTGCCATCGGGCCGATACGAACTCGAACTGCTTTTCGCCGACACCCGACAAAAGCAGGCTTCATCCGCCTATCTCCTCGGCAAAGACAGCGAAGCGGCGGCTACCAACATCCTTCAGCCGCAGCATTTCGACATTGAGGTAAATGGCTTGCGGATAGAAGAGGACTGCCATCCCGCCGCCGAGGCCGGCTATTTCACGGCCGTCCGCCGCTGCTATACCGTAGAGGCTACTCAGGAGGGACTGCTGATAAGGTTCGTTCCGAAGACCGAGGCTGGCACAGCCTTTCTGTCGGGCATCAAGATTCGACGCATTTAACACACCTCCCAAAAAAGGTAACTATTCAGCCCGCCTAACCGCGTTTTCTCCCGCAAAACTTTTGCAGTTTCGTGGGAAAGTGGTATCTTTGTCGGACAGAAACGAAAAGAACCGATGAACACCGAGAA